>JANXTX010000202.1 GCA_025352165.1 Caulobacteraceae bacterium | reverse complement strand
CTCCTGCTGATCGCATTGGGCGTCCTGGTGGCTCTTCTTGCGGGCGCTCTGGCCGCACGCGAGGTGATCCTCCGCTCCCATTCGACGCCACACACCTACACGCAAGCCATCCTCCGCGGCGCCGACACATCCCGCGCCTTGGACGCCGAGGACCGAGACGATCCGGATCTTGGGGGTGATGAACGTGCGCTCGGGGCGATGTGGGCGCGATCGAACAAGCCCGCCGACCCAGCCGCCTGCCCGAGGCACACCGCGGCCTTCCGCGAGGGCTGCGGCGCCCACCCGGCCATCGAACTATCCCGTTCCGCGTGGGACGATGGTGGTGCGTTCCGGCAATTCGGCACTCGTCTGGGTTGCCGGCAACGCACCCGAGGTTTCGACGACCGGCGACTACTATCAGGGGAAGAAGAGTATCCCGCGCCCCCTGCAGCTCGTGCGTCATGCCGGGAGTGGGCCACTCGAAATCACCGCGTTCGAGGCGCTTGCGCTTACCAAAATGGATTGGAACAACGACGCTCTTTACGACCCGGTGCCCGTGAGCATTCGGTATTCGCAGCGTTTGGCGCGCACGATCGCGAACGTGCCGGACTTGCCGAGAAACGTGTATCCGTATCGCCTGTTCATGTAGGCGTGAACTTCGAGCGTTCGGCGCGATTACGAAGAGCCGAGTTTGGAAATTCACCTACGATTTAGGGAAGGTGGGGGTCTGACTCCCCTAGGAAGTGTCATCCCTCCCCGCCCGGGGGCGGACGTTCCCAACGGAAGCAATGAGTCACAAGCAGACGAAATCGCTCTCGTGCTCATTCTTTTTCGTTCCGTCCGCAGGTTCCGCCGGTTCCGGCACGAGGACCCGTCCGATCGATGTCACGGCGCCAAGGAGCGGGTCGCCCGACAGGTGGGCATAGCGTTCCGTCGTGCGCGTGCTTGCGTGGCCAAGAAGCTTTCCGACGAGGAAGAGGCTGGCGCCGTCGGCCACAGCGAAGCTCGCGAACGAATGCCTGAGATCGTGGACCCGGACATCGGTAAGCTCGGCTCTTTTACAGGCGGCGAGGAACGGCCGACGAATCGCAATCGCGTGTCCAGCCTTTGATTTGGCCGGGAAGACGAATTCGCCCAACTCGTTGTGAGCCCGTTGGCGGCGCTCTAGGATTTCGGAGGCTGGCGGCGATATGGTGATCCGCCTCACACCCGTTTTACCTCCGGCTTTTGTTCGTTCAGGGGGCAGCCTCAGTTGACTCCACTCCCAGTCCACCTCGCTCCACTTGAGGCCCAGGATTTCCGTTTTCCTGGCTCCCGTCAGGAGGAGGAGCCGGATGGCATCCGCGAACGTTGTGCCGATCCTCTCTTCAGCTTCAAGATCGGTGAGCGCCGCAAAGAGTCGCAACGCCTCCTCGCGGCTGAGGAATCGCTCCTTCGTGGACGGCGCCGAGAGCTTCACCTTTGAGAATGGATTTTCGCCCTTGATCCGATTGTGGTCCAATCCCCAAGCGAACATCGCCGCGGCCGTGAGTTTGGTTCGCCTCGCCACCCCTTCTCCGCCTTTCACGACGATGCGGCCACGCTTCTTTCCACTCTTGACCGCGGACGTCGCGGTCCTGCCGGCGGCGATGTCGCTGATCGCTCTGGCCGCTTCCTCCGAGGTCACCGCGCACGCCGGCCGTCGGCCGAGCAGGGGTTCGATGTGACATCGCAGATTCGAGGCGTCGTCGACCCAGGTCGATTCGCGTTTGTCGAGCTTGGTGGCGGGACCGTCGGTCACGTAGGTCTCGATCAGCTCCTTGACCGTCAACGCCTCCCTCGCCTTCCGCTTTTCCGCGGCGGGGTCCTCGCCCCGGTGGACTGTCTCCAGCGCTTCGCGCGCCCGATTCCGGGCGTTCTCCGGCGTCCACGGAGATCCATGCGTCCCGATCGTCATGACTCTCTGGGCGGTTCCCTGCCGGTACTTCAGCGCATAGACCCGCCGCCCCGTCGGATAGACGCGGAGGAAAAAGCCCTTGATGTCGCCATCCCAGATCCTGGCCTCGCCGGTCACCGGCGCGGCGGCGGCCTCCACTACCCTCTTTGTAATGCGGGCCGTTTTCGTATCCGCCATGGCATCGCTCCGACCGAAGCACCAATCACTTCCGGTACCATATTGATACCACGCGGGCGAAACTCGAGGAAGCGTCGAAAAACCGACATCGACGGAACTATTTGTTTTTACGACGATTTATATCGTGCAAGATACGTCCAGAAACCTTGGGAAACTCTATGTCTTCTCATTCGCAATGAGGAGGTCTGGGGTTCGATTCCCCACGGCTCCACCAGGAGTTTTATTCCAGAAGGCGCGCCCTGATGCGGTCCCGCAATTTCGGTCCGAGGCCTACGACCTCGGATAGGTAGCTGTTGGTGTCGCCGTGCGTTTCCGCGATCGCGTCGAACGCTGCCTCAAGGTATACTTCATCAACCGACATCATGCGCAGAAGGAGCGCGTCTGAAGGCCTGTGGCCATGGTTGGCTTCGAACTGCGCCGCCATTTCCGTCAGGCGGTCATCCGCGCGGTTGTGTCGATTGGTGGCCAGATAGTCATCGAAGATATAATCGCGAGGCACACCCAGCACGTGCAGGGTCAGCGCGCAAAGGAAGCCCGTGCGGTCCTTGCCGGCGTGGCAATTGATCAGCACCGGGCCATCCAGACTGGCCAAACGCGGAAAATAGTCGCGGTAGACGGCAACGTAGTGGGGATCGAAAGGATAGTAGCGGTAGCCCACGATCATCTGTTCGGTCACACGTTCCGGTGTTGCGCCGGGTTCCGACAGGAACGCCAGGTGTGGGGCCACCGCGTTTTCAGTCGGCCCCTGGTGTTCTATGAGCTTTGCGCGGGGCGCCTCCGGCCTGCGCGCCGGATCGCGCACGCGCTCGGGAGGCCGGCGCAGATCGACGAACAGCGAGAAATCGAGCTCCTCCAATCGCCGGACGTCAGCCTCCGTCGCGCTCGCAAGGTGCCCGGAGCGGAAAAGAACGTCACGACGAACCGATCGCCCGTCGGCCCCCGGCATGCCGCCGAAGTCCCGGAAATTCACAATGCCTTCAAGGTCCATGGCGGCTCCTACACAAACGATTCACCCCGCCATACAGCGCTAACTCCGGCATAGAAATGCCGCTCCACCTTTCCTGGCGGGCTTGACGACCTTAGGGTAAGCGACCCCCTAGGTAGAGACAAAGATTAACGGCCCCAGCGGAGGACGACCCATGAGCTATCAGAAGATCAAGGTGGCGCGCGAGGGCGCCATCACCATCATTACACTCGCCGATCCCACCACGATGAACGCCGCCGGCATGGACCTCGCGGCTGAACTGCTGGAGGCCTTCAAGAAGGCCGCGGTTGGCGAGGAAGCGGCGCGGGCCATAGTGCTGACCGGCGAGGGGCGCGGCTTCTGCTCCGGCGCCAACCTTCAGGCCGGTCCTGGCGGCGGCAAGCTCGACGGTGACGGCCTGCCCGACGCCGGCGCCGGACTGGAAACCGTCTATAATCCGCTGGTTACCTATATCCGCGAGATGCCGGTGCCGATGGTCACGGCCGTCAACGGCGCCGCCGCGGGCGTTGGCTGTTCGCTTGCCTTGTTGGGCGACCTGATCGTCGCCGCCGAGTCCGCCTATTTCCTGCAGGCTTTCCGACGCATCGGCCTCGTCCCCGATGGAGGCTCGACGTATCTGCTGCCTCGGATGATCGGCAAGGCGCGCGCGATGGAAATGGCCTTGCTTGGCGAACGCGTGCCCGCGGCCCAGGCCCTCGATTGGGGCCTCGTCAATCGGGTTGTCCCGGACGCGGATCTGATGTCGACCGCCATGACCCTGGCGCGCGCGCTAGCCGAGGGCCCGGCATCGCTCGGACTGAGCCGGCAGACCCTGTGGGCGTCGATGGATTCTGATTGGGCCGCACAACTGCATCGTGAGCGCCAGGCGCAGCGTACCGCCGGCAAGACCGAAGATTTCCGGGAGGGCGTCGCTGCCTTTCTCGCCAAACGGCCCGCGGAGTTCAAAGGTCGCTAGGGTTTTAAGGCTCAAATGGTTCCATTCGGACCTGAGACAGGCGCGCCTTACAGGGCGGGTTGATCGAGAAATCCCACGAGCAACCGCGCGACGATTTCGCGGGGAACATCGTCGGACTGGTCCAACAACGCGCGCAGGGGACCGCCAACGACCGCGTCGCCAAAAGCGCAGAGGGCTATGAAAAGCACCGCGCGCTGGATGCGCTGCAGTTTGTTGGCGCCTTCATCGGGAAACTTCTCGTGAATTGCCAGGACCAGGTCGCTGATCGCGGCCTGTACCGGTTCGAGATGCCGTGCGTCCTGCACCAGGGCCAACCAGGCGGCCAGCCGTCCAGCGCCACCCATGTCCATGGCGTCAAACACCTTGTCCACGAGCGCGCGCGGGGCTCCTTCCGCTGACCGCAGATGCACGACGGCGGCCGCGAGCCTGTCTGTCAGCTCCCGGACCATGGTCGCCATCAGCGCCGACTGCAGCCCGGCCGCGGAGCCGAAATGGTGGATGAGATTTACGTGTGTAACGCCGATGTCGTCCGCCACCGCCTTCAACGTCACAGCGGTAGGACCACCCGCCTGCAGCAATGCACGGGCGCTCGCCAGGGCCTCCTTGCGCGCTTCATCCGGTGTGCGGCGACGACGTCGCGGTCTCACCGGCGAATCGGATCCCAGGGGGGTTGACGCCAATGATCTATGCCTTGCCGCTGAGAAACTGCATAAAATGTGTAGTCCATCGTGGCTCTTGCGCCCAGTCGGCCCGATTGAGAAATGATGGCCGGCGTCACAGCGTCACAGAGTGCGTCTGAATGGCATGCCGACAACTCGAAGCCACCGCGGCGGTTGGTGCGCAAGGCCTATGGGTTGAGGTAGGTAAAGGTCCGCGAATATTGCAGCGCCGTTTATCAGCGTGCGGCGCCGGCGGCCAACATAGAAATTTCCGCTATCCCGACATTAAAGTAATAGATTGCCGGTAATCCCGAGAATCCGCGCGCTGGTGCAAGTAGGACCGTAGGGCGTCCGACCCCCTACAATATCTTTAGGTCGAACGCCCGTTCGGTCGAAGCCTTGGCTCCGGATGTGCACACGCTATGCCGCCCGCAAAGTAGCAAAAATAGCGCCGAACGTTCCTACAACGAAAATCGCTGCGAACATGAGACAATCTCCTCTTTCATGTTAACAATGTTTAAATAGGAAGCCATCCTCGCACCCGCAACCGGAAATGCTGCGGCGCAACGTTAATTTTCGTCAATCCGCTCCTGGGCCCCGGCAACGTTGATCCGGGTTGCGATCGGCGTGCGGGAACGCATTGCGTCCCCAATCCTACGGATCTCACATCCGTTTCCAGGTGGGTTGGCGGCGAGCTCCCGGCTCAGACGCCTCGGTCTCCAGACAGCATGGCGTCGGCCTTGGCCTGCAGACTCGCGCCCTGGCGATGCAAATAGATCAGGGTCCCGAACGCCATTACCGCCGCCAGTGCGAGCGCCGCGAGTCCGACAGGTCTTCCCACCGACGAGAACAATGCACCGAACATGTAGCCGCCGGCGGCCATGCTGATGGCCCAGGTGATCGCGCCAAATGTGTTGACGACGACGAAGCGGATCCAGGGCATGCGATTTACCCCCGCAAGCAGGCCGCCGAACGGGCTAAGCAGCGCGACAAACCGCAGAAAGAATACGATCTTTCCGCCGTGCGTGAGGAACAGATATTGACCAAGCCTCAACCGGGAGGGTCCGAGGCCAATTGCCCCGCCATAACGCGCCAGCGAGGCCGCTCCGACCGAGCGCCCGACACCGTAGCCAATCACCCCGCCGGCGAGAGCCATCACGCCCGCGCCGCTCGCCAGCACGACAATGTCCAGCCGATGGGTATGCGATGCATAGATAGCGGCGGCGATCAGAAGCTCCCCCGCCGGTAACGGAATCCCGGCGCTGGCGACGAGGATCGAAAAAAACACGACATAATAGCCATAGTGGGCCACCAGCGTCGAAACGAGGTCAAGCGTCACGCGCGGCGCCCGCCAGCTCGGACCACGGTCGAGACTACTGCCATCATTTGACAAACCCGGCGGCGGAACCCATCTTGCAGTGGGGACGACAGCGATGAGGAAACCATGTCCTACCCGAAAAAATTGTTTTGCATTGGCCTTATCGCCTCTGCGCTTTCGCTATCAGGGTTTGTCCCGGAAGCCGCCGCCGCCTCCGCCACAACCAACAACTGCTTCTTCGTCACCCAATGGCAAGGTTGGAAGTCGCCGAGCCCCGATGTCATCTATCTGGGGGTGAATTTGCACGATGTCTACCGTGTTGATCTAAGCGTCGGCTCACCGATGCTGAGCGCCCCAAACATGCATCTGGTGTCCATCGTCCGTGGCAGTTCCAGTATCTGCTCGGCAATAGATCTTGATCTAAAGCTTTCCGACGACCACGGCTTCACCGAACCGCTTATCGCGAAGGCGCTTACAAAGCTGACGCCAGATCAGGTTGCCGCCATTCCGAAGAAGTTTCGGCCTGACTAAACCGAGCAACGGAAACGGCTGGCCGCTACTACAGCGCCTTGACGATTCCCTCGACCATCTTCTTGGCGTCGGCGAACAGCATCATCGTGTTGTCGCGGAAGAACAGCTCGTTCTCCACGCCGGCATAGCCTGATCCCATCCCGCGCTTGACGAAAAGAACGGTGCGGGCCTTTTCAACGTCAAGGATCGGCATCCCGAAGATCGGACTCTTGGGGTCGGTCTTCGCGGCCGGATTGGTGACGTCGTTTGCGCCTATGACAAAGGCGACGTCGGCGGTTGCGAACTCCGAGTTGATGTCGTCGAGTTCGAACACCTCGTCATAGGGAACGTTCGCTTCGGCCAGCAGCACGTTCATGTGGCCGGGCATGCGGCCTGCCACCGGGTGGATGGCATACTTGACCTCAACGCCCTCCTCCTTGAGCCGGTCGGCCATTTCACGTAGCGCGTGCTGCGCCTGTGCGACGGCCATTCCGTACCCCGGTACGATGATCACTTTCGAGGCATTCTTCATGATGAACGCCGCGTCGTCCGCGGAGCCCTGCTTTACGGGCCGGGTCTCGACCACACCCGTCGCGGCATCGGTTTCTCCGCCGAAGCCGCCCAGGATTACCGAGACGAAGGACCGGTTCATGCCCTTGCACATGATGTAGCTCAGAATGGCGCCTGATGAGCCGACGAGCGCGCCGGTGATGATCAACGTGATATTGGCAAGTGTGAAGCCAAGCGCCGCCGCCGCCCAGCCGGAATAGCTGTTGAGCATCGATATCACGACCGGCATATCGGCGCCGCCGATCGGGATGATCAGGGTGACCCCGGCGATCAGGGCAAGCAGGAAAATCCCCCAGAATGCCAATAGCGCATGCCCCCCGCTCATGACGAGGAGAACGATCAGCGCAACGATCGCCAGGGCGATGGCCACATTCAAAGTGTGCCGGGCCGGTAGCTTGATCGGCGCGCCGGACATATTGCCATTAAGCTTGGCGAAGGCGATCAGCGATCCGGTGAACGTAACCGCACCAATTGCGAGCCCCACGGCGAGTTCGATGAGGCTTTCCAGCTTGATGCCGCCCCCCTCGTCAATGTGATACGCGGCAGGCGAGTAGATCGCGGCGACCGCAACCATACACGCCGCAAGTCCCACCAGAGAGTGAAAGGCCGCCACCAGTTGCGGCATGGCGGTCATGGCCACTCGCCGGGCAATAATCGCGCCAATCGTGCCGCCGACCACCACGCCGGCCCCGATCAGGCCGACGGTTATTGCGTCCAGCATACCGGTTGACCAAAGCGTCGCCAGCGTGACGCCGACGGCAATCGCCATTCCGGCCATCCCCATCTGGTTCCCGCGACGGCTGGTCACCGGACTGGAAAGCCCCCGCAATGCGAGGATGAACAGTACGCCGCAGGCGAGATAAAGCAGTGACGCGATGTTGGCGTTCATGACCTCACGCTCACGATAAGGATTGCCATTTCAGGGTATCCGGCGGCGGACGAGCAGCGCCCGATCACTTTGCCCGGTCCTTCTTGCGATACATGGCGAGCATTCGCTGGGTCACCAGAAATCCGCCAAAGATATTGACGCTGGCCAGGCCCACGGCAAACGCACCCGCTCCTTTCGAAATCCAGCCGGAGCTGCCTGATCCCACATGGGCGGCCGCAGCCAGCAACGCTCCGACGACGATCACCGAAGATATCGCGTTGGTCACCGCCATCAGCGGCGTGTGCAGGGCGGGCGTAACGCTCCAGACAACATAGTATCCAACGAAAATTGCCAGCACGAATATCGCCAGCCGAAAAATAGTGGGATCAACAGCGTCCATCAAGCGCTCCCTAGGCGACCTTCAAGGCATCGTGCACCACGGCCCCGCCACGTGTGATGCGAGCGGCATTCAGGATTTCGTCATCCACGTCCGGGGTGAACTGTCCGTCCTTCCCCACCATGAGACCAACGAAAGCCAGCAAGTTTCGCGCGTAAAGCGAGGAAGCGTCCGCGGCGATCCGACCGGGAAGGTTTCCGATGCCGACGATTTTCACCCCGCCGACAAGTGCAACCTCATCAATGCGGGAGCCCTCGACGTTTCCGCCCTGTTCGACCGCCAGGTCGACGATCACGGAACCGCTTTTCATCGAGGCCACCTGTTCGCCACTGACAAGGCGCGGCGCGGGCCGACCAGGAATCAGCGCGGTCGTGATGACGATATCCTGTTTGCGAATATGGTCCGAGACCAGCGCGGCCTGCTTTGCCCGATACTCGGGGCTCATTTCCTTGGCGTAGCCGGCCGCCGTTTCAGCGGCTTTGAATTCTTCATCTTCAACAGCGATGAACTTCGCGCCGAGAGATTCGACCTGCTCCTTGGCGGCCGGCCGGACGTCGGTCGCGCTGACAACCGCACCCAGGCGCCTCGCGGTAGCGATCGCCTGCAGGCCGGCGACCCCGGCCCCCATGACGAACACCTTTGCCGGGGCGATCGTTCCCGCGGCGGTCATCATCATCGGCATGGCCCGGCCATAGGCCTCGGCTGCCTCAATGACGGAGCGATACCCCGCCAGATTTGCCTGGCTCGACAATGCGTCCATCACCTGGGCCCGCGTGATCCGGGGAACGAACTCCATTGCATATGCAGTCGCTCCCTTCGCGGCGAGCGCTCCGACCAGGGCCGGATCCTGATGCGGGTTGAACAGGCCGACAACCACGGTCCCGGGCTTCAGGGCGGCTATCTCATCGTCCGTCGGCTTGCGCACCTTGAGAAGGACATCGGCGTCCTTGAGTGTGCTCACCAGGTCGGGAGCGATCGCCGCGCCGACGGCGGAATATTCCGCGTCCGAGATAGACGCGGTGACACCGGCGCCGGCCTCGACGACAACCGACAGCCCCATGCCGACAAGCTTCTTTATCGCGTCAGGCGTCACGGCCACGCGGGTTTCACCCGCATATCGTTCCTTGGTCACGGCGATGAGGGGCATGGGCGCTCGCGGCTTACTGGCCGGTGTCGGGCTTGGATCTCAGGAACACGATCCCGAGGACCAACAGGACCACGCCGGAAATCAGACCGGCCGCGAAGCCCGCGTCCGTGCAGAACCATATCGAAAACATCAGGATCGCAACGCTGATCACTAGCGAGCCCCACTTGGACAGCGACATGAAGGCTTCGTATGTCGCTACGTGCGCGGACGAATCCTGGTCACCATGATGATATTCGGAAGCGGACGCGTCCATGGGCGCGGGTCTCCTGGCTGTGGCAAAAGTTTGTCTGCGACGCGTGCTACACTAGGGCGACAGCGGGCTCAAGTCGGCCGCTGCCCTCTACGGCCAAACAGCAAGCAATGTGCGCAAAGCGGAGACAAGCGCGAGGGGTTGATCAACCATGATGTGATGCTCGCTATCGGGAATCACGATGCGGGGCGCGTCATGGGGCAGAAAGTCCTTGCCCTGGCTCGACTGCCCGTGACGGCGTATGATTTCCGATCGGTCGCCCCAGATGTGGGCCAATGGGGCCGCATGGGAATTGTCGATCGCCTCCATCGCGGATCGATCCAGCTTGCTCCAGAGAAACGGATCGAATTTCCAGGTCCAGCCCTCACCATTGCCATCCGGCATCGGCGTCCGCTTCAGCGAGTGCCGCGCTATGTGGTCGGCGACATACAAATTGCCCGGGACCTGCGGGGGCATCAGCCTGAAGCGGGTCAGGGCTTCCTCCAGGGTTGTATAGATTCGATTGGGTTGCGTTCGATGCGGGCCACGCCAGCGACCACCAGGCCGCCCCGCCCCGCGCTCCTGTCTTTCCCATTCCGCGATTTGCTCGGGCGTGGGCGGCGTCCCGAAACCGGTGTCGACAAGAATGCAGGCCCGCATTCTCTCTGGATACCTGGCGGCCGAGTAGTAGACCTGCGAACCGCCAAACGAGTGGCCGATGTAGATCGGTGGCGCGGAAGCTTCATAAAGCCCCGCCGCCCTGGCGCACGCGTAAATCTCATCGGCAAATATTTCGAAACTATAAGCTTCCCGCCAGTCCGAGCCGCCCATGCCAGACAATGACAACGCCGCGACGCGATAGTCATCCGCAAAGAACGGGGTAATGAAACTCCACCAATCGGCATGCGCGCTATTGCCGTGAACCAGAATCAGCCCTGGCTTACCGACCTGCCCCCAGGTCAGGAGTTCGATGTTGGCCCCATTGACGGGAACCAGACGTCGCTCGGGCTCCTGGGCGAGCGCGGCGCTGAACCACTCCGGGCGCTCCGGCTCGGTTCCTTTGAAACGCGCAAGCGGCGCAGCCATTTCTGGAGGCATGCCAGGCTGCAGCCTGACCGGCTCGTCATCATCAAGAACTTCGTCGTCAGCCATTCTGTTCCTGGAAATCACGCGCGTCGGCGACACCGACTCGTCCACTGACTAGCGAGCGGCCGAAAATTCGCAAGGCAAGAACAGGCGGGCGGGATGGGTGGCAATCAGACGAGGCCAGCTTCCCGTAGAGCACCAGCTTGCCGATTTGCCAGTGCTTCCTCGGAAAAACCCGCAAGGGAGGCTTCGAAAAGGCGTCGCCAATTCAGTTCCGCCGACAGATGAAGAAATGCTGAGCCAAGGCCGATAGCAGCCCGGTCCATGAACACGAACTCACGCGGGATTGTCACCGGGCCCTTCTCCTCCAGGGCCCGCTTTACCTGAAACGCCTCGCGCCGACCGTACTCGCCGGGCTTCACCCCGTCGGCGACCGTGCGGACACGATCATCGAGCAGCGGGCCATAGATGAACCTTGCCCAGATACCGAGGACGTCGATCAGGTCGTTGCTGAGCTCCTTGAACCCCCAGGCGCGATAGGCCTCGGCCTCGCCCTCCCGATCGCCCTCGATCATTGCGCGGAACAGCCGAACCACCCCCCCGACAAACGACGGGGGAAATACCCGAACGCAACCAAAATCGAGCAGATTGAGCCGCGTGGCGTCGTCTGAAAAGCTGTAGTTGCCCAGGTGGGGGTCGCCATGAATTACGCCCAACTTGATGAGCGGCGTCCACCAGGCCTCGAACAACTTCCCGGCTATGGCGTTGCGCGTTCCTTGGTCTGCATCCTTGAACGTCTGCAGTCCCCGCCCATCCAGCCAGTCCATCGCCAAGAGACGGGCTGTCGACAGCGACGGGTCCACGCGCGGCACGACGATATCATCGCGCCCCGCGAAAAACTGGTGGTAAAGGGTCATCGCCGCCGCCTCGTGTCCGTAGTCGAGCTCCTCTCGGATACGTTCTGAAATTTCGATGGCGATCTCACGCGTATCGACCGCACCGAACACCTGACGACCCAGGACCAGCAGGGCGCGAAGCTGACTGAGATCGCTCTCCACCGCGCTTTGCATATCCGGATACTGCAGCTTTACGGCGAGTGGGCGCCCGTCATGCGCAACTGCCCGGTGGACCTGGCCCAATGACGCCGCAGCCGACGGTGTCAGGTCAAAGCTTGCGAAACGTGAGGCCCAGTCCGCGCCCAGTTCGGCGGACAGCCTGCGGCGCACAAAAGAGGGGCCCATTGCCGGAGCGCTCGTCTGCAGCTCCGCAAGTTGTGTCGCAAACTCGACCGGCAACAGGTCGGGCACGGTAGCGAACATCTGCGCCACCTTCATCAGGGGCCCCTTCAAGCGTCCAAGCGCCTCCTTGAGCGCCCGCGCATTTCGCGCCTCTGCGTCACCCCCGCTGAACAGGGCATTGGCGCCGAAGGTCGCCGCGGCGCCGGAGAGCCCGGCTCCAACCCTGGCGAAACGCGCCATCCTCCCGGTCAGTCGATCGCGTTCCGGATCGCGCCCAGACCTGTCATCCATCGATTGCAGACTTTCCAGCGCTGCCGAAACGGGCCTTGCCGCCGATCTTCCGTCCCTCGGCCTTCGCCTTGATTTCCTTGAGCTTCACCCCTTGAAGCACCGACAGAGCCTGCCCGGCGGCGCCTTTTTCAGGATCGGCGAACGCGCGCCCGTATGTATTCAGGCGTGTCTCGATCGAATCGAGAAACTCCCCTTCCCAGACAGACAGATCAACGCCTCCACGCGACACCGCGCGTTTTGCGCGCCGCAGCGCGTTCACCGCGGCGCGCTTTGCCAGAGTGCGCGAGTCTATCTGGGTTCGCTTCACAAGCCTCCGATGGCCGAGATGTAAAGGTCGATCAAGGCCTCTTCTTCCTGACGCTTCGCGGTATCCTGTTTGCGCAGGCGAACTACCTTGCGAACGATCTTGACGTCAAAGCCTTCCCCCTTGGCCTCCGCATAAACCTCCTTGAGATCGTTGGCCACCGCGGCCTTGTCCTCTTCAAGGCGCTCGATCCTCTCGATCAGGCTCTTCAGCTTGCCCTGAGCGGTTGCATTGATCGTGTCGATTGAAGAGGCGTCGTCGGCCATGGTTCAGAGTCTCTTGCATTTAGGGGGTGGGGCGTTGACCTTAAGGTGACGGATCGCCTGAGTCATTGTCGGCGCGGTCTTGTCCACAAAAGAGTTTACGACCAAGGAACAGATATTGACACGTCACGCCGTAACCCAATCCGAGGCCGAAGCCGCGGTACGCACGCTGATCCAGTGGGCGGGAGACGATCCTGATCGCGAAGGACTGCTCGAAACGCCGGCTCGGGTCGCGCGCTCGTATCGGGAACTGTTTGCCGGCTACGATGACGACCCGCGCGCTTACATGGAGCGAACGTTTGAGGAGGTGGGAGGCTACGACGAACTCGTCGTCTTGCGCGACATCCGCGTCGTGAGCTTTTGCGAGCATCATATGCTGCCGGTTCTTGGCCGCGCCCACGTTGGCTACCTCCCTACCAACCGGGTGGTGGGCATCTCTAAACTGGCCCGGGTCGTTCAGGGTTTTTCACGCCGCCTGCAAATTCAGGAAAAGCTGACCGCCGAAATCGCCGGGGCCATTGATGGGGTCCTGAAGCCGAAGGGGGTTGGGGTTGTCATCGAAGCCGAACACAGCTGCATGACTTTGCGAGGTGTAAGCACGCCGGGCGCGAGCCTCACGACAAGTCATCTGACCGGTGTGATCAGAGACGACGCCAGGACCCGGCAGGAATTTCTGCGCCTGGCAAGGGGCCATTAGCCCCAAGCCCAGGCGGGCGATCAGCCCTGGCGGGCCTTGTACCGCGGATTGGTCTTGTTGATCACGTAGAGACGGCCCTTGCGGCGCACCAGCTTGCAGTCGCGGTGCCGCGTCTTTAGCGTCTTGAGCGAACTTCTGACTTTCATGGCGTAGATCTTCTTGAAGGGTCGGCTTACTCGGAGCGCGGTCGTATAGGGATAGAGCGTCGGCAAGTCAATCTGACCGCCGACGAGCTCTCGTCGCAGGTTGGCGGGAAGGGTCAGGTCCCGAGCTTGAGCGGCTTCATGCGCCGCTTGTTGACATGGGCCTTGGGGGCGGGTCCGACATCATCCGGCATCTCGCCCTTGAAGTAGTATCTTTGCCAAGCCTCGCGAACCGCATCGGGATCGCGCTTGTAAAGGCGGGCATTGAATTCGTCGCGTTTGCCGCGCCAGGCCTCGTACTGCCCTTTCAGTTCAGGCGTGCGATCCAGCGACTTCTGCACCAGATTGACTTCCTCGAGGGGCTTGTCCTGCGCCAGCGTAAAGAAACAGAACGGCTCGCCTTTGGCGAAATGGACACGGCCAGGCCGAGTGAACACCCAGTTCATTGTAAACGGAAACGGCACCCAGTCTGTTTCGACCAGGCCGACCAACGGCTGGATTCCATCCTTGAGATGATTTGGCGGCCCGCCGACCCACATCGACCAACCCAACGGAGTTCGGAACATGTAACCCGGATGAAACGTAATGACCCCGTGAGAAAAGTGGCTTTTCACGAAATCGCCGAAATTCGGGAACGGGTGGTCCGGCGTAATCTTGATGTCGGTCTGCGAGATTCCGCCATTCCATTCAGCCGTAAAGCCGACGGGACAAAGGATTTCCCATCCCGTGGAATTGGCCATGGTCATTGGCAGACACCGGTAAGGGTGCCGGCCCAGAAATTCGTCCATCCAGGCCCTCTGTGGCCTGCCTGGGACAATGTCCGGCGGCCTGACCGCCATCGGGAAACATTCAAGCTGCATGCACCGCTATCCTCGAAAATGGCGCCGACGGGTAATGTCTACCCGGGTAGCCGCCTTGGCGTAAAGTTTGCCTGATTCGAACGCATTCCCGGGGATCCCTTTCTTGAAAACCCGCACAGAGCTTTTTGCATTCTTTGACCAACTGGGCATTGGGCACTCGACCGTGGAACATGATGCGGTCTTCAGGGTTGGCGAGGGCGAGGAGATCAAGGCCGTAATAACCGGAGTTCACACAAAGAATCTGTTTCTGAAGGATGCCAAAAACCGCTTCTGGCTGGTTTCAGCCGCCGACACGACCTTGATCGACCTAAAGAAACTTCCGGCGCGGATCGGTTCAGCCCGCCTTTCGTTTGGCTCGCCGGATCTGCTCCTCGCCACCTTGGGCGTGACACCCGGTTCCGTCACCGCCTTTGCCCTGATCAATGACAACGAGAAGCGCGTCTCGTTCGTCCTCGATTCCGAATTGGCCGGCGCGGAATTGATTAACTTTCATCCGCTAACCAACACGGCAACAACGACGATCGACAAACGCGGTTTCGAACGCTTCATGGAGTCCATCGGCGTATCGCCTTTCGTTGTCGACTTTGCGCAACTCCGCGCCTCATAAAGTCGTCACCGCACGTTGCCACCCGGCTCGGCCATGGCCATGTTAAGGTTCGACAATTCGTGATGCCGGAGAATTCATGTCATTGATCGGAGAGAACGCCGCCGCTAGCCGGGATTCGGACCTCATCAAGGAAGGATCCGACGCCAGCTTCGTGTCTGACGTTGTCGAGGCATCGAAGACCCAACCCGTAATCGTCGACTTCTGGGCAACGTGGTGCGGCCCCTGCCGGCAGCTGACGCCGGCACTTGAAAAGGCGGTCAGGGCCGCGAAGGGCGCGGTCAAGCTGGTCAAGATCGACATTGATCGCAATCCGGTGTTCGCGGGACAATTGCGAGTTCAATCCGTGCCAACTGTTTATGCGTTTTCAGGTGGCAAACCGGTCGACGGCTTCATGGGCGCGGTCCCTGAGAGCCAATTGAAGGCGTTCATCGACCGTCTGATCGGCCCTGCCGGAAACTCCGAGATCGATGACCTTCTTGCCCTCGCACGCGAGTCGCTGGAACTCGGAGACATCGGCGGCGCGGCCCAGGCATTCGCACAGGTAATGCAGATGGAGCCCGAAAACCTCGCCGCTATCGGCGGCCTGGCGCGCTGCTATCTCGCTGAAGGCGACCTGGAGCGCGCGGGTGAGATTGCCGCCATGGCGCCGGCTGACGCCAGGAACGCCGACCTGGAGAGCGTGCGCGCGGCGCTTGCGCTAGCCGCGGCCGCGCCTTCGGAAACAGCAGAGTTCGAGCGTCGCCTTGCGTCAAACGCGGATGATCACGAAGCCCGCTTCGAACTGGCAAAAGCCCTGGCCGGCAAGGGTGCGTTGTCCGACGCTGTCGACCAGTTGCTCGATTTGATCGGCCGGGATCGCGAGTGGAATGAGGGCGCCGCTCGCAGCCAGTTGCTGACTGTATTTGAGGCTGCCGGCCAGACGAGCGATCTGACGCGGCAAGGACGTCGTCGACTTTCCTCGATCCTGTTTTCCTGAACCGGCGGACCCCAAAAATGTCGCAACGCGACACTCATAGGTCAGCGGACTTACCCGCTGTCATCCCGGTTTTCCCGCTTGATGGGGCGCTGCTCCTGCCGCGTATGCTACTTCCATTGCAGATATTCGAACCTCGTTATCTCAACATGGTCGATGACGCATTGGCGGGCCCACATATTATTGGAATGATCCAGACAACGCCCGGCGGCGAACCGGCAAGACCGCACCTTGCGGGGGTCGGATGCGCCGGGCGAGTAACGGGCTACTCCGAAACGTCGGATGGAAGATATCTGATCACCCTGACCGGTGTATGCCGATTTCAGGTCGATCAGGAACTATCTGCTACAACACCGTACAGGCAGGTGCGACCGAATTTTCAGGCATTCGCCTGTGACCTGGAAGCCGGAACCGACGAGCTCGAATTCGACCGGATGCCGCTCCTTGCGTCACTTCGCCACTATCTTGATGTCCATCAGCTTGGTGTCGATTGGGAAGCCGTAAATACGGCGCCTGGTTTCTCGTTGGTCGACAGCCTCTGCATGGCGCTGCCCTTCACAAGAGAAGAAAAGCAGGCACTGCTCGAGGTAAGATCATTCGAGGATAGGCGGTTAGCGCTGGCCACGCTTCTGAAAATTGGCGCGGCATGGAGCAAATGGTCTGAAGATGACCCCTCAGTATCAATGCAATGAGTGTCGATCATGACTGAGCCCGAGACAAGAAAAATCGAGCTTGACCCCAAACTTCTGGAAATTCTGGTCTGTCCCGTTACACACGGACCGCTAAACTATGATCGCGAGAAGTCAGAACTCGTAAGCCGGTCGGCACGCCTCGCCTACCCAATACGAGACGGAGTACCGATCATGCTACCGGAAGAGGCGCGCGACCTGATCGAGGGCGAATAGGCAGCCGGCAGGCTTTGGACCGTCTGCCAATAGCCGAAAATTAGACTGTTCCCGCATCCAGCCAGTTGACAGACGCGCCGTGTGGGTGAACGCGGGCCAGCAGGCGTTCGTCTCCGCCCGGCCAGAGAGTCAACCGCAATTCCATATTGGCGAGATCGTCAGGCGGAGGCTCCATTCTAACCCAGGCGAAGGGCGCCGATTTGGACGCGGCGTCTCCATGGCTCTTGATCACCGCACGCAAGGCCGCCTGGCTCTCGGGCGGCATGTATTGCCAGAACACCGAATGATACAGAATCGTCGCCGCGCCATCAGCGGGGGTCGCACGTGACGATGCCCATGCAACAGCGTCGCTGCATTCAACCGCTGAGCCCTCAGCTTGCGAAAGCGCAATGGCTGCCTCGAGGCGGACAATTCGGTCGATTTGATCGGCCCAAACAAAGGCCCGAAGTCGACGGCGCGCCATCGGCTCTGTCAGATCCACCGGCTTTCTGTCACAGGCCGCTCTCTCGACAACCTGGACATCGGCGTCAACCGGCGGGGGCAAGCCATGCCAATCGGTCTCGATCGACACAGACGCGTCGGCGGCGCCCCATGTCGCCTGAGAACCAAGCACATAACGAAACCGGTCCCAAAGTTGATTGAGCCCGGCGCTGGCCCCCATCTCGAAGCAGCGCAGCGGAAGTCCTGTTTCCTTCGCCACCGTCAGGAAACCGCCTATCAAGCACGCGGAACGCCGAACCTCGTTGGTCTGGGGTTCGTGGCCCATGAAGTCGATCAGCCGGTCAGGAACAGCCTCGATCAGTTTCCTCGCTTCGCGCCAGGCCGCTTCGGTATCGCCTGATCGACCTTCAGCGGGATAGGCGGCGGCCAGCGAGGGCGCATCGCCGCTAAGAACGCAATCGTGTAGCGCACCGAGCAGGCGAACCGGAACCGCATCCGTCATGAGCGAGCGCGCGGAAGCGTCCGCCCATTGCGCCATCAGAGCGACGGTTGGTCCGCCTGCCTCAACGTCCTCACCGGCGCTTTGCATGAGGGCCCCTGAGAACGGAGATCCGAAAGCGGTGCAGGCCACTGCTTGTATCTTCAGGGCGCGGGCTACCTGCGATCCACGGGACATGTCGGACAGATTTTAGCGTTCCGGCAAACGGGTCAATGTTGAATCCGTCGATCAACACCGGCGGCGATGGCCGCTCGCACCGGCGCAAAGGATTTCCGGTGAATTGCGCACGGGCCAAGAGTCCGGAGCGCTTCCGCATGAACCCTCACTCCATAACCCTTATGTCGGTCAAAGCCGTAGCCGGGGTATAGACTCTCCATTTCCTGCATCAGCCTGTCTCGGGCGGTCTTCGCGAGAATTGATGCCGCCGATATTGCGGCAATCGACCCGTCTCCGCCCACCACCGTCTTTACCGGGCACGGCAGGGAGAACGCGTAGTTGCCATCGACGATTGCGAGGGTAGGCAACACACCGAGGGCCTCAATCGCGCGTCGCATTGCGAGCCCGGTGGCCTGAAGGATATTGTATCGGTCGATTTCGTCGACGGTCGCCAACGCAACGCTCCATTCTACTGCGCCTGCCTTGATTGCCGGTTCCAGGTCTTCGCGTTGCCGAGCGGTCAGCTTCTTGGAGTCGTTGAGTCCTGGAAGGATCACGTTGGATGGCAGGATGACGGCGGCGGCGTAGACAGGCCCGGCCCAAGGCCCCCTGCCGGCCTCATCCACTCCGCAGTGCAAACTTGCCGGATCAACCACTAGCGCCGTTCCAGCGCCGCCACCTGTGAGTGACGGAAACAGCAGGTCAGGTGATCGTTGACCATGCCGACAGCCTGCATGAAGGCGTACACGATGACCGGTCCGCAGAACTTGAAGCCTTTGGCCTTCAGGGATTTTGCGACCCGCCCCGCCAGCTCGGTCTGGGCCGGCACCTCACCAATATGCTTCCACTCATTGTGGATCACCCGGCCGTCCGTGAAATCCCAGAGGAATTCGGCGAAATCCTCGCCACGTTCCCGCATGTCGAGATAGATTTGCGCGCCGCTGATTGCCGCATCGATCTTCGCGCCAGATCGCACTATGCCGGCATCGGACATCAGACGCGCCCGATCCTGCTCCCCGAAACGCGACACTATATCTGGATCGAAGTCCCGAAACGCGGACCGAAAGGCTTCCCTCTTTCTGAGGATGGTGATCCAGGATAGACCGGCCTGAAAGCCGTCAAGAACGAGCTTTTCCCACAGCGCGCGGGAATCATATTCCGGGACGCCCCATTCCACGTCATGGTAAGCGACGTAGAGGTCGTCGGCCGGGTTTGCCCACCCGCAACGCCCTCCATCTGTTTCGTAGACCTTGACGCCCAAGACTGATCGCTCCCCTAACTGTGCATGCGAATTTTAAACGTCGCCGATTTCAACTGGATGACCGGCGCCGAGCGTCACTCCGCCAGACTGTCTCTGTTCGATATCTGCCGCAAGTTCACCCTTGCCGGCACAAGGGCCAATCATCTGGTCGTGGAGTTTTCGGATCGAGCGGTTGCGCGAATGAGCTCGCCTCTGCGCCTGCGCGGTTTGGGTCGCGGGTGGGCCAACCGTCGGTTCCTGCAATGCGTGGATGAACTCAGGCCCGATCTGATCCTGCTCCATTTTGCCGATCAGATTTCCAATTCGTCACTGCAGGAAGCCAGGCGGCTCGCGCCGGGTGTTTTGATCGCCGAAATAAATATTGACCCGATTGATACGCCGAAGAACCAGCGTCGACTCTCGCAACGCAACGGTTTCGCTGACGCCCTTTTCGTATCCACGGCCGATCCGGGGCTGGGACGCTATGCCAGCGCATCTGGGTTCGCGGCGTTCCTGCCAAACCCTGTCGATCCGTCTGTCGAAACCGGGCGAGCATTCGAGAACGAGTCGCCGGCCTACGACCTTCTGTTTCCCGCCCACGATGACAGGCCCCGCGAGATCGGCGTCGAAAAACTTCCGCCTTCAGTTGCCGTTGGACGACTGAAGCTGGCCGTTCCATCCGTCCGGTTGAACCACCCTGGCATAGCCGGTGATCCGGAAGCGGGTGGATACCGATATTTCGAGGCCCTCCAATCCGCGCGGATTGGCTGGTGTTTGTCGCGGCGCTCAACCCTGCCCCTCTACGCATCCGATCGCATGGCTCACATGTTCGGCTGGGGCCAGGCAGTCCTGCTCGACCGGCGATCGGGCTTCGATCGGTTTTACGGAGCGAACGAAGCGGCATTCTATGACGACTGGGACAATCTCCTATTCCAACTGCGGTGGATGCTTGCCGACGATCAGGCAGCCAGGGCGATGGCGGCGAGCGGATGGAAGCGAACCTGGACGCTATTCGAAAGCAGCCGGATCTTAGCGTATGTGCTCGCGCAACTCGGGCAAGACGGCGGCGCCAGTGGCTATGAGTGGCCCTGCGACCGCTGGCGAGCCTAGTCGGCAATCTGGGATCGGAGCCAGGGCGGCCAGGCAACGTTCCACTCGCGACCGTCAGGCATCGTCAGGGCGCCAGCTTCCAGTCGATCGAGTCGGAGCAATGCCATCGCCCTTCCGGCAATCGCTGATCGCGTGAATCCAGCCCGTAATTCCCCGGCAAGCAACTCCGTGCCGCTGGCGGGGGCGGGCCCGTCAAAGACGACCGGAACCATGCGGCTCTTGATCGTTCCGCGCCGCTTCATCCTCGAGGTTGTCTCCTGCCCGACAAAACAGCCCTTCTTGAAATCTATCCCGCCAAGAAGATCGAAATTCGCCTCTATCGGGTAGGATTCATCATATCCCCAGTCCTCGGCGCCGGGAACCCCGAGCCTCATGCAATGCTCGCTGAAGGCGTCCTCGCCTTCCAGCGTTGCTCCCGGCGGGGGCGGTGTCCCGTAGGCTCTGCAGCCCAGATCAGCCAGGCGCGGATCGATCATTGCCGTTGTCGGGGTGTTCGCACCCCAGATCGCCGCCACCGCCAAGTCGGCTGTCTCAATTTCTACCTTTGCACGAAGCCTGTACATCATCAGCTTTCGCGCCAGATCGGCTCCGCGGTCGGCGGAACATTCGATCAGGCAACCGTGTTCCGTTCCCACCAGAAAAAGATCGAACAGCACTTTGCCCTGGGGACTCAACAGGGCGGCGAACCGCAGTTGTCCCTGGGCGAGGCCCTCGACGTCCTGAGTGACCAGACCCTGGAGAAACTGGCGCCAATCGGGTCCGCGCACCGAGAGTACAGCGCGACCAGGCAATTCCGCATAGAACAGTGAGGAGGTCATTGCGCCCATATGACCCCGGTATCTCTGGAGCACCAGAGGCCATACCCCTATAGAGTCCCCACGATGGCGGCGAAACACTTTCCGATCCTGTTCATCACCGCGAGCCGCATCGGCGACGCGGTCCTGGCGTCCGGCTTGATCAGGACACTTGTCGACCAGATCCCGGGCGCGCGGTTTACGATTGTCGCCAGCGAGCTGACAGCTCCGCTATTCGCGCAAATCCCCGGATTGGAAGCTATCATCGCAATGCAAAAGCGGCCGATGGGCATCCATTGGCTGGAACTGTGGCGTCGGGTACACGGGCGTCATTGGGGCCTCGTGGTCGATCTCAGGGGTTCGGCGCTTGCAAGCGTGCTGCGCCCGGTACGCCGCGCTGTCCATGCAAAGGGGCCCGCAGGCGAACACAAGGTCGTCGAAGCAGCGCGCCTCCTAAAGCTGGAAGACCAGCCGCCGTCGCCGTTCCTGTTCACAAGCGATGAGATCGAGGCCCGAGCTGATCGATTGACGGCGGGCGAATCTCCGATCCTGGCGATCGCGCCAGCGGCAAACTGGGTGGGCAAGACCTGGCCCTCCGAACGCTATGCAATGGTCGCCCGAATGTTGCTCGGCCCAGGCGGGCCCATGGATGGTGGACGACTCATGGTCCTCGGTGGGCCTGATGATCAGGTCGCCGCCGCCGCGGTGAAAGCGGCGGTGCCTCGCTACCGTTGCATCGATCTCGTGGGACATGAGGACCTGCTGGTCTCGTTCGCATGCCTCAAGCGAGCGCGATTGTTCATAGGCGCCGACTCTGGCTTGATGCACATGGCCGCCGCCGCGGGTGCGCCGACGCTTGGCTTGTTCGGCCCGTCCGATGAAACCCACTACCGGCCATGGGGAACAGACTGCCGTACCGTCCGAGGCGCGCGTACATATTCGGAAATCAAAGCCCTGGACCCGCACCTTGATCAGGCCATTTGCCATATGATGGAGTTGTCAGCATCGACCGTTCTGACCGCCGCCAGATCGCTGATCGCTGATACGCAATTGAAAGCAGCCAATGCTCGCAACCTTTGACATCGTCGTTGATGGGGGCGAGGTCGTTAACCAAGCTGACCGCATCCTGGCCAATGGCGCCATGGAAGAGAAGCAGGCATGCGCGCCGGCGCTCGGACGCACGGTGAGATTTCTGGAGCCCCTGGAACGCTCATGACGATCGAGGACCTGATAGCGGCGCATTTGCCCGGCCACTCGCTGGACCAGGCGTTCTACATCGACGAAAGCATATTTGCGCGCGACGTGGACCTACTGCTCGGTCGTTGGACCTACGTTGGACATGTCAGTGAGATTCCGTCGCAAGGCGACTATTTCGTCACAAGACTGGGCAATGAGTCCGCGATTATAGTTCGGGGAGGGGGCGGCAAGGTCACGGCCCTGAACAATGTTTGCCGACATCGAGGGTCCCGGTTGTGCGTGAACCCGACAGGGACGGTCGCCACGTTCACCTGTCCCTATCATGCCTGGTCCTACGATCTTGACGGGCGGCTACGGGCGGCGCGCGAGATGCCCCCCGGATTTGACGAATCCGCTTACGGCCTCAAGCCGTTGCCGGTTGCGGTCATCGGCGGGCTGATCCTGATTAGCTATGGTGACGATCCCCCCTCCCTCGACGGTGCGCGAGCCGCACTGGATGTTCTTGGCGACCGCTATGCTTGGGGCGCGGCCAAGGTAGCCTGCCGAAAGACCTACGCGGTCGACGCCAACTGGAAGCTGGCGCTGGAAAATTACCACGAGTGCTACCATTGCGCCGTAGCCCACCCTGAATTTTCCGTTCACCATCTGCTTGCCCGGCCAAAGGCGCGGGATAATCGGTCCGACAGCGATCTCGAGCTTTGGGGCGCTGAGCCGGATGGGAAGGAGGTTACCAGACTGATCTTCTCTCCGCTTGTGGAAAGAAGCCAGACTGGCAGCCGCGATGGGCGACTCGTGGCTCCACCGATGAATATCCGAGGACCAGATGCGGGTGGCTGCCTTTTCGCCGAGGTTGGCTTTCTCAGCGCATTTCTCGCCTATCCCGACCACGGCGTGATCTATCGTTTCATTCCACTCAGCGCCTCGCGCACGGAAATGGAGGTCATCTGGCTGGTACGAGGAGATGCAGTGGAAGGCCGCGACTACGATACCGAAAGCCTCACGTGGCTTTGGGATGTGACAAGCATCGCGGATAAAAGGATCATCGAGATGAATCAGGATGGCGTTCGATCCAGAACCTATCGTCCGGGGCCGTACTCGCTGATGGAACCCGGAACTCGCGCCTACACCGATCGCTATCTTGGCGAGCTGGCGCGCGTATGACGTATGACGCGATCATAGTCGGGGGTGGGCACAATGGCCTGGCGTGCGCCTTCTATTTGGCCAGAGCGGGCTACAAGGTGCGGGTCCTTGAGCGCCGCGGTGTCGTCGGCGGGGCCGCGATCACCGAGGAATTCCATCCGGGTTTCCGCAATTCGGTCGCGAGTTACTCGGTCAGCCTGCTCAATCCCAAAGTCATCCGCGACATGGAGTTGGAGCGACATGGTCTGAAGGTCGTTATCCGGCCTCTGTCCTACTTCGCGCCTGTCGACGACTCTCGCTATCTGATCCTTGATCGCGACCCGGCCAGGGCGCATCGCGAAGTCGCTCGCTGGTCCACGAAAGATGCCGAGCGCCTGCAGGGATTCCATCAGCGACTAGATGGCGTGGTGGATCTGCTACGCGATATCCTTTTGCAGACTCCCTATAACGTCAGCGCGTCACCGCGCGACCTGTTGACCGGACTTGGACTGGCGAACCGGGTTCGCGCAATGGGCCTCCAGGGGCAGGCCGACCTGCTGGATTTGTTCGGCAAGAGCGCCGGCGACATGCTGGACAACTGGTTCGAGACCGATGCACTCAAAGGTCTGCTCGGCTTCGATGCAACGATCGGCAATTACGCCAGCCCCTATACTCCCGGTTCCGCGTACGTATTGATCCATCACGTATTCGGCGAGGTGAACGGAATTAAGGGGGCCTGGGGCCACGCGATCGGCGGCATGGGTTCCATCACACAGGCCATGGCGGCGGCCTGCGTTGAACAGGGCGTCGAAATCTCGACCGATGCTCCGGTGCGGGAAATTGCCATATTCGGGGGACGCGCAAAGGGCGTCGTCCTGGAAAATGGCGATGACATCGAGTCCAGGCTGGTTGTGTCGAACCTGAACCCGAAACTCCTGTTCAACAGACTGGTGGCTCCCGAACACCTTCCTCAGCCCTTCAAGGACCGGATGGACGCCTGGAAGTGTGGATCGGGGACGTTCCGCATGAACGTTGCGCTCTCCGAGTTGCCCAGTTTCTCCTGCCTGCCAAGCCATGGATTGGCCGAACAGCATGGCGCGAGCATCATCATCGCTCCATCCCTGGGTTACCTGGATCAGGCTTACATGGACGCCCGCCAGCATGGTTGGGCGCGCGCGCCTGCCATAGAAATGCATATCCCCAGCGTGCTCGACGATTCGCTGGCGCCTCCTGGTCAGCACGTCGCCAGTCTGTTCTGCCAGCAATTCTCACCGGCGCTTCCCAACGGCGCGTCGTGGGACGATCATCGGGAAGTAGTCGCTGACCTGATCATCGACACAATGACGCAGTACGCCCCGAACTTTAAAGGGGCCGTGCTAGGGCGCATGATCCTTTCACCGCTCGATCTGGAGCGTAAACTGGCTCTCACGGGCGGCGACATCTTTCATGGCGCCCTTTCCCTCGACCAGCTGTACAGCGCCCGGCCAGCGCTCGGGCACGGTGACTATCGGTCGCCAGTGCGTGGCTTGTATATGTGCGGCTCGGGGACCCACCCTGGAGGCGGAGTTACCGGCGCGCCCGGCCATAACGCCGCGCATGAAATTCTTCGCGATCTGAGAGCGCGCAACCCGAGGCGCCTACGGGCCAACGCCTGACCGTTCTGATGAACACTGGTTCGGGTTAGCGGGGAAGCCCGCTTCTGCCCATCAGGTATCCATCTACGCCGCGTGCGCATTGTCGGCCCTCGCGGATCGCCCAAACGACCAGGGACTGCCCCCGGCGCATATCGCCGCACGAGAACACCTTGGCCTGGGACGTCTGGTAGTCCTCGACGTTGGCCGCCACGTTGCCGCGCGCATCAAGTCTGACGCCGCACTGCTCTATAAACCCTTCACGCTTTGGCCCGATGAAGCCCATTGCCAGTAGGACCAGATCGGCCTTCAGCTGAAATTCGCTGTCGGGCACTTCTACCATCGTGAATCGGCCATCCGATCCTGGTTTCCACTCCAGCCTTGCGCACTCCAGGGATTGGATGCGGCCATTTTCGCCCAGCGCCCGTCGGGTTGTCACCGCGAATTCCCTTTCGCAGCCCTCTTCCTGCGACGATGAGGTCCGCATCTTCAGGGGCCAGTTCGGCCACGTCAGCGCCTTGTTTTCTCGCTCGGGCGGCGCCGGCATGATCTCAAGCTGCGTAACGCTGGCCGCGCCCTGGCGATTGGAAGTGCCAATGCAGTCCGACCCAGTGTCCCCACCGCCGATCACGACAACATGTTTACCGGCTGCGCTGATCGTCCCGCTCGACGCCGCAACATCTTCCGCGTCACCAGCCACACGTTTGTTTTGTTGGGTGAGGAATTCCATCGCGAAGTGGATTCCGGTCAACTGGTGGGCTGGAAGCGGAAGATCGCGGGGCTGCTCCGCCCCACCGCTCAGCACCACGGCGTCATACCCTCCAACGAGCGCATCCAGAGAAATGTTAACTCCGACATGTGCGTTGGTTCTGAACGAGACCCCCTCGGCCTCCATCTGCGCGATCCGCCGGTCGATCAACGCCTTTTCCATTTTGAAGTCGGGAATTCCGTAGCGGAGTAGGCCGCCAATTCGATCGTTCTTCTCGAAAACCGTGACGGAATGACCTGCCCGGGCAAGCTGCTGAGCGCAGGCGAGACCCGCCGGGCCCGACCCCACTATCGCCACGCGGCGCCCCGTGGACTGCGCGGAAGGCAATGGAGCGATCCAGCCCTCCTCCCACCCACGGTCAACGATCTGACACTCGATCGTCTTTATCGTCACGGGGTTGTCGCCAATGTTCAGCGTGCAGGCCGCTTCGCAGGGCGCCGGACACACCCGCCCGGTGAACTCGGGGAAATTATTCGTCGAGTGCAGGGTTTCCAGCGCAGTCCGCCATTGATCCCGGTAAACCAGATCATTCCAGTCGGGGATCAGGTTGTTGACCGGGCAACCGGTATGGCAAAACGGAATGCCGCACGACATGCATCGTGCTGCCTGACGTTCGACTTCGCTGTCGGGCAGCGGCCGCACGAACTCTCTCCAATTGCGTAGTCTGGCGTCGGTCGGCTCATAGCCGCGTTCGCGTCTGTCGATTTCCAGGAATCCTGTAGGCTTTCCCATCTGGCGCTTACTCCGCGGCGACGGCTGTCGCGGCGGCGCGTTCCGCCGCCAGTTCCAACAACGCACGCCGGTAGTCCTTCGGCGTGACCTTCACAAACTTCGCCAACGTCAGTTCCCAATCGGCGAGCAGTTCTTCCGCGCGTTTGCTGCCCGTGTATCGGTGATGCCGTTCAATCAGAATCCGCAACCGAGCCGCATCAAAGGAGAGCGGGTCCCCCATCCCGGAATTCTCGACGCTGGGAGCCCAGAGCTGTGGCCGATCATCGTCACGGTCCTGCGGCGCGCCTGAAGACACGGGCGACAGATTCACCATCGACGTATTGCAGAGAGACGCGAAGCGGCCGTGCGGATCATAGATATAGGCGATACCGCCAGACATGCCGGCCGCGAAGTTACGGCCGGTCTCTCCTAGAACGACGATGACGCCGCCAGTCATATACTCACAGCCATGGTCGCCGAGTCCTTCGACCACGGCCGCGGCGCCCGAGTTCCGCACGGCAAACCGCTCACCGGCGACGCCCTGGAAATAAGCCTCGCCTGCAATTGCGCCATAGAGAACCGTGTTGCCCACTATGATATTGGTAGTTGGATCTCGGGTGGCTTGCGGTGGCTGACGCACGATGATGCGGCCACCCGAGAGCCCCTTGCCAACGTAGTCATTGGCGTCACCGACGAGTTCAAGGGTTATTCCACGCGCCAGGAAGGCGCCAAAGCTCTGGCCGGCGGTGCCGTCAAAACGCACGGAAATTGAATTGTCGGCCAGGCCGGTATGACCATGTCGGCGGGCAACCTCTCCGGAAAGCATGGCCCCCACGGTACGGTTGAGGTTCCGAATCGGGAATGCCAGTTGCACGGCGCCTTCTCCGCCCAGCGCGGTCGCGGCGCCGGCGATGATCTGGTGATCAAGGGCGCGCTCAAGTCCGTGGTCCTGGCGTTCCGAGTTCCAGCGTGCGTCCGCATCGCCGCTGGACACATCACACAGGACCCGGCCGAGATCGATATTTTGCGCCTTCCAGTGATCGACGGCGCCGCTGACGTCGAGCTTGTCGACCCGGCCGATCATCTCCTGCAATGTGCGGAAGCCAAGCCGCGCCATGATCTCCCGCAGCTCCTCGGCGACAAAGAAGAAGTAGCGGATCACGTGTTCCGGCATGCCCGTGAAGCGCGCCCTGAGCACCGGGTCCTGGGTTGCGACCCCGACCGGGCAGGTGTTCAGATGGCACTTCCTCATCATCACGCAGCCGGAGGCGACAAGCGGGGCGGTGGCAAAGCCGAATTCGTCTGCCCCCAGTAACGCTCCCACGGCGACATCCCGGCCGGTGCGCAAGCCACCGTCAACCTGGACTGCAACACGGCTGCGAAGGCCATTGAGACGCAGGGTCTGTTGCGTCTCGGCCAGACCGATCTCCCAAGGAGAGCCAGCGTGGGTCAGCGATGTCAGAGGGCTCGCGCCCGTGCCGCCTTCAAACCCCGAAATCGTGATGTGATCCGCCCGGCACTTCGCAACGCCGGCGGCTACGGTGCCGACTCCCACCTCGGAAACCAGTTTCACCGATATCCGAGCCGACGGGTTCACATTCTTGAGGTCGTGGATGAGCTGTTTCAGGTCCTCGATTGAATAGATATCGTGGTGCGGAGGGGGTGAAATGAGGCCTACGCCCGGCGTCGCATGACGGACCCGGGCGATATTCTTGTCCACCTTATGGCCCGGCAACTGCCCGCCTTCGCCGGGCTTTGCGCCCTGTGCCATCTTGATCTGGATATCGTCGGCATTGACCAGGTATTCAGCCGTGACGCCGAAACGTCCGGAAGCAACCTGTTTGATCGCGGACCGCATCGAGTCCCCGTTTGGCTGTCGAACGAACCGATCGGCCTCCTCTCCGCCTTCCCCGGTATTTGAGCGCCCGCCAATCCGGTTCATCGCGACGGCAAGCGTCGTGTGTGCTTCCCGGCTGATGGAGCCAAAACTCATGGCCCCGGTTGCGAACCGCTTGACGATCTCGGAAGCCGGCTCGACCTCCGTCAGCGGCAGAGCTGAATCGGCAAACTTGAACGACATCAGGCCTCGAAGCGTCAGAAGGCGCTTGCTCTGGTCGTTGATCTCCGCGGCGAAGGCTTTGTATTCCTCGGAAATATCGCCGCGGACGGCATGCTGCAGGCTCGCAATGGACGATGATGTCCAGGCGTGATCCTCACCCCGAAGTCGAAATGCGTAGATCCCGCCGACATCAAGCATGTTCCGATAGATCGGTGCATCACCATACGCGTCGCGGTGGCGGCGGACGCATTCCTCGGCGACCTGCGGCAGGCCTATTCCCTCAATGACGCTGGCCGTTCCGGTAAAATACCGCTCAACGAAATCGCTGGACAGCCCGACGGCGTCGAAGATTTGTGCTCCGCAATAAGACTGGTAGGTCGAAATCCCCATCTTGGACATCACCTTCAGGATGCCCTTGCTCACCGCCTTCACGTATTTCGTTGCAACCGCGTCAGCGCCTTCCGACCATTTGCCGGTGACACGCAAGTGTTCGAGTGTCTCGAACGTGAGGTACGGATTGACCGCCTCGGCGCCATAGCCGGCAAGCACGCAGAAATGATGTACCTCGCGCGCCTCGCCCGTTTCGACAACAAGGCCCGTCTGCATGCGCAGACCCTGACGGATCAACCTGTGATGAACGGCCGCGGTAGCCAACGCCGCGGGAATTGGTATGCGCTCCGCGCTGGCTGCCCGATCCGATATGATCAGGATGTTCATGTCCGCCAGGACCTGATCTGTCGCTTCGGCGCAAAGTCGATCTAAAGCTCTTTCGAGCCCTGCCACACCTTCTTCCGCAGCCCAGGTGGCATCAAGAGTGGCTGTTCGGAACGCACCGTCAAGCAGTTCGGAGATCGCCCGAATCTTCTCCAGGTCTCCGTTGGTCAGTACCGGTTGGGCAACCTCGAGGCGTTTGTGCGAGCCGGCCTGACGCCCAAACAGGTTGGGCCTTGGCCCAATCATGGAAACCAGACTCATGACCAATTCCTCGCGGATCGGATCAATCGGCGGGTTGGTGACCTGGGCAAAGTTCTGTTGGAAATAGTCGTAGAGAAGTTTTGACCGCTTGGAGAGGACGGCCAGGGGAGTGTCGGTGCCCATCGACCCGATCGGATCGTCCCCGGTCTTGCCCATTGGCTCAAGGAAGAATGCGATATCTTCCTGGGTGTACCCGAATGCCTGCTGGCGATCGAGCAGATCGCCGGGTTCGTTCCTTCCGGCCGGTTCCCACAACGGCGGGTCCGGCAGTTCCTCGAGCTTCACCTGTGTCTGGTTCAACCAATCGCCGTAGGGCGCGGCGGCGCTCAACGTGCGCTTTATCTCCTCATCCTCGATGATCCGCCCCTGCTCCATGTCGATCAGCAGCATCTTGCCCGGCTGCAGACGCCACTTTCTGACGATGCGTTCTTCGGGGATATCAAGAACACCGACTTCCGACGCCATGATCACGTGATCCTGGTCGGTGACGACGAATCTGGCTGGCCGCAATCCGTTTCGATCGAGCGTGGCGCCGATCTGCCTCCCGTCCGTAAAGGCGATCGCCGCGGGCCCGTCCCACGGCTCCATCAGCGCTGCGTGATACTCGTAGAATGCCTTCCGCGCCGGATCCATCAGCGCATTGCCGGACCAGGCCTCCGGAATGAGCATCATCACTGCGTGCGCCAACGGGTATCCCCCGGCCACCAGCAATTCGAGCGCGTTGTCCAGCGAAGCAGTGTCAGACTGGCCGTGCGGAATGAGCGGCCACATCTTGTCCAGATCCGGCCCGAGCAGTTCGGATTCCAGCGTTCTCCGCCGGGCGTTCATCCAGTTCACATTGCCACGGACGGTGTTGATTTCACCATTATGGGCGATGAATCGATAGGGGTGAGCCAGTCGCCATGATGGGAAGGTGTTCGTGGAGAACCGTTGATGGACCAGAGCCAGAGCGGATTCCGTGACCGGGTTCAGCAAATCCTCGTAGAACGTACCGACCTGGGGCGCGAGCAGCAACCCCTTGTAGACAACCGTCCGACTTGAAAACGATGGCATGTAGAAGTCGGTCAGGGATGGCGCGCCATACTTTGCCGCCAGTTGCTCGAGCGGATTCTGGGTCTGCTTACGGATCGTCAGGATTTTCCGCTCGAAGGCATCTTGGTCGGCCGTTCCCGATCCACGGGCAACGATCGCCTGTCGAATGACCGGCATCTGTTCCAGGACAGCATGTCCAAGCCCGTCTGTATTTACGGGGACATCGCGCCAGCCGATCAGACGTTGCCCTTCAACCCGAATGAAATGTTCGAACTGACCAATCGCCAAGTCCCGCGTGTCGCGGTCCTTCGGCAGGAAACACATGGCAATGGCGTAGTCACCAGGCGCGGGGAGATCGACCCCGGCGTCATTGGCCCATCCGCGGATAAGGGCGTCGGGAATCTGAATGAGACATCCTGCGCCATCGCCAACAAGCGGGTCCGCCCCGACCGCCCCGCGGTGATCGAGATTGACCAGAATTTCCAGGCCGCGGGCGACGACTTCGTGCGACTTTCTGCCCTTGATATTTGCAACAAAGCCTACGCCGCACGAGTCATGCTCGTTGCGCGGATCATATAACCCCTGCTTTGGCGGAGAGCCGGCCAAATTCTACCTCATTCAACCCAAAGTGACCCCTGTTTCGGCAACAGGCGTTCTGACCCCGCCTTTATATTGTCGAGGCACGGCCTGTCGACAGGCGCCATCTTCTATGTAGCGCTCTGCCCCAAGGTGCATCACATTTCGTCTGTTTTGCCTTACCGCGCTTGACGCATCGGCGCCCGGACGGCGATGGTCGGCTTCGCCAGTCTGGGAGCAGCAAATGAAGTGCGCGCCGATGCTAATGTCCGCCTGTTCGGCGCTTCTGCTTTTTGCCTGCCAGGCAAAAGGGCCTTCGGCTCCCGCTTCCGCGGACCCGGCCAGGATCGTCGACGCGATCAAGACGGATGAGGTGCACTGGAACAGCGATTGGAAAAGCGGTGACGCAACCGCGCTTTCGAACCATTATGCGGCGAATGCAACAATGATGGCGCCCGGCGCTCCGCCTTTGGTCGGCATTGCCGCGATAAGGGCGAACGTGCAGGGCGCGCTTGAAGACAAAGCGTTCACGCTATCATTTTCCAGTGACAAGGTAGACGTAGCGGCGTCGGGCGATCTGGCCGTGGCCCGCGGCGCCTATACGCAGACTGCGACGGATTCGCGCACGCAGGAAGTTGTGACCGAAAAAGGGAACTATGTGACTGTGTACAAGCCCCAGACCGATGGCACATGGAAAGCCATTTGGGATATCAACGCGCCTGTGAGCAAAACTGCAGTGCAGGCGGGAGGCCATTAATGGAGCACGCCCCTGATTCTGGCGGTCTCTCGATCGCACGGCTTGAACGCGTAACCGACCACCTCGAACGTAACTACATCACTCCAGGCAAGATTAGCGGATGTCAGGTGGCCATTTCGCGCCGCGGGCGTCTAGCCTATTTCAGGTCGATGGGCCTCATGGATCGCGAAAAGAATCGAAAGATGGCCGACGACGCTATCTTTCGCATCTACTCCATGAGCAAGCCAATCACGTCCGTGGCGTTGATGATGTTGTTCGAGCGTGGCTATTTTCAGTTGAATGATCCGGTCAGCCGGTTTTTTCCTTCCTGGAAGCAGCAACGCGTTTGGCTCTCCGGGTCCGGCTCAAACATGGTTACCGAGCCGCCACGGCGCGCGCCCTCCATCCGCGATATGCTCTGCCATACCGGCGGCCTGACATATGGCGCGGCACTCGTGTCATTGGGTTCTCCCAGCATTACCCCGGAGCTCGACGAAGCCTATCTGGAGGCGGGCGTCCGTCGGAACGACGGCGAAACCCTCTCAAGCTTCATGGAAAAGCTCGCGCACGTTCCCCTGCTGTACCATCCCGGTGAGCGGTGGATGTACTCCTATGCCACCGATGTCTGCGGAGCCCTCGTCGAGCGCATCAGTGGCCAGCGATTTGACCGATTCCTGACGCAGGAAATATTTGAGCCTCTCGGAATGAAGGACACGGCCTTTTTCGTGCCTCCCGAAAAGGCCGCTCGGTTGTGCGCAAATTATTCGAGAGCGCCTGACAAGTCGCTCCAACTGTTCGACTCGCCCGAAACGAGCGGCTACCTCAAGGAGCCGATTTTCTTCTCCGGTGGTGGTGGAATGGTTTCGACGACCGCGGACTACCTCCGCTTTTGCGAAATGTTGCGGCGCGGTGGTGAACTCGACGGCGCGCGGATCCTTGGACCCCGCACGCTCTCACTGATGCATCGAAATCATCTCAAGGACGGGCAAGAGCTTACGAAAATGGCCGTCGGTGGCTTTACCGAGACGACCTACGACGGCGTTGGATTTGGCCTCGGCTTTGCAAGTACACTTGACGAGGTCCGCAATGGCGGAATCGGCCGAGGTGATTTCTACTGGGGTGGCGCGGCGTCCACGATATTTTGGGTGGACCCTGAAGAGGAACTATCAGTCGTCTTCATGACTCAGTTGATGCCCTCCGGCACTTTCAATTTCAGGGGCCAACTGAAGAGTTTGATTTATGCCTCAATTGTCGACTAGCGTTGACTTATAATGTAAATGCCTGCTTCAAACCAGCCACCTTTAACGGCCTTCATTGCCACAAATCAGGAATAGCGCCGTCCGTGCGAGTATGATCGCGTCGAAAAGAATTGATTGATTCTTTATGTAGTAAAGATCATGCTCAAGTTTTAATTCGGGCTCCAGAAAATCGCTGGCGTAACCCGACTGTATCTGAGCCAAGCCCGTCATCCCGGGCGGAACAAGCACTCGGAACGCAAACGCGGGGGCCAACAGCGTATAGCTTTTCGTTAGCCCAGGTTGCTCGGGGCGAGGGCCAACAAGGCTCATATGGCCCATCATGACATTCATCAGTTGAGGCAATTCATCGGCATGGTACCGACGAAGGAGCCTGCCGAGTGGCGTGACTCTCGGATCATCGATCAGTGTCACCTGACCGCCGACGGTCGGATTGATCATTGTACGAAATTTCGCCATCTCAAAGCCGATGCCATCACGTCCAACCCGGGTTTGCCTGAATAGAATCGGCCGCCCCATCAGAAGAAGTATGGCGGCGGCAATGGCCATGCCGATCAGCAGGCTGATGGGCAACGAAACTATGATCACGATCCTTTCCAAAGCCGCCTTGCGTTGTCGGTTCACCCGACTGCGCGCGCGCTCGCCGTCCGAACTGGTGAACCGCGTACGAGTCAGGCGCTGGCGCTCCGACTCAACGTATTCACCGACATGGCGGACACGCGTGCCAGCGGTAAGCGCACGCTGCAAGGCGGCGGCCCATTCGGCCGGAAGCTCTCCCTCAAAGGTCACCAACAACAGGTCAAATCGGGCCGTAGCTTCCTGGGAATCGATGAGCCAAAACACCCGGACACGATGATTGGCGAGGTCGCCTCGCCAAGGCCCCACGAGGCCTACGTTAAGGATCCTTGGCTTGCGTCCAAAGGTCATCCGTTGATACCTCGCCAAGCCTGCGGCAGGCTGGATGGTTATGTCGTCAGGTGCAGAAACACCCCGTGCAGCGCCTGGCGCCAGTGTGGTGAAGGACCACCCAGAAGTCGCCACGTTTCAGACTTGTCGAGCACGCTGTAGGCGGGTCGCGCGGCGGCGCTCGGCCGCTCATGCGAGGGGATCGGCGCCACACTCGGCCTGCCATTAATGATGCCGCGGGCAGCGACCTCGTCTCCGATCGCGCAGGCAAAGTCATACCACGAAGCGACTCCCGCATCGGTGTAGTGAAAAACCCCGCTGGCATTGCGCGCGATCAGGTCCCAAAGCGCCCCGGCGAGGGATGCCGCGGACGTCGGCGTACCGATCTGGTCATCGACAACCCTGACTTCCATACCGGTGGTCATCCTGGCCAGGATGGCGGCCAGAAAGTTAGCCGGGCCCGCCGAATAGACCCACGAGGTGCGGACAATCAAAGCATCCGGAGCAGCTTCGGCAACCGCCCTTTCACCGGCGAGCTTCGAGGCGCCATAAACGCTTAGAGGGTTCGTCTGATCATCCGGGCGATAGGGCCGATGCGAGCGGCCATCAAAGACATAGTCGGTGGAAAGGTGCACGACGCGCGCTCCACATCCCGAGGCGGCGATAGCGATGTTTGCCGCGCCATCCCGATTGACCCGCCATGCCTGGCCCGCTTCCGTTTCAGCGCGGTCGACTGCGGTGTAGGCTGCCGTATTGATGACCACATCCGGTCGCGACCGTTTCATCAGGTCCCGAAGTGCGCCCTGATCAAGGATATCCAGTTCCGCTCTGGCCGGCGCGGAGACGGACCATTCGGCTGGGGCCGCCGCCGAAAGCGCCCGCGCTACCTGCCCTCCACCGCCAGTGATCAATATTTTCATGACGCCCCAAATTCGGCTTACGGCCTCGTCAACCGCAACTGTTTAGCAGATATCGGGCACTGGTCTGATCTCTTGATGGATTCTGAGGTGGATTTTCCGTACCGATGTCAGATTCGAAATTCGGAATCGGACGCCTCATGTGATCAAAGGCGCAAGCCTCGGAGCCTGGATAGCGAATGATCGAAGAAAGCGCCCTGCCTGAGCCGTCGAAACGCAGTGCGGCACGCGAGGGGTCTGCCCCGAGAACCCTCCTGTCGATAGCAATCGCGATTGGTTTGGCCGTGTTGGTTGCGGTCGCATTGACATATTGCGTTGGCCAAGGTGGATCATCAGGCGCGGGTGCGAAAAACGAACCGGGGATGGGATCAGGTTTCGGCTCGGGGGGCCGCCTGCCGCCCATCACGGTGGGTGTAAGCATGGCTACGGTGGGAGCCATCCCAATACGCCTTGATGCCCTTGGCACAGTCACGCCGATTGCCACGGTGAATGTTAATTCAAGAGTCTCTGGCATGCTGGTCAGCGTCAACTTCAAGGAGGGACAGATGGTGCGCGAGGGGCAACTCCTCGCGCGGATCGATCCCCGGCCGTTCGAGGTTGCCGTCGATCAGGCAGAGGCTCAACTGCAACACGATCAGGCCCTGCTTGATGACGCGAAGCTCGACCTGACGCGATATCGCCTGCTGAAGAGTCAGGATTCCATCGCGGGCCAACAGGTCGACACGCAGAACGCCTTGGTCAAGCAGGAGCAGGCGACCGTGAGCGCCGATCAGGCTTCCCTGGCCAACGCCAGGCTCAATCTATCGTTCACTCGCATCACTTCGCCGGTCGCTGGCCGGGTCGGGCTTCGACAGATCGATCGTGGCAATCAGATTGCCGCCAACGCCTCCACACCAATTGTCGTTGTCACCCAGATCGACCCGATGAGCGTGGTGTTCTCTATCCCCGAAGACGACATCACCGCGGTAATGAACAGTTCCAACGGCGGAAGCGGACTGCCGGTGGACGCTCTCGACCGAACGGGGGGCGTCATGCTGGCGCGAGGCAGGTTGGCCACTCTGGACAACGTAATCGACACCACCACCGGAACGGTGAAGGCGAAGGCGCTGTTTGCCAACAGGGCTGGAGCTTTATTCCCGGACCAGTTCGTCAACGTCTCGCTTCTGGTGAAGACACTGGAGAACCAGGTGGTGGTGCCGACGACCGCTGTTCGCCATGGACCTCAGGGAGATTTTGTCTGGGTGCTCCAGCCCGACCACACGGTAAAGGTTCGCCCTGTCACCCTGGGTCCGGGCGCACCAGAATCAGTATCGATCATTTCGGGCCTCAGGGTCGGAGAGACAGTCATCACCGATGGGGGCGATCGATTGCGCGACGGGGCGAAGATCGTCCTGCCGGGCCAACGTCCGACATTTGGCGGCCCCCCGGGTGGTCATCACCACCGGCACGGCGGTGGCGCGGACGGCGAATGATCGGGGACCAATGGAAGCCCGCGTATAGCGCGTCATGAACCCATCGCGCCCCTTCATTGTGCGCCCGGTGGCGACATCGCTCATGATGGCGGCGATTCTGCTCGCGGGCCTCGTGGCATTTCACTTCCTGGCGCTGTCCGCATTGCCGGAAGTCGACTATCCGACCATCCAGGTTCAGACCTTCTATTCCGGCGCGAGTCCGGAGGTGATGGCCACCACGGTTACGGCGCCTCTCGAGGTGCAGTTCGGACAGATGTCCGACCTCAATCGGATGTCGTCGGTCAGCTCGGGCGGCGCCTCGGTGATCACCTTGCAGTTCAACCTCGACCTCGGGCTCGATATCGCCGAGCAGGAGGTTCAGGCGGCGATCAACGCCTCATCGAGTCTGCTGCCGACGGACCTGCCGGCCCCGCCGATCTACGCCAAGGTGAACCCCGCCGATGCACCGGTGCTGACGATTGCCCTCACATCGAAGACGATGCCGCTCACTGATGTCGAGGCTCTCGCAGACCAGCAGCTGGCGCAGAAGATCTCTCAGATAGGCGGCGTCGGTCTGGTCTCAATCAGCGGCGGTCAGCGACCCGCGGTGCGCATCCAGGCCAATACCCGACAGTTGGCGGCGAACGGCCTGACACTCGCCAACCTGGCGACTGCCATCGGCTCTGCAAATGCCAACGGCGCCAAGGGCGCTTTTGACGGACCGACGCGCGCGTACGCCATCGACGCCAACGACCAGCTTCTTACGCCCGCCGATTACGGCACTCAGATCATATCCTATCGCGGCGGCGCGCCAGTCCGCCTTCGTGATGTCGCGAAGGTCGTGCAGGGAGCGGAAAACAGCCGTCTCGGCGCCATCTACGGGGCCGTCAATAGCGTCACGCCCGCGGTTCTGCTGAACATTCAGAGGCAACCCGGCGCCAACGTAATCGCCACGGTCGACAAGATAAAACAGGCCCTGCCGCAACTCACGGCCGGCATTCCCAGATCGGTGAATGTGACGCTGGTAACCGATCGCACAACGGGCATTCGGGCTTCCGTTCATGACGTCGAATTTGAGCTGATGCTGAGCATTTCCCTGGTCATTGCAGTAATTTTTCTGTTCCTGCGAAGTCTCCCGGCGACATTCATCGCCTCGGTCGCGGTTCCCCTGTCATTGGTGGGGGCCTTTGCCGCGATGTACATCCTGCATTTCTCCCTCAACAATCTCACGTTGATGGCGATGACCATCGCCACTGGCTTTGTCGTAGATGACGCGATTGTTATGATCGAGAATATCTCGCGCTACCTTGAGGCGGGTGAGACACCGATGGCCGCCGCGTTGAAGGGCGCGGAACAGATCGGCTTCACAATCATCTCACTGACGGTGTCATTGATCGCGGTTCTGATTCCCTTGTTGTTCATGGGCGATGTGGTCGGACGCCTGTTTCGCGAGTTTGCGATCACCCTCTCGGTGACGATCATAATCTCGGCGATAGTTTCACTGACGCTTGTGCCGACGCTCTCCGCCCGATGGCTCAGTTCCCACGATGCGGTGGAGGAGTCAGCCTTCGGTCGCAGATCGAAGCAGGTCATTGACGGGGTGATCGCGCGTTATGACCGTGCGCTGAACTGGGTGCTTGATCGGCAGGCGGCGACCTTGCTGGTGGCGCTCACCACGCTCGCGATCACTGTCCTGCTATATCTCCTGATCCCGAAGGGTCTCTTTCCAACGCAGGATACCGGCGTGGTCGAGGGTGTAGTCGAAGCAGGTCAGTCCGTGTCGTTTGGCGGTATGGCCAAGATACAATCCGATCTTGCTGGACGCTTGCTGTCCGATCCCGATGTCGCGAGCCTGACAGGCTTCATCGGCGTCGATGGAACGAATGCGACACTCAACGACGGGCGGCTACTGATCAATCTCAAGCCATTCGGTCACCGCGGCTCTTCGGTGACGAGTATCCTGGATCGATTACGCGCCAAAGCAAGCGATCTGCCAGGCGTCACGCTTTACCTTCGGCCCGTACAGGACCTGACAATCGACGCCGCGTCGGGAAAGACGCAATACCAGTTCGCGCTGGAGGGCTCGGATACCCAAACCGTCGGGACATGGTCGGAAAGGCTCGTCTCAAGGCTTCGGGCTGACGAGAAGCTCCGAAACGTCGGGTCGGACCTGCAGGACGACGGCTTGTCGGCCTACGTGAATATCGACCGTGACACCGCCGCGCGATTGGGCGTCACGGCGGCGACCGTCGATGACACGTTGTACTATGCTTTCGGCCAGCGGATCGTTTCGACAATCTTCACCCAGGCTAGTCAGGAGCGGGTGATACTGGAGGCCGACCCTGCGCTCCTGCAAAGTCCAGAAGCGCTGCGGACGCTTTATCTGCCGACCGCGGGTTCCGGCTCGACACAGCTTTCCGCCATCGCCACGATTCAGCCGCGGACGGCGCCATTGCAGGTCAATCACGTCGGCCAGTTTCCCTCAGCGAACATCGGCTTCGATACCGCTCCGGGCGTTGCTTTGGGGGGCGCGGTCTCTTCGATCAAGGCCGCCGAAAAGGACATCGGCGTTCCCGACACGATCACCACTGCCTTTCTTGGCGCGGCGAGTGCTTTCCAGTCTTCACTCGGCAACGAACTATGGCTGATCCTTGCGGCGATCGTCACCGTCTACATCGTGCTCGGGGTGCTCTACGAAAGCTATATCCACCCCATGACGATACTCTCTACGCTCCCGTCGGCCGGGGCGGGAGCGCTGTTCGCCCTCGTCGTGGCCGGTCAGGATCTGGGCGTGATGGGCATTGTCGGCCTCGTGCTGCTGATCGGTATCGTCAAGAAGAATGCGATCATGATGATCGACTTCGCCCTCGATGCCGAACGCAACCAGGGCAAAGGCCCGCGCGAGGCTATTCATCAGGCGGCGCTGCTCCGCTTTCGCCCCATCATTATGACCACCCTGGCCGCTCTTTTCGCGGCGGCGCCATTGATGCTTGGCTGGGGTGTGGGCTCGGAACTGCGGCGCCCGCTCGGCATCAGTATCGTTGGCGGTCTGATCGTCAGCCAGGCCCTTACGCTTTTCACCACACCGGTGATCTACCTTCAGTTCGGCCGACTGGCGCGTCGCCTGGGGAGGCGGGCTTGATCCGCCGGATCAATCCAAATTGAACATCTCAGCCCTGTTCATCCGGCGGCCGATCGCGACGGTCCTGCTGACTCTGGGGTTGGCTCTGGCAGGCTTCGCCGCCTATTTCCAGCTGCCCATATCGCCACTGCCACAGGTGGATTTTCCAACCATCTCTGTCAGCGCAAACCTCCCTGGCGCCAGCCCGGATACCATGGCGACAAGTGTCGCGGGACCATTGGAGAAGCATCTGGGAATCATTTCAAATGTCACCGAGATGACCTCCCGAAGCAGTGTCGGCCAGACACAGATCACTCTTCAGTTTGGCCTGGACCGCAACATTGATGGCGCCGCGCGCGACGTACAGGCCGCGATCAATGCCGCCAGACCCGACCTGCCGGTTACGCTTCGCAGCAATCCGACCTATCGGAAGGTCAATCCGGCGGACTCGCCGATCGTTATCCTCGCTCTGACATCGAAGACGCGCTCGCCGGGCCAAATCTATGATGTCGCCGTCACCGTCCTGCAACAGCAACTTCTGCAGTTAAAGGGCGTCGGCGACGTCAATGTCGGCGGCGCGTCCCTACCGGCGGTTCGCGTGGAGCTGAACCCGCTCGCCCTGGCCCGCTATGGCATTGGCCTGGAGGATGTCCGGGCCGCGCTCGCCTCCGCGAACGCCAATCGCCCCAAAGGTGTGGTCGACGACGGGCGACTTCGATACCAGATCTATACAAACGATGCGGGGACCAGGGCTGCGGACTACGCGCCACTTGTCATCGCATCACGGGGGGGCGCGACAGTTCGGTTGAGGGATATCGCGCGGGTAGCCGATTCGGTCGAAGACATTCACAATCTTGGCATCATCAATGAACAGCCCGCGGTTGCGCTGGTGATCACCCGCCAGCCGGGCGCCAACATCATCGGCGCCGTGGATCGTGTGAAGGCGTTGATCCCCAAACTGAGGCAGGCCCTGCCGGCGGATATCGATCTCAATGTGGCGGTGGACCGGACGGTGTCGATCCGGGCCTCACTCGCCGATGTCGAAAGAACCGCGGCGTTCGCGGTCCTGTTGGTTATCGCCGTAACGGCCTTTTTTCTGCTGAATGGAAGGGCGGTCCTGATTCCAAGCGTTGCGGTGGCCGTATCCCTGCTAGGCGCGATCGGGGTCATGTACCTGCTGCATTTCTCCCTCGACAATCTGTCGCTGATGGCGCTGACCGTCGCCACAGGCTTCGTCGTCGACGACGCCATTGTCGTTCTGGAGAACATCACCCGGCACGTTGAAGCCGGCATGGGTCGTTTCGACGCGGCGATTCTGGGCGCGCGTGAAGTGGCCTTCACCGTTCTGTCCATCAGCCTTTCGCTGGTGGCGGTCTTCATTCCGATCCTGTTGATGGGCGGCCTGGTCGGACGTCTGTTCCGCGAGTTCGCGATCACCCTGTCAGCCGCAATACTGGTGTCACTGCTGATATCGCTGACCACGACGCCGATGATGTGCGCCTACCTGGTTGATGCGAAGAAACCCGGCGCCGGCGAAGGACGGCTCGCGCGGTTATCGAAAGGCATGTTCGCCAGGATGACCCGCTACTATGAAGTGGCCCTGGACTGGGCCTTGGGCGCGGGGCCCGTGATGCTGGTCGTTTTCGCCGTCACCATCATCCTCAACATCTATCTGTTCACCATAGTCCCCAAGGGTTTCTTCCCGGAGCAGGATACGGGCCTGATGATGGGGGGATTGCAGACTGATCAGTCCAGCTCGTTCGCCGTCAGCCAGCAACGTTTGCGCCGCTTCGTTGGCATTATTCACCATGATCCCGCTGTGCAGACGGTTGTCGCGTTTGCCGGTGGCCGGGCATCAGGCGGCTATCTAGTCACCTCGCTTCTGCCGAAATCTCAGCGCCACGATAGCGCCGAGGATGTCATCTCACGGCTACGGCCAAAGCTCGCGCACGTTGTCGGGGCAAGGCTGTTCCTCAATCCCGCCCAGGACATACGCGTTGGCGGCCGCCAAAGCAGCGCCACCTACCAATTCACGCTGAAAGGTCAAAACCTGGGGGACCTGCGCCAGTGGGCGGGGCGACTGGCGGAAGCGATGAAAGCACAGCCCGCGCTCGTCGACGTCAACACCGACCAGGCGGACCACGGGCTCGAGAGCTTTGTAAGGATTGACTACGATAGGGCCCAGCGGCTCGGCCTGACCAATCGAGCCATAGACAACGTCCTTTATGATGCCTTTGGTCAGCGGCAGGTGTCGACGATCTACCGCGATACCAACCAGTACCATGTCGTCATGGAGGTCGCCCCGGAGTTCTCACGCGACCCGACGGCGCTCCAGGACCTTTATGTAAGCAACGGCCATGCAGCCGGCGCCGCGACAGGAAGATCGGCGACGTCCGCGACCACGTCCACTCAGGTGGCAGCGGCCGTCCTGGGGGCCGCGCCGCTCGGCGCCACTCCGGCGATTGCCGGTCAACCAGGTCAGGTCAGCGCGGCCACCGGCACGGCCCTGGCCGTCGGCGCCACGCCCGTGGCGGGACCGACTGCTCCGCCGGCGCGAGGAGCCTCCCAGGGCGTCGCCGTCAGCACCGCGGCCGAAACCATTGTGCCGCTCTCAGCAATCGCCACCTGGGCTGACGCGGCGACGCCAACCTCCGTGAACCACCAGGACAGTCAGCCCGCCACCACGATCTCGTTCAACCTCGCGCCGGGGAGGTCATTGGGGGAAGCGGCGAAGGCGATCATCCAGGCACAGGCGGAGGTTGGCCTGCCAAGCACTATCCATGGTGGATTCCAGGGAACCGCCAAGGTGTTCCAGGACTCCCTGTCGAATGAGCCGGTGCTGGTGTTGGCGGCCATCGTAGCCATCTATCTCGTGCTGGGAATTCTCTATGAAAGCTTCGTCCATCCATTGACCGTGCTTTCGACGTTGCCGTCAGCGGGAATCGGAGCCGTGATCGCCCTGATCGTGTTTCACATCCAGTTTACGATCATTGCATTGATTGGCGTAATTCTCCTGATCGGCATCGTGAAGAAGAATGCGATTTTGATGATTGACTTCGCCCTTGCCGCCGAGCGCGATCAAGGCCTGGCGCCGGCAGACGCCATCAGGCAGGCCGCCCTCACTAGATTCCGGCCGATCATGATGACAACGTTCGCCGCGATGCTCGGCGCGCTGCCCCTGGCGATCGGTTGGGGTGAGGGGGCCGAATTAAGGCAGCCGTTGGGCATCACGATCATTGGCGGCCTTCTGGTCAGCCAGTTCATCACGCTTCTCACCACGCCGGTTGTCTATCTCTACCTGGACCGGTTTCGACGGCCCCACAGGCGCGCGGCGGCCCCGGGCGCCGCACCTCAAACTCTCGCTGGAACGGCCGAATGATACCGACCACATCGATCAGCCCCACACTGGTGGGCGCGAAGCTGAAATGCTCGACCGCCCGCCTCATAGTGGCGGCATGTGCGTCATTGGCGGGCTGCCTCGTCGGGCCAGACTATCACCGACCGTCCCTGGCCACGCCCGCCGCGTTCAAGGAGGCCGAGGGCTGGGCGCCGGCGCATCCGGCGGACGCAGCCGACCGGCTGGATTGGTGGACCGTCTTCAACGATCCCGTGCTGAACGATCTGGAGTCGCGGGTCGCCACCTCCAACCAGACGCTGGCGGCCGCTGAAGCGGCCTATCGACAGGCCCGGGCATTGGTCGCGGAACAGCGCGCGGCCCTCTTTCCGACTGTCTCGCTAAGCGCCTCGCCCGGCGCTACCACACATGGCTCAGGCCCGACCACCCAATCGTACAGCCTCGGCCTGGGCGGCACCTGGGAGCCTGATCTATGGGGCCGGATTCGCAGATCGATTGAGAACGCGAAAGCAGGCGCGGCCCAGAGTGCGGCGTTGATGATGAACGCCAGACTATCGGCGCAGCTGGAACTGGCCGCCGACTACATTCAGCTCAGGCAGATTGACGAGGAGGAGCGAATACTCGCCGCCACTGTGGACGCCTATCGGAAGGCGCTCACAGTAACCCAAAACAAGTATGCCGCGGGTGTTGCGGCGAAATCGGACGTGTTGTCTGCGCGGAGCCAGCTCGAATCCGCCCGCGCCAACGACACCGATCTGCTGCGGCAGAGGGCCCTTGTGGAGCACGCGATTGCCGTATTGGTCGGCCTGCCTCCCGCCGGACTGACCTTGGCCGCCACCAGCTGGACGCTAACAGCACCCGAGATTCCCGCGAAGTTGCCCTCCGAAATGCTTCAGCGCCGCCCGGACGTCGCCGCCGCTGAACGGGCGGTGGCGGCGGCAAATGCTTCCATCGGCGTGCAGATGGCGGCCTACTACCCCAGCCTGAGCCTGACCGGCCAGGGAGGGTTCTCAGGGGGCGACCTCGGTTCACTTCTCTCGGCGTCCAACACGCTCTGGTCCATAGGTGCGTCCGCCGCGGAGACCGTCTTCGATGCGGGGGCCCGTCACGCGGCTGTCAGAGCTGCGGGTGCAAACTACGACGAGGCCGTAGCCAACTATCGTCAGACCGCTCTGAGTGCTTTTGCACAGGTTGAAGACAATCTTGTCGCGCAGCGGCTGCTCGCGCGGGAACAGACGGAACGGAGCGCGGCAAGCGAAGCGGCGGACGCCGCCGAAGTCATCGAACGCAACCAATACCAGGCCGGCCAAGTGGACTATACGGCCGTCGTGGTAGCCCAGAGCGCCGCACTTTCGGCGCGCGATGCGCTCGTTCAGGTGAAAGCGGCGCGCGCCACGGCCGCGGTGGATCTGATAGTCGCGCTTGGAGGCGGATGGAAATCGCCGCCCTTGTGATCGACGCCGAGCCTCCTCGTTGGACCCGGGGAGCACCGCCGGGTCGTTGACGGTGCCGCGATTCAGTGAATATACGACCTTGGGCGGTAATTTATCGCTATCATGGGCAAACCAACTGAACGCGGAAAACTCCCGCGTCCGTCGACGCCGCGACCTTGGGGCAAGCACCAGGCTTGGGCCCTCCCTGGAGATTGACCGCCGGCATGATTGAAGGCTTTCCAAATGGCGGATTCTCATTGAGACAGCGGGCCGCCGCCGGGAAAGGCGCCGGCGGATGATTGTGCTGCACGTCGGCCTACGCAAGGCGGGGTCAACTACAATACAGAACTTCTTAAGTAGCAATGAGGAAGGACTGCGACAACTCAGCATCGAATATCCTCGCATCGGTCGCATGAAGCGACCGGATCACAATAACCTCGCCAATGAGATTCGCGGCCATCGGAATTTTGATACTCACTTTGGTACACTCGATGATCTCGCCAAATACTGGAAAGCCTCAAGTTGCGAGACTTTGCTTATATCCGGTGAGTCATTTGAGGAATGCACTACAAAGCAAGCCTTAAGATTAAGGGAAAAAATTGATCGCGGTGGCGATGAATTCCGCATCATCCTGATCTTGCGCGACCTGCTGGACCTGACGATCTCCAGTTACGGACAGAAAATCAAATTCGGGAACAACCGATATAATTTTGATACCTTTTTCGCTGAACGTTTCGAGCAGCGTCGCGTGAACTACGCGCGAACGGCCAAATTGTGGGCGGACGCGTTCGGCTGGGACAGCATGCGAATTCGTATTCTTGATCGTCGCCATCTCGTGAACGGCGACCTGCTTGACGATTTCGTAACGGCCGTGGGGCTCGACATCAACAGCGAAGGCGTCCGCGAGTTATCCCGCTCGGGACCGGTAAACCAGTCTCCAGGCTGGCGTGTGGTGGAGGCCATTCGAGCTCTCTATACAGGGACTTCCGGTCTGCCGGCCGATCACCCCCTCACGGAATGCAGGCGGTTTAGCGAGCGGCAGCGCAAGGCGTTGGGCGCAAACGCCATGGACCTTGGCCGCGACCTGGGATGGAACAAGGATCGCGGAGACTATCTCACGCGGGAACAGGCGGAAAAGTGTCTGGCAACGCACAACGCCTCAATTCGCAAACTCAACAATTATCTTGCCGAGCCCCTGCCTCCTCCGGAAACTCTGGAGGCGAGGGGTTTCGTGGGACGCGAGAGATTGCTGGATGCGAATGCTATCCCCCATAACGAGCTTCGTGATTTCTACGATCAGCTTGGCGCCATGCCGCTCACGCCACGGGAAGGCGTCTTCTAGCTGACCGATTGCCCACAGCCGTTGACTGTAGCTGGGATTTTTGGCCCGTATGCGGTAAACTTTGCAATATGAGGACCCCCGCCATGCCGCTGAAATGGATAGTCGGCGATGTCACCGTCACTCGGATCGTCGAGCTTGAAGCAGTGGGCGGAAGCCGGTTCATCCTGCCTCAGGCAACGCGTGAGGCCTCCCTCGAAATCGGCTGGCTTCAGCCACATTTCGCTGACGAGATGGGCCGGCTGAAGATGAGTATTCATGCGCTGGTGGTCGAAACGCCCGGCCGCCGGATCATCGTCGACACCTGCATCGGCAACGACAAGCAGCGCGAAATGGAGGCATGGAGTCACCTGCGGACCCGCTTCCTGGAAGATCTGGAAGCAGCCGGTTTCCCACGTGAGAGCATCGACACGGTGCTTTGCACCCACCTGCACGTCGATCATGTCGGTTGGAATACGATGCTCGTGGACGGCGCCTGGCAGCCGACCTTCCCCAATGCCCGCTACCTGATGGGCCGGCGCGAATTCGAGTACTGGCGCGGCGAGGCGGACGAAACGGCCGGTGATCCAATGATCTTTATCGACTCGGTGCAGCCCGTCTGGGACGCGGGCCTGATCGACCTGGTGGAAACCGATCATCAGGTCTGTGGCGAGGTGAACCTCGTGCCGACGCTGGGTCACACGCCGGGGCATGTGAGCGTACGCATCGCTTCCGGCGGAGCAGAGGCGCTGATCACCGGCGATTTCATCCATCACCCCTGCCAACTGGCCCATCCCGAATGGGCGTCGTCCGTCGATTTTGATCCATCGGCCTCGACGGAGACGCGGGAGCGGATGTTCGCCGCCCTGTCCGAGTCCCCGACCCTGGTCATCGGCACCCATTTCGCCGCACCGACGGCGGGACGAGTGGTCAGGGACGGCGAGGTCTTTCGCTTAGAGGTGTGATTCCGCGCGACAAGGGAGTCTGGCAAGGCCGGCGGGGATCGAACCCGCGCTCTTAGTTTTTATTCGTCATGTTCAAAATGACTATTATTCCGCCGCTGTTCGGCATCATAGTAGTGAAACAGCTCCTCAGGACCATTATACGTAACGATGTACCTGCGAAGAAAGCTGCGGCCCAACAGAACACGCGAACTGGGCAGCTTCATTGGCACGCCACACACCTCGACCCAATCCTCGCAATTCAAGCCTTTTACCGACATGAACGCTCGATAGCTCGTCGCCACCGTTTCGCTCCCGTCCGCCATCTGAAGCGGCTTTCGATTGCTGCCGATCAGGCCCAACGCGAGCGCGACGCGGCGATCAATACAGATCCCGGACGCGCCCGTATCTATCATCGCCTCAAGCACTATCGGAGCCGCCGCACGATCAGGACCGCGTAGTGCGATCTCGATGATAGGCCCGGAAACCCAGATTTCGGCCGCCACCTACCCCTCGACGAGGATGAAGGGGGCGGTTTCCGGCCGCTCGCTCGTGTGTCGGATTAAGACCGTCTTGTTGCCGAACGTCGTCTCCGCGAAGCGCGCGGCGTCGGAGAATTCTCCGAACGTACCCACCAACTTGCGGTCTGCAACCAAAGCCCACACCGGCCCATGCTTTGCCACCAACTCGGGCAGGAGCGCCTTATAGACCTCTATTTGTTCGTCCAGAATGTCGGGCATGACAAAGCCAGCGCCTCCGTGTAGCCTATGATTCGCTCTCACGGGCACAGTTGCAATACGCATTTGATTCGCTCTGGGTTGCAGCCCGACGAATCAAAGTCATCCAAACCACAAAGAATCATGCCGTTGATTGAGCCGCAACCCCTCCGGGGGGCGCGGCCGTCTTTTGGCGAGATAGCGCCTAATCCACAATTTGCGCGATTTGATGCTCGACGGACCGGACATGGCCTATTGGCACGACCCTTAAAGAGCAACCTGGTCGGAACGAAACCAGCCCCTGAATTCCCGACTATCTCCCGACCGTTCCCGACATGAACCTGTCAACGCCTCTAAACCCTTGATTTCCTGGAGCGGCCGGCGGGAATCGAACCCGCGACATTCAGCTTGGGAAGCTGAGTGTATAGAGATTTCCAGGCGTTTCATGGCGTATCGAATTCCCCTTCAACACCTTTCTATCACTATAGGTTCGTGTCTCATTCCGTTTCACGCCAACCCGCCAAGTTTCAACTTCTAGGGACAACGGCGGGACAATGGGCAAGCGGACCACTCACAATCTGACATCAAAGTTCATCATCGGCCTTCGACCGGCGACGACCATGCAAACCTATTCGGACGTCACGGCGGGGCTTGAGCTCTATGTCACCCCCGGCGGCGCCAAGACCTTTTCGTTTCGCTACACGTTATCCGACGGAATCCGCCGGCGCCTGAACCTTGGTCAATGGCCCGGGAAGACGATTGACAGTGCGCGCACCGATGCGCGAACTCACATGAACAGCGTTGCTGACGGTGGCGACCCCGCTGGTGAAAACAAGCGCGAACGCCATTCGCTTCGCACTCGACCAGTGAAGACGTTGGACGACCTCATGGCCGCGTTGTTCACGGCCTCAGAGACCACCGGGGTTCGGGATTCGACGCTCGGCTATTGGCGATGGTTGAACACGAAGCACGTCGCGCCGCGACTGGGTGACTCTCGCCTCTCGGATTTGAGCAAGGGCCTTATCAGCAAGGCATTGCGCGAGATCGGATCATCCGCCGGACCGACGACGGGAAACCGCGCCTATGGCTTAATGCGCCGCGCGTTCAATTTCGGCTTGGCGGAGGAACACCTCACCGCATCCCCCATGGCGACGATGAAGGCGTTGTTTGATGAAGGGTCTCGCACCCGCGTGCTTACCGACGACGAATTGAAAGCGCTTTGGATCGTGGCGGAAAGCACGAGGGCCCAGGCCCGTACGGGTGCCACGGCGCGCGACGAATTGAGTGTTTCGCGCGCCATGGCGATCGCGTTGCAGCTTTGTCTTGTGACGGCCCAGCGCGGCGGCGAAGTAATCGGAATGAGGGCGTCCGAATTGGTCCTTGCCGCGAAACTCTGGACCCTCCCGCGCGGACGAACGAAAGCAAACCGAGAGCACGCCCTCCCGCTCAGCGACCGCGCGATAGTCTTGATCGAAGAGGCGTCAAGCATCGCCGCCGTTCGCTTGGGGCGTCATCCGATGGGGGACGACCCGATATTCCCCACGCCTCGCGTCGGAAAGGCCGCCAGGGACGCCACCGGCGCGCTTGAGGCGGCTCCGAAGGCCGTTGCCCGCCTAAGTCTTGGCAGGGCCATGGCGCGGCTCTGTGAGGCCGCAAAGGTCTCAGGCGTTAGCGCCCATGACCTTCGCCGCACTGCCAGCACCATAATGGCCTCGGAACGGATCGGCGTTCTGGGCGAAGTCGTCGCGCGCATATTAAACCACGCTCCTCCGGGGCTCGGCGTAACGGCGATTTACAATCGCCATGGCTACCTTCCCGAAAAGCGATCAGCCCTTACGCGATGGGCGGCGCTCTTGATGGAAATCGTCGGTGAACAGGAGCGGCCATCAAACGTAGCCGAACTCCGGAGCGTGGCCACTGTACTATGACGTCTTCCGCTCGGCCCCAAGGGAGGCCCGTCGACTCGTCAGTCCCCTCCACCATTGCCGACAAGAATCGGTCGCGTTTTTCCCCGAACCAAGACACATGGGATCGACTCGCGAAAGTTGCGGAGGTCGCATCAATAACATGCTCCGTCCGCGATTCCCTGGCACAGCAATCGAACAAGCAATCAAGCAGGACGATTTTGCCCGCGTCGGCGAGTTGATCGGTGATTGGGCGTTCATCGACGAACCAGTCGAAGTTGCTGGCGGGCGCTACAGCCCCCTTTTCCTGGCGGTACGAGAGGGCGCCATCGGAACGACGACCTACTTGTTGGCGATGGGGGCCAACCCTGACCTTGAGTTTGACGGAGTTACGTGCCGCGCACTCGCGGTCCGGCCGCTTTCGCGCAAGTGTCTGGACTTGTTTTTCCGTGCCGGCCTATCTCCCCGCGCTGTGGAATTGCTGGCGTGTGCGGGAGACGGCGTCCCTTCCATTGTCCCGGAAACGAATGTTGACAGCGAGTTCCGAATGTTCCTTTCGGACCTCAAAGGCATTTTTGAATTTAGATCCTCGTTCGAACATGGCGCAATATGCAGGGCAATTGAGAAGGGTCAGGCATTCAAAGCGCTGACTGCTGAAGCCCGCGAGGCGATAGCGACCGGAAAGCGAAATCTTCTTAAGAATCCCGGTGCAAAATCGAGTGTAAAGCAGAGAATGCACCAGCTAATCGTAATTGCTCACCCCCCTCATTTAACCGGCTGATCGGCGCGAGCGCGGCGTGATCGCCCCGCCCGGGCGGTCAGGCGGGTATGGGGATAGGCAGGCCCTGGAGAGTGAGGCGTATGGCGTCGATGGCTCGGACGGCGCGTCGCCGGCCGGTTTCGACGGCGCCGCGGGTGTCGGCGTAGAGGCTGGCGGCCCATTGGGCGCGGAAGCCGTTGGTGATTTTCCGGTAGATG
>JANXTX010000175.1 GCA_025352165.1 Caulobacteraceae bacterium | reverse complement strand
CTACGTCCGTGACGTCTCCTGTGACGAAGATCGCAGCCGCATCCGCGACAACCCAGGCATCATGGCCCGCGCCAGAAGCTTCGCCCTCAACATCCTCCGCCACAACGGCAAAACAAACATCGCTCAGGCCCTCTGGAACGGCGCACTCAGCCTCGATACCATCCTACAATACAAGGCAATCTGATCAGCATTGAACAGCCCTGGTTGGATGGCTGACAGTCGTTCGGGCGGCGGGAAGAGAGAAAGAAAGCGCACCACAAAGACACGAAGAAGAATAGAATAGAAAGGGAGGATTCTGCGCTTCGCGCGAAGCGCATTTCATGTTTTTTATTGCCCTTCTTTGTGTACTTCGTGTCTTTGTGGTGCGCTTTTACTTTCCTTCCCAGATCGTCAATTCCCGGCCCGGAGGGGGACCGCGGTTCGTTGACAGCCAGGCGATGAGCGCTCAACCTCGCCTCAAGGCCTGATCGTCATTCAGGGGCGCGGGGAAGCATGTCGAGCATTGATGCGGCCGGTATGGCGGACAAGGACGCGGGGCTCGGGCCGGGGGAGTGCGTGCCGGCAGGCGAGGCGGCGGCTATCGGGACGATCGTCGCGGCGATCGAGGCGGGGGTGCGGGCGGCGGCGCGGGCGGGGCCGGCGCGACGGGACGCGCATGCGAAGGCGCACGGGTGCGTCCGGGCGCAGTTCCAGGTGCTGGACGACCTGGACCCATCATTGCGGGTCGGCGTGTTCGCGCAGCCACGGGTGTTCGACGCGTGGATCCGCTTTTCCAACGGGTCGGGCAAGCCGCGGCGGGACTCCGTTGGCGACGGCCGGGGCATGGCGGTCAAGCTGATGGGCGTCGCCGACAGCCCCTCGACCACGCAGGACTTCGTGATGATCAATCATCCGGTGTTCTTCGTGCGCAACGCGGTCGACTATGTCGATCTCGAAGCGAGCCCGAACCCGCTGAAGTTCTTTTTCCCAAGCTTCAATCCGTTCCGCTGGCGTCTGCATGAGGGGCTCATCGCCGTGGCGGTGGCGAGCCAGAAGGTGCTGAACCCGCTGAACATCCGCTACTGGAGCATGACGCCGTACCGATGGGGCGAGGACGCGTGCAAGTTCTCGGCGCGTCCATCCGGCGAGCCCTCACCGTTCGTGCAGACAGCCACCCCCGACTTCCTGCACGACAATCTGGCGGCGCACCTGGCGGAGCGCGGGGCCGCTTTCGACTTTCTGGTGCAGCCGCGCACCCGACCGGCCAGCATGCCGGTCGAGGATCCCACGATCGTCTGGGACGAGGCGGCGGCGCCGTTCCTGGCGGTTGCGAGGATCACGATTCCGCAGCAAACGTTTGATTCACCCGAGCAGAAAGCCTTCTGCGAAAACCTGTCGTTCACGCCCGGCCATTGCACCGCGGCGCATCGCCCGCTGGGCGGCCTCAACCGGGTGCGCCTGACCGTCTACGACCACATATCCCGGCTTAGGCATGCGCTGAACAACGCCCCGAGGCAGGAGCCGGTCGACTTCACGGTCTGAGAGAGCAGGGGGGAGGTATCAGGCGGCGTCTTCGAGTTTGAGGGTGTCGCGGAGTTCGCCCTTGAGGAACTTGCCGCTGGCGTTGCGGGGGAGCGGGTCGACCGTGGACCAGATGTAGCGGGGTATCTTGTGCTTCGCCATGATGGGACCCAGGTGCGCGCGGAGTTCATCGGCGGTCAGGGACATTCCGGGGCGCAGGTGGATGGCGACGCCGACTTCCTCGCCGAGGCGCTCGTCGGGGACGCCGAACACCGAGCATTCCGCCACTGCGTCACAGCGGTAGATGGCGGCCTCAACCTCGGCGCAATAGACGTTCTCGCCGCCACGCAGGACCATCTGCTTCTTGCGGTCGACGATGAAGATGAAGCCGTCGTCATCGAGGCGGGCGATGTCGCCAGTGTGCAGCCAGCCGTCGGTGATGCTGTCGGCGGTGGCTTCGGGGCGGTTGATGTAGCCCTTGATCACCTGCGCGCCACGCACCCAGAGCTCGCCGAGCTCGCCGTGCGGAACCTCATTGCCGTTGTCGTCGACGCATTTGGTCTCGTAGCAGGGCATGGCCGGGCCGGCGCTGGCGGGCTTGTCGACGAAGAAGTCGGCCGCCAGGGCGGTGATGATGCCGCAGGTCTCGGTCATGCCGTAGCCGGTGCTGGGACGGGCGGTCTGGACGCTGGAGTCGATCTTCATCACCAGATCGGGCGGCAATTGCGCGCCGCCGCCGCCGAGCGACAACAGACTGGAGAGATCGTGGCTGTCAAAGTCGGGGTGGGTGATCAGTTCCCGCGACATCACCGGCACGCCGCTCATCGAGGTGACGCGTTCGCGTTCGATCAGGCGCAGGGCCTCCTTCGGCTCCCAGCGGTACATGAAGACCATCTTGCCGCCGCCGGCGGTGATCGCATAGGCGCCGCAGTTGTTGGCGGTGACGTGGAACATCGGCGTGGTAATCAGCGCGATGGGGACCGGCGGCGGGGCGTTGGGGTCGATCGCCACGCCGGTGGCGCGGGCGGTGGCCAGCGCGGTGACCTGGCCGGAGAAACTGAGGCTCATCAGGTTGTGGATGCAGCCGCGGTGGGTGAGTTGCGCGCCCTTGGGAAAGCCGGTGGTGCCCGAGGTGTAGAAGATGCAGGCATCATCATCGGGGTCGATGGCGACGTCGGGCAGCGAGCCCGGGTTGGCGGTGACCTCACTGAAGGCAACGACGCCGGCGGGAAGCGGGTCCATGCGGGTGGCGACAAGGGTGGCGCCCAGCGCGATCTCGGGCTTTTCGAGGATGCGCCCGAGACGTTCGCGATCACAGAAGATCACCTTGGGACGCGAGTCGTCGATGACGTAGGCGAGTTCCTCGGGCACCCACCAGGCGTTCATGCCGACGACGGCGACGCCCATGCCGACGCAGGCCCAGTAGATCAGGATCCACTCGGGATAGTTGCGCATGGCGACGGCGACGCGGTCGCCCTTGACGACCCCCTGCTCCACCAGCCAGCCGGCGATGGCGTTGACCCTGGCGTGAGCCTCGCCATAGGTCATGCGCTCATCCTGATAGATCAGGTATTCGCGGTCGGCAAAGGCGGCGGACGAGAGCCACAGGTCGCGCACCGTCGGAGGCGCGTTCTTGTAAACGCGCAGCGGCGATCCCCGCACAACGATCTCAGCGATCTCGAAAGGGGCCCCGGGGGCGGTCAGCTCGGACCAGGCGACCTTCAGTTCTTTGTAATGCATGGGTCTCTCAGTACTTCAGGCGTCAAGTGTGGGAAGACGGTAGATGCGGGTGGCGGCGCCGCTGAACAGCGCGGTCTTTTCGTCCGCCGAATAGCCGGCGGCGATGATCTTGAAGGCGTTCCACAGCGTCGCATAGCTGCAGCTGCCGAGGTCGACGGGGAAGTTGCTCTCAAACATGCAGCGCTCGGGACCAAAGGCCTCGATGCAGGTCTCGATGTAGGGCTTCCACTCCGCCGCCAGTTGGGTCGAGGGCGCGGGCGGATCGGACAGGAACGAGTCGAACTTCGGGAACACCATGGCGAGGCCGCCGAGCTTGACGGCGACGTTCGGCAACCGCGCCAGGGCGCGGATATTGTCGCGCCAGACACCGAAGCGTTCCTCGCGGCGGCCGGTGTAGGAGGCAAGACCAAGCGGCGTGCCGACGTGGTCGAGGATAATCTGGGTGTCGGGGAAGGCGCGGCCGAGGTCGATCAGGTCCGGCAGCTGCGGCTCCAGCATCCAGGCGTCGAACGACAGACCCAGCGGCGCGAGCTGGGCAAAGCCTTCGCGAAAGGTCTTGTCGAGATAGAAGCCGGGCGCGCGGCCATGCAGGGGGCCAAGCACATCGGGATCGGCGTCATGGGAGGCGCTGTTACGAATGCCGCGGAAGCGTCCGCCGGCGGCGGTAATGTGGGCCTGGAGAACCTCAGCCACCCGCGCGCCCAGCGACAGGTCCGCGTGGCCGACCATCGCGGCGCAGGTCCGCGCGTCGCCATAGACGCCGGACCGGCTCATCGCGGCGACGCCGGTGACAAACTCGGTCTCGCCCAGGCAACGGAATTCCGCGGGGCCGTCGGCGCGGTAGAAGGCGCCGCACTCCATGTAGACGGTGGCGCGGACGTTGTGGCCGCTGTCGAGGTCGGCCATCAGTTCGTCGAACAGATAGCGGGGGACCAGCTCGATCACCCGCGTGAAGTCATGCTTCGACGCCGCCAGGGCTGCAACCATCGCGGCGGGGCGGTCCCAGAGGTGGTGATGAGGATCGACGATCGGCAGGTCCGGATCAAGGATCGGTTCGTGATGGTCGGTGCTGGTCATCGGCGTTCCTCAGGGACTCGGGGCGCTCTGTCGGCGCGTTCCGAACAGCGTTGTCCATGCCTTCCTTCGAGGGCCGATGCAACCGTTCCGCATCAGTGCGATCGGGTGGACAGTCGCCAGATCGGGAATTGGCGGCAGGGGTAAGGAAGGGTCGACCACAAAGACACAAAGAACACGAAGAAGAGGGGGAAAGTGATTGAAATGCGCTTCGCGCGAAGCGCCAAAGCTACCCTTGGCGAGCCACTTCGTGTCCTTTGTGACTTTGTGGTCGACCCTTGCTTACGATCAGGCGGTTTCGAGGCGGGTGACGAGGGCCCGGTATTCCTGCCAGAGTTCCTGGGGCAGGCGATCGCCGAACTTTTCGTAGGCGGGGCCGATAAGGGCGGCTTCCTCGCGCCAGACGTCCGTGTCAACGGTCAGCAGCAGGTCGAGCTGGTCTTCGGTGAGGCCGAGTCCACTGACGTCGAGGGATTCGCGGGACGGCACCCGGCCGATCGGGGTGTCGGATGCTTCGGCATGGCCTTCGAGGCGGTCGACGATCCACTTGAGGACGCGGCTGTTGTCGCCAAAGCCCGGCCAGACGAAACGGCCGGCCGCGTCCTTGCGGAACCAGTTCACGAAGAAAATCCGCGGAAGCTTTTCCGGGTCGGCGCCGGCGCCGATCTTCAGCCAATGGGCGAAATAGTCGCCCATGTTGTAGCCGCAGAATGGCAGCATGGCGAACGGGTCGCGGCGGATCTCGCCGACCTTGTTCTCAGCGGCGGCCGTGCCCTCGGAAGCTACGTTCGAGGCGAGGAAGACGCCGTGGCGCCAGTCGAAGGCCTCGGTGACCAGCGGCACCGCGCTGGCGCGGCGTCCACCGAACAGGATGGCGGAGATCGGCACGCCCCGGGGATCTTCCCACTCGGGGGCGATCGCCGGGCATTGGCTTGCGGGGGCGGTAAAGCGCGAGTTGGGATGAGCGGCGGGCTCTCCGACAGACGGCGACCATGGCCGGCCCTTCCAGTCGGTCAGGCCCTCCGGCGGTTGCTTGGTGAGGCCTTCCCACCAGACATCGCCGTTGTCGGTCAGTGCAACATTGGTGAAGATGCAGTTCTCGGCCAGCGAGGCGATGGCGTTGGCGTTGGTCGCATTGCCGGTGCCCGGGGCCACGCCGAAAAAGCCGGCCTCCGGATTAATGGCATAGAGACGGCCGTCGTCGCCGAAACGCATCCAGCAGATATCGTCGCCGACCGTCTCGGCCTTCCAGCCGGGCAGCGTCGGCTGCAGCATGGCGAGGTTGGTCTTGCCGCAGGCGCTGGGGAAGGCGGCGGCGATGTAGTGCACGGCCCCTTCCGGCGAGGTCAGCTTGAGGATCAGCATATGCTCGGCGAGCCAGCCCTGATCGCGCGCCATGACCGAGGCGATGCGCAGGGCGTAGCATTTCTTGCCGAGCAGGGCGTTGCCGCCGTAGCCCGAGCCGTAGGACCAGATTTCCCGCGTTTCAGGGAAATGCACGATGTACTTGTCGTCGTTGCAAGGCCACGGCACGTCCGCCTCGCCCGGCGCCAGCGGCTTGCCCACGGTGTGCACGGCCGGCACGAAAAATCCGTCGTCGCCGAGCTGATCGAGCGCCGCCTTGCCCATGCGGGTCATGATGCGCATGGAGATGGCCACATAGGGGCTGTCGCTGATCTCGACGCCGAGCGCGCTGATCTTCGAGCCGAGCGGTCCCATGCAGAACGGCACGACATACATGGTGCGGCCGCGCATACAGCCATCGAACAGCGTGTCCAGCTGCGCGCGCATGCCGGCCGGTTCGCGCCAGTTGTTGGTCGGGCCGGCGTCAATTTCCAGCTGCGAGCAGATAAAGGTGCGGCTTTCGACGCGGGCAACATCCTTGGGATCGGAAGCGGCGTAGAATGAGTTGGGACGCTTTTCCGGATTGAGCGCCTTGAGCGTGCCGGATGCGACCATCTCCGCGGTCAGGCGTTGCCACTCATCATGCGAGCCATCGCACCAGTAGACACGGTCGGGCTTGGTGAGAGCAGCAATGCCGCGCACCCAGGAGATGAGGTCCTGGTGGCGAGTCGGCGCGGGGTCGAGGCCTGGCGCGACCGTAATCTGTCCCGAAGTCACTCCGTCCGGCATCCTGTCACCATTTTCACGTACACAAAAGAAAATGAGCCGCCGGGCTCACGCGCTGCGCTGTCCTAGCCTCCGCGGACGGCTATCGCAACGTTTCGTTAATCGCCGCGAGCGCCGCGGCGCTTGGCGTCAACTCGGCGTCGCCCAGGCGATTAAGCGGTGTTTTGATCGTACCCAGATGGTCGTGCAGATCCTTTGACTCGGGATCGACAAACAGCAGGCCGGTGACGATTTCGCCTTTTGCGTGATGAACCTGCAGCTGGTTCATCGCCGCGATACGATCGGTCGGATCGTAGTCGGTCGGCAGCTTGCTTAGCTTGAGTACCGAGCCGTCGTGCTGGGTGACCAGTTCGACCGTGCCGGGGGCGTAGTCGACGGTGATCTCATCGCGGTCGAGGATGACATCCATGCGATTCACCGCCGCATTGTGCTCGCGCACATAGTCGAAGCTCTTGGTCGAACCGACGTGGTTGTTGAACTGCACGCAGGGGGAAATAACGTCGATGAACGCGGCGCCCTTATGCAGAATAGCGGCCTTGATCAATGGGATAAGCTGCGCCTTGTCACCGGAGAAGGCGCGGCCGACGAATCCGGCGCCCAGTTGCAGCGCAAGCCCGACGAGGTCAATCGACTGGTCGTGATTGACCACGCCCTTCTTGGACTTCGAGCCCGGATCGGAGGTCGCGGAAAACTGGCCCTTGGTCAGGCCGTAGACCCCGTTGTTTTCCACGATGTAGGTCATGTTGACGCCGCGCCGCATCGAATGAGCGAACTGGCCGAGGCCAATCGAGGCGCTGTCGCCGTCCCCCGATACGCCCAGATAGATCAGCTCACGATTGGCGAGGTTGGCGCCGGTCAGCACCGACGGCATGCGGCCGTGCACGCTGTTGAAGCCATGCGAATTGCCGAGAAAATAATCCGGCGTCTTTGACGAACAGCCAATGCCCGAAAGTTTGGCAAGCCGGTGCGGCGGAAGGTCCAGATCGTAACAGGCCTGGATGATCGCCGCGGAAATCGAATCGTGTCCGCAGCCGGCGCAGAGGGTCGAGACTTTTCCCTCATAGTCGCGACGGGTGAATCCCAGGCCATTGGGCTTGAGGAGCGGATGGTGCAGTCGGGGCTTGGCGATATAGGTCATTCGGCGGCCTGATGTGCGGCGTGTGCGATGATCCGGCTCGTGCGTTCGGAGATATTTCCGGCGATGAACCGGGCGGTGATCGGCGAGCCGTCATAGTTGAGCACGGCGACCAGCTTGGCCGGGTCGACGTCGCCTTCGTTCATGATCAGAGTGCGCAGCTGAGCGTCCCGATTCTGCTCGACGACGAACAACGTCTCGTGCTCGGCGATGAATTTCATCACCGCGTCGGAGAAGGGAAAGCCGCGAACGCGAAGGGCGTCGATGTGAATGCCCTGCGCATCGAGAAGCTCCAGCGCTTCATGCATCGCCGGCGTGGTCGAGCCGAAATAGATCGCGCCGTAGGGCGTGCGCCGCCGCGCCTTGCGGGGCACGGGCGCCGGGATCAGCGACTTGGCGGTCTCGAACTTCAGCAGCAGTCGCTCCATGTTGGCGACGTAGACCGAGCCCTCCTCGCTGTAGCGGGCGTCGGGATCGCGTGAGGTGCCGCGGGTGAAATAGGCGCCGCGTTCCGGGTGAACCCCGGGCAGGGTGCGGTAGGGAATGCCGTCGCCGTCCACATCGCGATAGCGCCCGAATGGTACGCCGGCCTCGAGCTGCTCATAGGTCATCACCTTGCCGCGATCGAGGCGGCGGCTCTCGTCCCAGCTGAAGGGGCGGCAAAGCCACTCGTTCATGCCGATATCGAGATCGAGCATGACGAAAATCGTCGTCTGCAGGCGGTCGGCCAGATCGAAGGCCAGAGCGCCCATGTCGAAGCACTCGGCCGGGTCTTCCGGAAACAGCAACGGATGCTTGGTGTCGCCATGCGAGGCATAGGCGGCCAGCAGGATGTCGGATTGCTGGGTGCGGGTGGGCATGCCCGTCGAGGGGCCGCCGCGCTGCACGTCGAAGATGACCGCAGGGATTTCCGCGAAATAGGAAAGGCCGACAAACTCCTGCATCAGCGAAATGCCGGGGCCTGAGGTGCAGGTGAAGGCGCGCGCGCCGTTCCAGCCGGCGCCGATGACCATGCCGATGGAGGCGATCTCGTCCTCGGCCTGGACGATGGCGTAACGCGCCTCGCCGGTTTCCGGATCGGTGCGGAACTCTTCGCAATAGCTGGTGAAGGCCTCGGCCAGCGAGGTCGATGGCGTGATCGGGTACCAGGCGCAGACCGTCGCGCCGCCATAGACCGCGCCGAGCCCGGCGGCGGCGTTGCCCTCCACATAAATGCGGTCACCGACACCGTCGGCGTGGCGGACCTTGAGACCGACCAAGGGTGTCGACTCATTGATCTGCGCGCGCCCGAGCGCCAGGGCCTCGAGGTTGGGCTTGATCAGTCGCGGCTTGGACTTGAACTCCTCGGCGATCAGGCCGTCGGTGACTTCCTGGTCGATGCCCAACAGTTCAGCGAGCGCGCCGACATAGATGATATTTTTGAACAGCTGGCGCTGACGCGGATCGGTGTACGCCGCGTTGCAGATCGCGGTGAGCGGAATGCCAATCAGGGTGATGTCGTCGCGGACACCATCGTGAGGCAAGGGCTTGGTGGAATCGTGGAACAGATAGCCGCCCGGCTCGATCGAGGCGACGTCCTTGACCCAGGTCTGCGGGTTCATCGCCACCATCAGATCGACGCCGCCGCGCCGTCCCAGGTGGCCGGCGCCGCTGACCCTGACCTCATACCAGGTGGGCAGGCCCTGGATGTTCGACGGGAAGATGTTTCTCGCCGCAACCGGCACTCCCATGCGCAGGATCGACTTCGCGAACAGCGAATTGGCGCTGGCCGAGCCCGAGCCGTTCACATTGGCGAACTTGACCACAAAGTCGTTCACCGCCGCCAGCGGCGATGGGCCGCCACGGGCATCGGATTCATTCATCACGTCCGACATGCGTCCCCCGCGTGCGTCATGTTGAGAAGGAATTTGCGCATGTCCCAGGCGCCGGTTGGGCATCGCTCGGCGCAAAGGCCGCAATGCAGGCAGACGTCCTCGTCCTTCACCATCACCCTGCCCGTGGGCAACAGCGACGAGACATAGAGGTCCTGCTCCAGATTCAGCGCCGGCGCCTTCAGCCGCTCACGAAGATCAGCGTCGTCGCCATTCGGCGTGAAGGTGATGCAGTCCATGGGACAGATGTCGACACAGGCGTCGCACTCAATGCACAGCGGCTCGGCGAACACGGTCTGGATGTCGCAGTTCAGGCAGCGTTCGGCTTCGCGATAGCCCAGGGCCGTACCGAAACCGAGCTCGACTTCGAGCTTCACGTTGCTGAGGGCTTCGACCTTGTCGCGCATCGGAACCCGGTGCCGGAGCGCGTTCGAAATGTCGTTGTCATAGCTCCACTCGTGAATGCCCATCTTCTGGCTGACGAGCGTCACGCCGGGCGCGGGCCGATCCGCCACGGACTCACCCTGGCAGAACTTGTGGATCGAGACCGCGGCGTCGTGCCCGTGGGCGACGGCCCAGATGATGTTCTTCGGCCCGAACGCCGCATCCCCGCCAAGGAAGACCCTGGGGTTGGTCGACGCGAAGGTCACCTTGTCGACGACCGGCATGTCCCATTCGTCGAATTCAAGGCCGACATCGCGCTCGATCCACGGGAAGGCGTTCTCCTGCCCGACAGCAACCAGGACATCGTCGCACTCATAATGGACGTCGGGCTCCCCGGTCGGCAGCAGCCGGCGGCGACCCTTTTCATCGAATACCGCGCCGACCTTCTCGAATGTTACCCCGGTGAGCTTGCCGGCCTCATGCGTGAAGGCCTTGGGCACCAGCCAGTTGAGGATCGGAATGTCCTCATGCATGGCGTCTTCCTTTTCCCAGGGCGACGCCTTCATCTCTTCAAAGCCGGAACGAACGACCACCTTGACGTCCTCGCCGCCGAGGCGACGGGAGGTCCGGCAGCAATCCATGGCGGTGTTGCCGCCGCCGAGCACGATGACCCGGCGACCGATCTTTTCGATATGACCGAACGAAACGCTCGACAGCCAGTCGATGCCGATATGCACGTTCGCGGTGGTTTCCGCGCGTCCGGGGATATCCAGATCGCGGCCGCGAGGCGCACCCGACCCGACGAATATCGCGTCGTAGTCTTCGGCGAGCAGTGACTTGAGGCTGTCCACCCGTTGGCCGAGGCGCATTTCCAGGCCAAGGCCGGTTATGTAGCCGACCTCTTCGTCAATGACGGATTCGGGCAGGCGGAAGCGGGGAATCTGGCTGCGGATCATGCCGCCGGCCTTGGCGTCGCCATCATAGACGACGACCTCATACCCCATCGGAGCCAGGTCGCGCGCAACCGTCAGCGACGCCGGTCCGGCGCCGATGCAGGCAATGCGCTTGCCATTCCGCGCAGCCGCGGGCTGGGGCAACCGGTCAGCGATGCTGTCCTTGTTGTCCGCGGCCACCCGCTTCAGGCGACAGATCGCCACCGGCTCTTCTTCAACGCGCACGCGTCGGCACGCCGGCTCGCAAGGCCGGTCACACGTTCTCCCAAGTACACCCGGGAAAACATTGGACTTCCAGTTGATCATATATGCGTCGGTGAAGCGCTCTTGCGCTATCAACCGAATATACTCCGGCACCGGCGTATGGGCCGGACAGGCCCACTGACAATCAACGACTTTATGGAAGTATTCTGGCGCCTCGATATTCGTCGGCTCCAACTCGACTTACCTTTCCTTTCCCATCCCCCCAGCCTCCAATGAGGCCCAATCACCTTCAGGGTTCGATTCGTCTCTCAAAGGACGTTCAAACCGTTGTTTAAGGCGAATGACTCGCAATGGCTAGCGCCGATCCCAATTTGCCGCACCCGGAAGTTCATGAGCCGGCCTTTGCGGCGGGGGCGACGCGCCAGTCACGGGCGGTCGCCGCAAAAAGCGTCACGATATCCGCCAGCCTTTGCGACCGGGCCTCGACCAGCTTCAGCCTGGCCTGATCGACGCGACGCTGGGCTACCACAATGGCCAGAAAAGGTCCTCCGCCCAGTCGGTAGGCGTCGCGTGCGTCGGACAGCGCCGACTGTGCCGTGGCCTCGGCCCGCGCCTCCGCGGCCAACTGCTCGTTGTCGTGGGCGAGCGCCGTCAGCACATCGGCAATCTGCACGAATGCGGTCAGCACCGTCTGCCGGTATTGCGCCAGCGATGCTCTCGCCTGTGCCTCCGCCGCGCGCCGGTCGGCGCGCAACTGGCCGCCATTGAGCAGCGGCGCGGTTACCGACGGGCCAATCATCCAGCCGGTCGAATTGTAACCGAACAGCGCCCCCGGCGTTACCGCGCCCTGTGTAAGGCTGCCGGTCAGATGCACGTCGGGGTAGAGACTGGCGTCGGCGACTCCGATGCGCGCGGTATCGGCGTGCAGTTCCGCCTCGGCCGCCCTGATGTCCGGCCGAACGCGAACAAGAACGGACGGCAGGCTGACCGGAATATCAGCGGGCGGCGAGAAGCCGGCGACATCGAAATCCGGCGCGGACCATTCCGCCGGCGATTTTCCGACAAGCAGAGCCATCGCGTGGCGCGTGGCGGAGAGCAGGCGATCGATCGGCGGCAGTAATGCCTGATCATCGGCGAGCAGGGCCTTGCCGCTTGTCGTCGCGGTCCTTGCCTCGCCACCGACCGCTTCCGCGGCTTTGACAAGGTCGATATCGCGCTGATCATCGGCCAGTATCTCGCGGATCCCCGCCTCTTCGGCCCGCAGGCCGGCGATGCGGACAGCCTGCAGCGCGACATTGCCAGTGAGCGTGAGATAGGCGGCGTCCGCCCGCCAGCCCGTAGCCTGCATGACGGCATCGGCGGCCTCGGCGCGTCGGCGCGCGCCCCCGAACAGATCCAGATCATAGGAAACCGTGCCCCCGATACTATAGAGGTCAAGGGTCGGGTTGGGCACATTCGGAAAACCGAAGGCCTGAAAGTTGATCCGCTCGCGCTCCGCATTGGCGGCGGCGTCCAGGCGAGGCAGCTGCTCTCCGTGAGAGCTCTGGGCCTGCGCCCTCGCCTTCTCCAAGGCCGCATCGGCGGCCGCAACCGTCTGGTTTCCGGCCAGCGCGTCGGTCATCACACGGTCGAGATCGGTCGACCCGAGTGCGGTCCACCATGGACCAGCCGTACGAACGTCCGGCGTCAGTCGGGCAAGGGCGTCGACCCTTTCGCCGGTCGCCGTATAGCGGCTGACGGCCGGAGCCTCGGGAGTGTGGAAATTCGGACCGACCGTTGCGCACGCACATAGTCCGGCCGCGAGAGCCGGTACGAGCAACCACACGCGTCGTGAATGGTCTTTGGTGGGGCTGTCCGCCGGACCCAGACCGAAACCCCCGCCGTGTTGATCCTTCTGCATCGGGATCACCCTTGCGGGGCGGGCGTTGACCGCAATGCGGAGCGGACGTCCACTGTCACCTTGGTCGACAGTCCCGCCCGCGCCGCAATATCCGGCGGCGCCTTGTCGAAGGATATTCTCACCGGCAGCCGCTGCACCACCTTGACCCAGTTACCGGTGGCGTTCTGCGCGGGCAGCGGAGAGAAGCTATCGCCGGCGCCCGGGCTGAAACTGTCGACATGACCGGAAAACTCGCGACCTCCGAGAGCATCGATCCTGATCGTCGCGGGCTGGCCCACGCACATCTTGGCGAGTTGATCTTCCTTGAAGTTCGCCGCAACCCAGGGCTGCCCGGACAGCAGCCAGAACACCGTCTGCGAGGTGTTGATATAGGCGCCCAGCTGAAGCTGGTCGACGTGCGTGACGACGCCGTCCTGGGAAGCGATGATGATCGTATGGGTCAGATCCAGGCCGGCCGCTTCACGCGCCGCCCTGGCCTGCATCACCGCCGGGTATGCGTCGGTATCCTTGACCGCCGGCCCAAGATTGGCCAGTGCGGCCGCAGCCTGCTGGCGGGCCACATCCACCGCGGCGGCGGCAAGATCGGCGGCATGGGCCGCTTCGTCGGCTTGTTGGCGGGAGGCGACACCGGCGTCGGCGAGCGCCCGCTGCCGCGCCGCCTCTTTGTCCGCATAGGCCTGGGTGCGCTGGTCCGAGGCGAGGATCAGTTTCTGCTGGTCATAGGCGGAGCGCAGCGAAACCACCTGCAGGCGCGCATTCGCCAACGCCGCGTCGGCGCGATCGACGGCTACCTGCAAGTCGGCCGGGTCGAGCCTGAACAGGACCTGCCCCTTCCTGACGGGCTGGTTTTCCCTGACATCGATCTCAATGACGCGGCCGGCAACCGAGGCGCTGACCGGCGCCTTGCCGACCTGCACATAGGCGTCGTCGGTGCTTTCAAAGCGGCCACTGGTCAGCACGAAATAGGCGACAAGACCCAGGATCACCACGGGCCCCAGGAGCAACAACACCCAGCGCCAGCGTCCAAGAGCGCCACCGCTGCCGGCTGCGCCGTCATCTTCGCCGGCGGCGTTCACGTCAGGTCGCCCCTCATTCAATCGCCAACTATCGGCCGCCGCGGCGGCCAGGCTCCTCCAGGACGACTATTCGATCCCGGACCGTATCGTTTTGATAGTTATCGAGGCTGGCGCCTGTCAACCCAAATGGATACTGTACGGTATCGAAAAGGGGTGAGGATGCGCGTCAAGACCGACGCAAAGCGACAGGAGATTCTCGATGCGGCGGCGGCCGTACTTCGAGAACACGGGTTCGCCGGCGCGAGCATGATAGCCGTTTCCAAACGCATCGGCGGCTCCAAGGCGACACTCTATCGATACTTCTCCTCGAAGGAGGAACTGTTCCTGACGGCCCTGCTGGACGCGGCGCATGATCAGGCGGCGAAGGTCTTCGAAATGCTGAAGCCGTCGACCAATATGCGCCCCGTGCTCGAACGCTTCGGTGCGCGCTTCCTCGAACTGACGCTGTCACCCGACGTCCTGGCGGTGAGACGCATCCTGATCGCGGAAGGGTCGCGTTCGGGGCTCGGTCAACGCCTGTTCGAGCGTGGGCCCAAGATCAGCTGGTCGAACATGGCCGCTTACCTGGATGCCGAGATCGGGTCTGGTCGATTGCGAGGCGATGATCCCTGGACAATGGCCATGCATTTCCGCGGTCTGCTGGAGGCTGACATTGTCAACCGCGCCCTGCTCGGAGCGGAAATAGACAGCCGCCCGGCAAGCCTGCGGCGATATTCTGTCGCGGCCGTTGAGACGTTCTTACGCGCGTATGGCGCTGAGCCGGCCGTCTGACACAGGGCGACCAGTGGCAAAGCATCGCGCGTCAAGTGGATGCACAGACGGCCGCGACCTTCGGGATATTCGGGATATTCGTCGGCGCCGTGGCGGGCGGCGGCGCACCGGCATCTGCCGGCAAGAGTGCCCTGCCGACATATCGGCGACCGGCCGTCTGATCGATCGGCTGCGCCGTCGGCTGTGCGTTCGGCTGGGTCGCGAGCGCTTCGAGGGTCAACCGTCGCCCCTCGGCGATAGCTGCGTCCCTGGCCTGCACACATGAAGCCAGGTCATGGAAGGCCGTCTGGGTCGTCTGCGGCGGCTGGTCCGCGTTCATCCAGGTCAGGATCAGCGTGACCGCCGGCTTGGGCGACGGCGCCTGAGTTGCCCCCGGCTGAGGGGGTGCGGAAGCGGTTGGTTTTGCAGCTGTTTGCTGGTCGTTGCATGAGGCAAGCCCACAACCCAGCGCGATTGTCTGCACCACCGCGGCAATCGTCAGTCTTCGAGCCGTAGCGAGCGTTCGTACCAGCATGCCAGCCTCGTCAATAATATCGACATTGCCATTTCCGGTGCGCAGAGTCACGGAAGTGTTCAGCGGGCGCCATCCGATCCCGTAAGGTCAATACGTGCTCAAGATCATTACTGGAGAAATGCCCCGCCAACGGGACATTGCATCCCGCGGCGCTCACGTGTATCTAGCGCAACCCATTTGACGAGACCCAACCGGGTCTCCTGGAATCTCTTGGCCGCGCGGCCGCAGAATCCGCGCGGCCGTCGCATTTTGAGGCATGGCCATGGCCGAAATCGTATTGAATGTGCAAGTCCGCGAACGCGCTGGAACCGGCGGCGCACGCCAGACCCGTCGTGAAGGCCTCGTCCCAGGCGTACTTTACGGCGGCGACAAGGCTCCCGTGGCGATCGCCGTCAAGTCGGGCGAGTTCCACAAGGCCCTGCACACCGGCAAGCTTCTCGGCCACCTGGTGACGCTGAAGTATGGCGAAGAGACGCAGCCGGTCATCGCCAAGGACGTGCAGTTCCACCCGGTGACGGACAACCCGATCCATTTCGACCTGTTCCGCGTCGGCGAGCACGAACTGATCCGCATCTCGGTGCCGGTGCACTTCCGCAATCACGAGGCCTCCCCCGGCCTGAAGCGCGGTGGCGCTCTGAACGTCAATCTCCACGAACTGGAGTTGATGGTGCCCGCCGACCAGATTCCCGAGGAAGTCGTGATCGACCTGACCGGGCTGGAAATCGGCGCCTCCGTGCGTGGATCTGACGTAAAGCTGCCGGCGGGCGCGCAACTGACCGCCCATCATCGCGACGCGACGGTTGCCTCCGTGGCCACCTCGTCGGCGATGCAGTCGGCTGACGCCGGCGCCGAAGGCGGCGCGAGCTAACTCTGGATCGCAACTGACTTCGGAGCACGGACGACTCCGATGTTGATCCTGGCTGGCCTCGGCAATCCTGGCGCGCAATATGCCAGGAACCGGCACAATATCGGCGCGATGACCGTCGACGCCATCGCCGACCACTGGCGCTTTTCCGCCGCGCGGTCCCGGTTTTCGAGCCTGGCGCGCGAGGGCGAGATTTCCACCGCTTCGGGCCCAGTGCGCACGCTGATCCTGAAACCGCAGACGTTCTACAATGAAAGCGGACGCGCGGTCGGAGATGCCCTCGCCTTCTACAAGCTGTCGCCCGCAGATCTGGCGGTCTTCTACGATGAGACCGACCTGGCGCCGGGGCGTTTTCGCATGAAGACCGGCGGCGGCGCGGCCGGTAACAACGGCATCCGTTCGATCGCCGCGCGCATTGGTCCCGACTTTCGTCGCGCGAGAATGGGCACGGGCCACCCCGGTCATAAGGACCTGGTGCACGGCCACGTGCTGTCGGACTTCCACAAGGTCGACGCCGCATGGGTGGGGTCTTTGATCGAGGCCTGCTCAGGACCGGCGTTGGCCTATCTGGCCGCCGGCGAGGACGAGAGGTATCAGGCCGAAGTGATGCGTCTGGCTCCATCCGCCAAACTTGACCCCAGAGCGCCCGCTAAAGGCGCGAGCGCTGGCTGAATGAGGCAAAAGATGATCCCGGTGGTCGGCCTCTCCCTGCTGTTCTCAATCATCCTCTGCGTCCACGTGGTGCGCACCGGTCAGCAGATCTACTGGCTGATGATCATCCTGATGCTGCAGCCGCTCGGCGGTCTGGTCTATCTGGTGGCGATCGTTTTGCCCTCGATGGCCGGAGGCCCGACGGCGCGACGTCTGGGCCAGGGTGCGATCGAGGCGTTGGACCCTACCCGCGAATACCGCGATGCGAAGGCCGCCTGTAACGACACGCCAACGGTCCACAACCAGGTGCGCCTGGCGAAGGCCGCCGCGGCGCTCGGGCGATTTCAGGAAGTCGAGGCGCTCTACAGGGCGGCAGCGACCGGTATCCACGCCGACGATCCAACGCTGCTGCTCGGACGCGCACAGAGCCTGCTCGAACTCGGCCACTTTAGCGAAGCGCTTGGTCTGCTGGAGCAGCTTCGCCAGGATACCGACACGGCGCGCGCGCCGGCCGTCGCACTTGCCCTCGGACGCACCTATGAAGGATTGGGTCGCGCCTCGGACGCCGACACGGCGTACCGATCGGCGGCGGGACGTCTGCCTGGGCTCGAGGGATTGGCGCGCTATTGCGCGTTTCTCGCGCGATCGGGCCGCTCGGAGGAGGCGACCGAGATGCTGGCCGACATCGACCGCCGTCTCGTGAAGGCCAATCCCGCATTCAGGCGGGAGGCGCGCGCCTGGAGGGACCTGGCGGCCGCGGCCATTTCCGGGTCGTCATCGCGGCGCTGAGCAAAGCCGACAGATGAGCAAGGCCGATTCGGCCGATCTATTTCGCGATGTGCCAAAGGACGTGCTAGGTCGCCCGCAATCTTGAAAAACCCGTCGCCAACCGTGAGTAACCATGGCCCTTAAAGTCGCCATCGTCGGCCTGCCCAATGTTGGCAAATCGACCTTGTTCAATGCCCTGACCCAGACCGCCGCCGCACAGGCGGCGAACTATCCGTTCTGCACGATCGAGCCTAATGTCGGCGAGGTCGCCGTGCCGGAACCACGCCTCGAGGATCTGGCGCGCGTCGCCAAATCCAAGGAGATCATCCCGGCGAGGATCACGTTCGTCGACGTCGCCGGTCTCGTTCGCGGCGCCGCCAAGGGCGAAGGACTCGGCAACCAGTTTCTCGCCAACATCCGCGACTGCGACGCCACCGCTCTGGTGGCGCGCTGTTTTGTCGACGGCGACGTGACCCACGTGGAGGGACGCATCGATCCGATCGCCGATCTCGACATCATCGAGACGGAGTTGATGCTCGCCGACCTGGAGAGCCTGGAGAGGCGGATACCGGCGCTGGAAAAGCGGGCAAAGGGCGGGGACAAGGAAAGCGTCGCGACGCTGCGCCTGGCAAACCTCGCCCTGGCCGCACTCAGCGAGGGTCGTCCGGCCCGTTCGGTCAGCATCAACGAGGACGACGCCAAGACATGGCGGATGCTTCAGTTGCTGACATCAAAACCGGCGCTTTACGTCTGCAACGTCGACGAGGATTCCGCCTCCACCGGCAACGCGCTTTCGGAAGTGGTCGCGTCACGCGCGGCGAAGGACAATGCCAAGTCCGTGGTGATCTCGGCCAAGATCGAGAGCGAAATAGCCATGCTGGCCAGGGAAGAACGCGGCGACTTCCTGGAAACCATGGACCTGGCCGAGCCGGGCCTCGATCGCCTGATCCGGGAGGCGTTTTCGCTGCTTGGCCTGCAGACCTATTTCACCGCCGGACCAAAGGAGGCCCGCGCATGGACAATCCCCGTCGGCGCAACGGGTCCGCAGGCGGCCGGGGTCATTCACACGGATTTCGAGAAAGGCTTCATTCGCGCGGAGACGATCGCCTTCGACGACTATGTTGGCTACGGCGGTGAAGCCGGCGCCCGGGAAGCCGGCAAGCTGCGATCGGAAGGCAAGGAATACATTGTCCGTGACGGAGACGTCATGAACTTCCGCTTCAATGTCTAGATACCACCAAGGGAGAAGACCTCATGGGCGAACTGATCACCATCAAGAGCACCGCGGCTGACGGCTTCGAATTTGCCGCCTATCACGCAACATCCGCGGGTCGAAGCAAGGGCGGCGTCATTGTCATCCAGGAGATTTTCGGCCTCGACGAACATGTCCGTCGCGACGTTGATCGTTGGGCATCACTGGGATTTGAGGCCGTCGCACCGTCACTCTACGACCGTCGCGAACCGGGTTTCGTCGCCGGACACGACGCGGAAGGTATGACCGCGGGCATTGCCCACGCGAGGGCGACACCGCTTGAGCAACCCCTGGCGGACATCACCGCCTGCCGTGACTTCCTGGCGCCGCGCGGCAAGGTGTTTGTCGTCGGCTATTGTTACGGCGGGTCCCTGACCTGGCTGTCGGCGGCCAAGATCGACGGCATTTCGGGAGCTTCCAGCTATTATGGCAGTATGGTCCAGGCCAACGCCGGCCTGAAGCCGATGTGCCCGACGATCGTGCATCTGGGCCGCCTCGACAGCGGAATTCCGGCCGATGAGGTCAAGGCGGCTGTCCAGGCCGCCAATCCGGATGTGCCGGTCTACATCTACGAAGACGCCGGACACGGCTTCAACAACGAGGACCCCGCCCGGCATAGCGCGGAAAGCGCGGATCTGGCCCGCCGCCGTACCCTAGAGCTGTTCGGCGCCTAGGGTGGGTGAGAGCGTTCAGCTCACCAGCCCGTCGGACGGGTTCACATTCACCGCATACCGCGCCGGCGTCGACGATGTCCGTCGCGGCGGTCTTGTGTTGATCCAGGAAATCTTCGGCGTCACAGCGCACATCCGGCAACTCGCCGACGGGTTCGCCGCGGACGGCTATGAGACGCTGGCGCCGTCGCTGTTCGACCGCCTGTCACCTGATTTCTCGGTGGCGGCTGACAAGGCAGGCGTTACCGCCGGACGCGAGTATTCCGAAGCCACGTCATGGGACCAGGTCGAAGCCGACCTGTCCGCGGCGATCGCGGCGCTCGCCCCACCGGTCTTCGTCGTCGGCTATTGCTGG
>JANXTX010000060.1 GCA_025352165.1 Caulobacteraceae bacterium | reverse complement strand
GGAAATCAGTGCGGGAATGTCCTCGCGCCGCTCCGCGAGCCCAGGCACACGCAACGGAACCACGTTGAGGCGATGAAACAGGTCCTCGCGCAAACGACCGGCGGAAATCTCCTCACGCAGATCTCGCGACGTCGATGAAATGACCCGCACATCAACCTGCACATCGTTGTCGCCGCCAACGCGCCGGAACCTCTGGTCGACCAGGACCCGCAGGATTCTGCTCTGGCTCTCTTTCGGCATCCCTTCGACGTCGTCGATGTAGAGAGTTCCGCCATGGGCGCGTTCAAACACGCCTATCTTCCGTGGGCGCCCCGCATCGCCCTCCTCGCCGAACAGTTCGAGATCCATGCGTTCGGGCGTCATCCCCGCCGCGCTTATAGCCACGAATTCAGCCTTGGCGCGCGAGCTGGCAGCGTGGATCAGCCTTGCGGCAGTCTCCTTCCCCGAACCGGGCGGACCGGAAATAAGCACCCGACTGTTGGCCGGCGCCACGCGCGAAATCATCGCCCGCAACTGCTGAGCGGCCGGCGAGGCGCCGACCATCCCATCGGGCAGGACAGCCTGAGCGCGGAGATGCCGGTTTTCGCGGCGAAGGTTGGTCGCCTCCAACGCGCGTTCGACCAGCAAAAGAAGGCGATCAGACTTGAAAGGCTTTTCAAGAAAATCGTAGGCGCCGCGCTTGATCGCACTAACCGCGGTCTCGATGTTCCCGTGTCCGGAAATCATGATCACCGGGAGGTCCGCATCCAGATCCTTGACGACATCGAGCAGCTCGAGCCCGTCTAGTCCGCCGCCCTTCATCCAGATATCAAGCACCACGAGGGACGGCTTCCTGGCGCGGATGGCGCCCAGCGCTGACTCCGAGTCCTGAGCGGTGCGCACCGAATAGCCGTCGTCCTCGAGAATCGCGGCGACCAGATCACGGATATCCGCCTCGTCGTCGACCACCAGAATATCGCCGGTCATGCTTGAATCTTCTCCTGATCAACCCGGACGTTGGCATCCCGGGCATGAGGGAACGACAGGACGACGCGTGCGCCACCAATCTCCGCGGCATCGCCTAGCAACAGCTCCCCGCCATGCTCCTCAAGGATACGTTTGACGATCGCCAGCCCGAGCCCGGTCCCCTTTTCACGCGTCGTCACATAGGGCTCCGTAAGCCGGTCCCGATTCTGCGCTGGCAGTCCGATGCCGTTGTCTTCCACAACGAAATCCAGACGGTCAGCCCGCAGGACCAGCTTTGCGCGGATCAGTCCCCTTGGCAGGGGGCCATCCAACCTGCGGGCCGAAATTGCTTCACCGGCGTTCTTGAGAACATTCGTCAGCGCCTGACCCACTATCCGACCATCACATAGCAGCTGTGCTTCCGGCAGGGGCTCGGTCACTTCGATGGTGACATCCGGGTCCGCCACACGCTGAGCGAATACCGCGCGACGCAACAGTTCCGGCGCATCATGTTCCGCGAACTGGGGAGCCGGCATCCGGGCGAACGCTGAGAATTCATCCACCATGCGACCGATGTCGCCCACCTGCCGAATTATGGTGTCGGTGCATCGATCGAAAACGTCCGGATCGCTGGATATTTCCGCGCGGTATTTCCGCTTCAGGCGCTCGGCGGACAACTGGATCGGCGTAAGCGGGTTCTTGATTTCGTGCGCGATACGTCGCGCGACATCCTTCCAGGCTGCATTGCGTTGGGCGGCGACAAGACGGGTGATGTCGTCGAAGGTCAGCACAAGGCCTTCCGCGTCGCGATTGACGCGGACCCTCAGTTGCCGTGTCTCTCCGCCACGCGAGATGTCGACATCCGCGTCCGCCTCGCCGTTCAGTTCCCGGGCATTCTCCGCAACGCCCGCCAGTTCCGGAGCGATCTCCGACAGCAGCATGCCTTCGCCAACATTGGGCGGGAGCTCGAGCAGGCGCGCCGCCTGGCGGTTGACTACGGACACCCTGCCCTGGGGATCGAGGCCTATTACCCCCGCGCTAACACCAAGGAGCACGGCCTCCATGAACAGCCGGCGCGATTCCGCTTCCACGTGCGCCGCCCGCAACGCCTCCTGCTGTTCGCGCAGATCACGGGTCATGCGGTTGAAGGCCCGGGAGAGCACAGCAATTTCCTCTGGATCGCGCGTCGGATCGACGCGTGCTGTCAGATCGCCGCCGGCGACTCGACCAGCCGCCTGCACCAGCCTCGCAACAGGACCGGCAATACCGCTGGCCGCCGACATGCCCAGCCAAACCGCGCCGACCAGGACCAGAAGCACGGTATCAACATAGCTGAATGCGAAAGCCGCCTGGATTCTCGCCCGGCCCTTCTTCGCCTCGCGATATCCGGACAGTGAGGCCTCGGTTTCCCGAAGGTGTTTGAATATCCCCCTGTCGACCGGGCGCACCACATAGAGGTAGGCATCCGGATAGCCTCGCAGGCGATACAGAGCCCTGAAGAGGTCCATCGCCTCGAAAGCGCCGACCGATACGACACCCTCGTCGGCCGCCGCGAACGTGGAAACCGGCGGCAGCAGGTAGCTGGATGAACCAGTGGAATCCGCACGGGCCAGCACCCTGCCCTCCCGGTCGATCAGGTAGGCGGCCGAAAAGCCATTGTCGTTGGCGAGGTCCCTCAGGAAGTGGCTGAAAGCTACCGGCGTGTCCGCCAGGGTCGGCGCCGCCTGATCCAGCGCCTGAGCCATCGCCGCAACGTGACCGCCAATGTAGTCCTGCTGCTCGTCGATATAGGACCGCGCCACGGTCGCGGAATTTTCCACCACGGTCTGGACGCGGGTGCTGAACCAGCTTTCGACGCCACGCGTAACCAGCACGCCGAAGAACAACGCCACGATGACCGCCGGCGCCACGGCCGCCAGCGAAAATAATGCAACAAAACGCAGATGTAGCCGGGCGCCGGCGTCGCTGTTCTGGGCCCCCAGCAGCCGAAGCATCCTCCAGCCCAGGACGATACCCAGCACCGAGACCAGCACGAAGACAAGTCCCAGGCAGGTGAGTACGATCGGGCTGGCCGGTCCCAGCGCTCCACTGGTGTTCGGCGATGATCCCAAGGCAACCGACACGGCGGTCAGCGCTGTCGCCAGCGCATAGGCGATTCCCATCGCCAACCGACCTGACGGTCGGCGGGCGTTGAATTCTTGCGAGCTAGGAATCGCGGATGACGCGGCCGGCATAATCAGGCTCTTACGCCCGACTGTGCCCAAAATTCAACACCCATGTGGCCAATGAGTGTCAGGTCGCGGCAAGGACTCTATACCAGTCGACTTTGTTCGACCGCCGCCGCTATAAAACTCGCATAGAGCGGGTGCGGCGCGAATGGCCGGCTCTTCAATTCTGGATGGAATTGAACACCTATGAACCACGGGTGGTCCTGCCGCTCGACGGTTTCAGGCAACAGCCCGTCTGGCGACATGCCACTCAATTTCAGACCGGCCGCCTCAAATGCCTCACGATAGGCGATGTTCACCTCATAGCGGTGCCGGTGGCGCTCACTGATCGCGTGCCCGCCATAGATCCCGGCAATCTTGGAGCCCGGCTCGAGAGCTGCCTCATAGGCGCCCAGCCGCATCGTTCCGCCCAGGTCGTCACCCTCCGAGCGAACTTCTCGCAGATTTCCGCGGGTCCATTCGGTCATCAGCCCGACGACCGGATCCTTGGCCGGACGGAACTCAGTCGACGAAGCGCCGGAAATGCCGGCGACATTTCTCAGGGTCTCAATGACCGCCATCTGCATGCCAAAGCAGACACCGAAATAGGGCACGCCGCGTTCACGGGCAAATTGCGCCGCGCGGATTTTGCCCTCGGCTCCCCGTTCACCAAAGCCGCCGGGGACCAGGATGCCATGAACCCCTTCGAGACGCGTCGCAGCCGCGCCATCCTGATTTTCGAAGGCCTCACTCTCTACCCAGTCGATATTGACCTTCACCCGGTTGGCCAGACCGCCATGATAAAGAGCCTCGATCAGAGATTTGTACGCGTCCTTAAGCTGCGTGTACTTGCCAACCACGGCGATGGTCACCTCGCCGTCCGGATGCTTCACCCGCCGGTCGATTTCCTCCCACCGAGATAGATCGGGCTGCGGCGCGTCACGAATGCCGAACACGTCGAGCACCTCTGCGTCGAGGCCCTGGTGATGATAGGCCAGCGGAACTCCGTAGATGTTGTCGGCGTCCAGCGCCTGGATCACGGCCGACGGGCGAACGTTGCAGAACAGTCCGATCTTGCGCTGCTCCTCCGTAGGTATTGGCTGTTCGCACCGGCAGAGCAGGATATCCGGCTGAATGCCGATCGAGCGCAGTTCCTTGACCGAGTGTTGGGTGGGTTTGGTTTTCATCTCGCCGGCCGTCTTGATGAACGGCAAAAGCGTGAGGTGAACATAGCAGGTGTCGCCGCGCGGCAATTCCTGCCCCAGTTGTCGGATAGCCTCGAAGAACGGCAGGCCCTCGATATCGCCGACCGTACCGCCGATCTCGACGAGGACGAAATCAACGCCCTCCCCAGGATCGGCAAGCACGAAGCGTTTGATCTCGTCAGTGACGTGCGGGATCACCTGCACCGTCGCGCCGAGATAGTCCCCACGACGCTCCTTCTCGAGGATGGTCTTGTAGATCTGTCCCGTCGTGATGTTGTCGGCCCGCGTCGCCGACACGCCGGTAAAGCGCTCATAGTGACCGAGGTCCAGATCGGTCTCCGCGCCGTCGTCGGTGACGAACACTTCTCCGTGCTGGTAGGGACTCATCGTCCCGGGGTCGACATTCAAATAGGGGTCGAGTTTCCGAAGGCGCACGCCATAGCCACGCGCCTGCAAAAGGGCGCCGAGCGCCGCGGAAGCGAGACCTTTTCCCAAGGAGGAGACCACGCCGCCGGTGATGAAAATATACCGGGCCATGGGAGATCAGATTAGCACCGATTCGCGAAAACACCCGAGCCGAATCACGCAGCCCGCCGACCGATCCCCAGCCTCAATGCGTGGCGGGCTTTGTCAGCGGTGGAAGCGTAACGCCAGATGAGGCCGCCGGGCTGACCGGAGTCGGCGCCGCGCCCTGGCCGCCAAGCGCCGGCAGTTGCACGGGCGGCGGAGCGCCATTGGCGCCGGGAGCCGGGGCCTGGGGACGCTTGATGCTGTCGGGGTTGATGCTCAGGTCCTTCAACCGGTTGAGCGTCGCCCTGTCGGAGCGCTCATGCGCACCGAGCAAAGTCAGCGCCAGGCTGAGCGTAAGGAATGTCGCAAACAGGATCCAGGTCGTCCGGGTGAGCAGATCGCCGGCGCCGCGCGTCGTCACCAGTCCTGTCGGGCTGCCGCCGCCAAGCGCGCCGCCTTCGGAGCGTTGCAGCAGCACCACGGCGATCAGGGCGAGACAGACAAGGACGTTAAGGGTCAGCAGCAGGTTGAGCAACATAACGGATTGGGCTTTCGGGATAGGCGATCACGCACGGCAGGGCCGGAAAGCCGGGCATTTAGCACCGGGCGTCGTTTTGCGCCACAAATCCTTGGCGGGAGGCCGCTCCGCCTCCGTATAAACCTTCGGTCCCGCGGCAACCTTCATCGCTCCCGCCTCCAGTCGGGCTCGGCTTCGGCGGGCCGATCGCCTTCAGGAGTCGCCTTGAACTTCCACAATGACATTTCACGACCGTTGGTGGTTGGGCCGGGTTGGAGTGTCGATTGGCGATGGCCGCGCAAGACCCAATCCACCGTTAAATCACCGTAAGAACGGTAGTCGAATGCTGAATCATCGTGTCAAGACGGTTCACTTCTCATATTGAAAATATATCGCAATTTGTCAAGCGTGGAGTGCGCAGTATTCTTGTAGCCGTGAAGGCCTGCCACTGGCGGAGCCACAACGCTCAGACGGCCTATAGGCCCGGGTAAGTCCAAGGGCAGTTTCCGGTAGCTCCAGGGCAAGGATCCTGACCGGTGTCGCGCGGCCAGCCGGGGGGGGCAGGAAATGGAACAAGCCGATCGCTATCGTGGGGAGACGTGTTTCAGGCGCCCAATCCGCCAATCGCCAAATCGCGCAGCCTGGTCTACCTTGCGAAGGCCACACACGGCAGATTAGTGCACTTTCAGACACTGGAACCCCGCTACCGGCGTTCCCCGTTGCGCGCGCCCCGCGGAAGAGCAACTATCGCAAGGTAAACTGCCCGCACGACCATCAATTCGCCCAGGCGCCTTGGCCGAGGAGCGACGTTGCCCCCTCGACACGCGGGAGATGATTGGAGCAGGACGATGACCACCAGGATTCTGAGCGGGACCTACAGCGCCGGCTACGCCTTGTCGGCGGCCTATTCAGCGCTCTCGATAACAGCGGCCGGCGCCGTGTCGGGTGCAGCCGGTGCGGCGGGGGGCGTCGGAGCCGCGGGCGACGCAGGGGGGCTGGGGCTTGATCTGCAGTATCCGGCTTACCTGGCCAACGCCGGTGCGATCCGTGGCGGCGCGGGCGGGGCCGGCGGCGGGGTGGCATCGCCCGGCCTTGGCGGCGCGGGCGGCGCTGGCGGCATTGCCCTGAGCGTGACCCGATCCGCAAGCATCAACAACACCGGCACGGTGAGCGGCGGCGTGGGAGGCGCAGGCGGCAACGTACTTCAGCCATACGTCCTGGGCCAAAACTATGGCGGCGCCGGCGGCGCCGGCGGTGTTGCGATCCAACTGATGCGGGGCGGCAGTTTGACGAATTCCGGCGAGGTCTTTGGCGGATCCGGCGGCAAAGGCGGTGTCGTCCCTTACGACCTCGGCAATGGCGTCGGCGGGGCAGGCGCCGCCGGCATCGATGGCGCCGGCCATGGCGCATTGACGAACACCGGCTTGATTTCCGGCGGGTCGGCCGGCGGCGCCGGAGGGGGGATTCAGCCCGCCCTCGCCGGCGGCGATGGTATCTATTGGCGGGGAACATCGACGATCAGCAACGACGCCACCGGCCGGATCGCGGGAGGCGCCGGAGGCGGCGGAGGAATGGGAACCGGGGGAAACGGCCTTGAACTTGCTGGTCGGGCCACGGTCGCCAACCAAGGAATGATAACGGGAGGTTTTGGGGAGGCCGGATATTTCGGCTACTATCACAAGGGCGGTGCGGGAGGCGATGGCGGTTCGGCGGCGTGGTTGGGCGCGGGTGGGACCATTTCGAACACCGGGCAGATATTTGGAGGCGCTGGCGGCGGCGGCGGCGGTGGGCACTTCGAGCCCAACACGTCCGGAGGAGATGGCGGCGCGGGCGGGGCGGGCGTGGTGCTGG
>JANXTX010000047.1 GCA_025352165.1 Caulobacteraceae bacterium | reverse complement strand
CTTGCTCATCTTCGCGCCCGACGCATCGCGCACCAGGGCGTTGATGAAGACACGCTTGAACGGCACGTCGTCCATGAAGTGCAGCGACAGCATCATCATCCGGGCGACCCAGAAGAAGATGATGTCGAAGCCGGTGACGAGGGTGTCGGTCGGATAGAACCGTTGCAGGTCCGCGGTCTTCTCCGGCCAGCCGAGCGTCGAGAATGGCCACAGGGCGGATGAGAACCAGGTGTCGAGAACGTCCTCGTCCTGGCGCAGCGGTTCGTCACGGCCGTAGTGTTCCAGGGCGGCGGCGCGTGCGCCCTCCTCCGTTTCGGCGACGAAGATATGGCCGTCCGGGCCGTACCACGCGGGGATGCGGTGGCCCCACCACAGCTGGCGGGAGATGCACCAGGGCTCAATGTTGCGCAGCCACTCGAAATAGGTCTTTTCCCAATTACGCGGTTCGAAGACGGTGCGGCCATCCTCGACCGCGCGAATCGCCGGCTGAGCCAGGGTCTTGGCGTCGACGTACCACTGATCAGTCAGGTAGGGTTCGAGCACGACGCCGGAACGGTCGCCATGGGGCACAGCGTGACGGGTCGGCTCGATCTCGCGCAGCAGGCCCAGCGCTTCGAATTCCTCGACCACCTTCTTGCGGGCGGCGAAGCGATCCAGACCGCGATATTCCGGCGGCGCGTTGTCGTTGATGCGCGCGAACGGGTCGAGAATATTGATCATCGGCAGGTGGTGGCGCTGGCCGACCTTGAAGTCGTTGAAGTCATGCGCGGGCGTGATCTTGACGGCGCCGGAGCCTTTTTCCGGATCGGCATAGTCGTCGGCGATGATCGGGATTGGACGACCGACGATCGGCAGGCGCACGCATTTGCCTATCAGATGCTTGTAGCGCTCATCACCGGGATGGACGGCGACGGCGGTGTCGCCCAGCATGGTCTCGGGGCGGGTCGTGGCGACAACGATCTCGCCGGAGCCATCCTCCAGCGGATAGGCGAAGTGCCAGTAGATACCGTCAACCTCGCGCTGCTCGACCTCGAGGTCGGAAATGGCGGTCTGGAAATGCGGATCCCAGTTCACCAGACGCTTGTCGCGATAGATCAGCTTCTGCTTGTGCAGGGTGACGAACACTTTGCGCACCGCGGCCGAGAGCCCCTCATCGAGGGTGAAGCGTTCGCGGCTCCAATCACACGAGGCGCCCAGGCGGCGCAGCTGGCCGACGATGGCGCCGCCGGAGGTCGCCTTCCACTCCCAGACCCGCTCGATGAACGCGTCACGGCCCATGTCGCGACGGGAGATGTTCCCTTCCGCCGCCAGTTGGCGCTCGACCACCATCTGGGTGGCGATGCCCGCGTGGTCGGTCCCCGGCAGCCACAAGGCGGCGTCGCCGCGCATACGGGCGAAGCGGGCGAGCACATCCTGCAGGGTATTGTTGAGTGCGTGGCCGATATGCAGTGCGCCGGTCACGTTCGGCGGCGGGATAACCATCGAGAAGGGTCGGGCGCCCGGATCATTACGCGGGGCGAACACCCCCGAGGATTCCCAGGCCGCATACAGGCGCGGTTCCGCCGTCTGGGGGTCAAAGGCTTTGTCTAGCATGGCGACTTTCCGGGGTGGGCGCGGCGGGAATCATTACGCGCGCCAATTGGGCCGAGTGGCGCGTCGGAGTGCGTGCGGGCGCCCCTAGGGTACTCGGCTGCTCGCGATCCTCGCCACTTCCTCGTCGACGCGCGCGCGGACGATTGCGGGTAGATTCTCATCAAGCCATTCCCTGAGCATCGGCCGCAGAATCTCTGCAACCAGATCCTCGAGCGAGCGCCCAGGAGGAGGCAGCAAAGCCGCTGACCGTAACTTCGCGGCCTCATCCACAGTCGCGGCAAGGTCTGCGAAGGCTGACGCAGTCAGCAGTGCGGCGTGTTCGCTGACCAAAGGCTCATTCACCGAGGACGGAGCGGCAACCGCCTCATGGACTGCCTCACTTTCAGCAATCACAGGCTCGGGTTCAGTGGCGGATACGGGTTCGGGCAAGGGTTCAGGCTCTGGCGGGGCTTCAGGCTCTGATTGGGGTTCAGGCTCTGGTTGGGGCTCGGGTTCAGGCTGAGGTTCTGGTTCCGCGGAAGCCGCGCTCGAAGTCTCCGCAATCGGCGGATCCTCGGCGATGATCCGGCGGATCGAAGCAAGGATTTCGTCCATTGAGGGCTCTGGGGCGGTTGGATCGGTCATCGTTTCGAACCCTGGATTGAGCGGTTTGTGATCGATTGATACTCGCGAACCAGCGGGACGGCAAATTAGTCCGACGGATTATCCACGCCTGATTTCCGGTCATCATCCTCAACCTTGACGGTGGCCGGCCGCTCTATGATGCGGGGTGAGGCAGTGCGGTCGAGTTTCTCGACCAGACCGTCCCAGGGCATGCGGTTGGCGTGGCGGACGCGGTCGAAATTGGTGCGCGGATCATATACCTTCAGGTCGGGCGCGAAGTCGGTGGCTTCAAGGGACCCCATCGCGGATAGCAGGGCCGCGGCGGCGAAATACTCGTCGTGACGGGCATTGATCAACGCCAGTTCGGCATTGGCGAGATCCTGCTCGGAAATCAGCACGTCCAGCGTTGTGCGCAGACCCACTCGCGCTTCCTGACGGCTACCTTCAAATGCGATGTTTGCCGAGCCGACCTGTTCCTCTTCAGCCTTCACGCTGGCGCGCGCGCCCATCAGCTGGTTCCATGCCTGCGATACCGTCAGGATCACCTGCCGGCGCGTCGACTCCATATTGATGCGGTCGACGTTGTTGTTTTCCGCCGCCTGGCGGATTTGTGAGGAATAGTAGCCGCCGGTGAATATCGGCATGGTGGCCGTGGCGCTGGCGGTGACGTCTCGGCTGTAGTCCTTGAACGGCAAGACGTCGGCGGGCAGAAAGAACGGTGGCTTAGATATCTGCGTGGTCTGATTAGAGTTCGCCCCGCCGTAGTACCCCAGCGTTGCCTGTAGCGAGAGGGTCGGGCGGGTCTGCGCCTTGGCCTGGGCTATCTTTGCCGCGCTCTGCTGTTCCGCATAGTCGGACTGACGGATATGCGGGTTGTTCTGTTCGGCCATGTCGAGGGCCTGATCGATGCTCCCAGGCAGCAGCTTCGCCAGCGAAGGTTCCGGCGCCAGGGTCCCCGGGTTCTCGCCGACGACAGCCAGGTAGGTGGCGCGGCTGGTGGCCAGCTGCGCCTCTGCATTGGCAAGCTGCGCGCGCGCGGCGGCCACACGCGTCTGCGCCAGCGCAACGTCGGTGCGGGTAATGTCACCCACAGCAAAGCGGGCGTGCGACTCATCCAGTTGGCGCTGCAGCAGTCCCACGTTTTCGACGGCGATCTCGCGGGTCTGCTGATCTCGTCGGACGTCGACGTAGACCTGGACCACATTCTGCAGCGTGGTCTCCTCCGCCGCGCGCAGGGTCTCGCGCCCCGCCAGAACGCCGGCCACTGCGGCGGCGACCTGCGTCTCCAGTCTGCCGCCCGTGTAGAGCGGCTGAGAAATCTGGACGGAGTTCGAATTGCTCTCCGTCTTGCCAGAAAGGCGGGTCGTCAGAGAACTTGAGCTCTGGTTATTGTCCTCACCAGTGACGGTGCTGGTCACTGTCACCTGCGGTCGGAAGGCCGCCATCGCCTGGACATACGTCTCGTCGAGGGCCCGCTGGGTCGCCCGCTGGGCCTGCAGGGTCGGATTGGACTGATAGGCGAGAGCAATCGCATCGCCCAGCGATTCACACCGCGCCGAACCCGACGCGAACAACGCGAGCGCGGAAATGGTTGCCAGACAGCGAGGTTTGCGGGCCTGCGACATTCCCCGTCCTTGCGAGCGCCTGCCAGGCGCGATGTCCGCTTCAGGACAGCAGAAATCATGGCCGCTAGACATGGCCAAAATGAGCCGTCCTAAATCCCCCCCGGTTGAGCTTGTCAGAACTCGAAACCGCGTTTCGCCTCGAAACCGGCAAGCATCGGCGGCGTCGAGTCAAACAGCATCCGCGAGCCGACCGTCTCGCCGGCGCGCAGATAGAGCGTCGCCCGACCGACCGGACCGTCTCGTTCAACAAGGCCCAGTCGCCCGCCGTCCGCAAGCGCGGCGAGCCAAGCCTGCGGAGCCTTCGGCATTCCACCCTCGCAGACAATCAGGTCAAAGGCCTGTTCGATCGGCGTCGCGTCGCCGGCATCGCGCTGGACGACAGAGAGTCCCATCGCGGCGAGCACCGCGCCGGCATAGGGCGCGGAAATCGCCAGCACGCGTTCCCCGGCCCGTGGCCGGAGGCACTGCAGCAGCTTGGAAACATCGCGCGGACTCAGCATCCATCGACCGGCCACATACTCGACCTCGGCGTCGGCGTAGGCCTGATAGGCCCTGGACGATGGGATTAGGCTCTCGCGCGGGAAAAGGCGCATGGCATCGATAATCGCCAGATCCGTGACGTCCTGCGTGCGGACCTGACTGTCCACCATGATCGTGCGTTCAGCCGTGAAATCGGCGTTCATGAAGGTCCCCGACAAGCCAGATGGGCGGCCAGCGCTTATAGGTCGGTCAGAGGGCGCAAGGCAATCTTGCGATGAGCTTCCGTTGAGCACGGCGAGAGTTGCCGCTGGCGACATCATCTGCTAGCGATCCGGCCCCCAAGGGCCTGATGGCGGAGTGGTTACGCAGCGGACTGCAAATCCGTGCACCCGAGTTCGATTCTCGGTCAGGCCTCCAAAGGATTTTCGCGGCATGGTTGCCTGCTGCCGGACAGCGGAGACGCAAGGTTTTCCCTCAACCCGGCGGCCCGGCGGGTGGTGTTGCAGGGAGTTTCGCGGACGGACCCGGCAGCGTATAGGCGCCGCGCAGGACCGCTGGCCTAGGGGTCTGCCCGGGCGGCCTGAAGGCGACGATGATCTGGCGCGCCACAAGCACCGTCGCCAGAAGCACTGCGAGAACGACAAGCACCGAAATGGGTGGTGGGGAAATTTTGGGCATGCGCAAGGCATTTAGCGCTCACAGCCCTGGTCGGCCAGTATCGATCGAGACGCGCATGGACGCGAAGCTAAGGTGTTGGGCTCAATCTGACCTCCGGACCGCCGGCTTCCAGCCCATTGGCGCTAGGGTAAGCAGTCAAAGGCGCAATTTGCTCGTAGCGCGGGCGTCTCGCCCATAGGCGCTAAGTTAGGGGATTCTGCTTTGAATCGGATTGTGATTCAAGCTTTGGATGGAACCTGATTCGGAAATTTCGTTCGACGGAAGCTGGCCGGATATCGAGGCTGTTCTGGG
>JANXTX010000022.1 GCA_025352165.1 Caulobacteraceae bacterium | reverse complement strand
CCGCGAATGCTGGCGCGGGAGGCGGAAACGCTTCGCGAACGGCTGTTGCATGTGCCGGGTGTGCTGAAGGTCAACATTGTCGGCGAGCAGGCCGAGCATATCTTTGTGCGGTTCGACTATGCGCGGCTGGCCACGATGGGCATCAACGCACAGATGGTGTTCGACGCCCTGCAAAAGCAGAACATGGTCGCGCCGTCCGGTGCCATCGAGACCCGGGGGCCGGAGGTCTATGTACGCCTGGACCACGGTTTCGACGACGTGCCGGCGGTGCGCGACACACCGATCGCCGCCAATGGGCGCACACTCACGGTCGGCGAGATCGCCACTGTCGAGCGCGGCTATGAGGACCCTGCCAGCTATCTGGTGCGCAACGCAGGGGCCCCGGCGCTGGAGCTGGCGGTGGTCATGCAGAAGGGCTGGAACGGCCTGGAGCTGGGCAAGTCGCTGGACAGGGAAGAGGTAGCGATCGACAAGTCCCTGCCGCTTGGCGTCACCTTCAGCAAGGTTTCCGACCAGGCGCGCAGCATCAAGGAAGCCGTCGGCGAGTTCATGCTGAAGTTCTTCGTCGCCCTGGCGGTGGTGATCGCGGTCAGCCTGGTCAGCCTGGGCCTGCGGGTCGGACTGGTGGTCGCCGCGGCGGTGCCGCTGACGCTGTCGGCGGTGTTCGTGATCATGCTGGTGACCGGCCGGGTGTTCGACCGTATCACTTTGGGCGCGCTGATCCTGAGCCTGGGGCTGCTGGTCGACGACGCGATCATCGCCATCGAGATGATGGTGGTGAAGATGCAGGAGGGCCTGAAACGCGAGGACGCGGCGGCGTTCGCCTGGACGGTGACGGCGGCGCCGATGCTGGCCGGCACGCTGGTGACGATCATCGGGCTGATGCCGGTCGGGTTCGCCCAATCATCGGCCGGAGAATACGCCGGCAATATCTTCTGGATGGTGGCGTTCGCCCTGCTGGCGTCGTGGGTAGTGGCGGTGGTGTTCACGCCGTACCTGGGCGTCAGGCTGCTGCCCAACATCGCCAAAATCAGCGGCGGCCATGACGCGATCTATGCCACGAAGAACTATCAGCGGCTGCGGCGGCTGGTGACGTGGTGCGTAGACCGGCGGGTGCTGGTGGCGCTGGTGGTGGTGGCGATGTTCCTGGTCAGCGGCCTGGGCATGGTCGCGCTGCGCAAGCAGTTCTTCCCGTCGTCAGACCGCCCGGAACTGATCGTCGAGGTCTATCGCGCCCACGGAACCGGCATCGCGGCGACGACGCAGAGCGTGGAAAAGGTCGAGGCGTGGCTGAAACACCGGCCCGAGGCCAGGGTGGTGTCGAGCTATGTCGGCCAGGGATCACCGCGATTCTTCCTGTCGCTGAACCCGGAGCTGCCCGATCCGTCATTCGGCAAACTCGTTATCCTGACCGGCGGGCCCGATCAGCGCGACAGCCTGAAAGCCGCCCTGCGCACGGCGATCGCCGGCGGACTGGCGCCCGAGGCGCGGCTGCGGGTGACGCAACTTCTGTTTGGCCCGCCGGTGCCCTATCCGGTGGCGTTCAGGGTTGTTGGCCCCGACACTGAGGTGCTGCGCGGCATCGCCCTGAAGGTGCGCGACGTGATGGCGGCCGACGCCGGCATGCGCGATGTCAATCTGGACTGGGGCGAGCGCACGCCGGCTCTGCATGTGGCGTTCGACCAGGCCCGGCTGCGCCTGATCGGGCTGACGCCGAAGGACGCCGCCGACCAGCTGCAGTTCCTGTTGTCGGGCGCGCCGATCACCCAGGTGCGCGAGGATATCCGCACCGTCGAGGTCTCCGCGCGGGCCATCGATGCACAGCGCCTGGACCCTGCAAGGCTGGGCAGCCTGACGCTGACCACCCGCGACGGCCGCGCCGTGCCGGTCAGCCAGGTCGGCGAGATCCGCGTCGACGACGAGGACCAGATATTGAAGCGGCGCGACCGCGAGCCGGTGATCACCGTGCGCGGCGACATCGACGAGGCGATGCAGCCGAACGATGTCACGGCGGAGGTGCTGCCCAAGTTGAAACCGATCATCGCCGCCCTGCCCGACGGCTATCGCATCGACACGGCCGGATCCGTCGAGGAATCCGGCAAGGCCAATGTCGCGCTGGCCAAGGTGTTCCCGGTGATGATCCTGTTCATGCTGGCGACGATCATGGTGCAGGTCCGCGATTTCCGCGGCATGGCGATGGTGTTCATGACCGCGCCGCTGGGACTGGTCGGCGCCGCCCCCACATTGCTGCTGTTCGGCCAGCCGTTCGGCTTCAACGCCATCCTGGGCCTGATCGGCCTGGGCGGCATATTGATGCGCAACACCCTGATCCTGATCGGCCAGATCGACGCCGACCGCAAAGCCGGCATGACCCCGCGCCAGGCGGTGATCGAAGCCACCGTCCGCCGATCCCGCCCGGTGGTGCTGACGGCCGCCGCCGCCCTGCTGGCCTTCATCCCGCTGACCCTTTCGAGTTTCTGGGGACCGATGGCGTTCACGCTGATCGGAGGGGTCGGGGTCGGGACGGTGCTGACGCTGCTGTTTCTGCCGGCGTTGTATGCGCTGTTCTTTGGGGTGGAGAGGGATGGGGGAACTCGGGCGGCGGTGGCCTGAAATCGGGGGCGGGACGCCCCCGGTCCAAGGTACGGTCCGAGGCACGTTCCAAGGGCGACGGCGGGTCGATCGGACCCGGGCCGGCCCCGCCCGGCCTCAGGTCGTGGCGCCGGTGAAGTTGGCGATTTCGACCGAGCGGTCGGGGAACGTCGCGGTGATGTGCAACTCGCCGCCCATGGCCGCGATCAGGTCGCGAAGGGTGCTGACTTTCATGTCCGGGCGGCGGACCAGTTTGGAGATGGCCGGCTGCTGAACCTCCATGACCTTGGCCAGCTCCTCCTGGCTGATGCCGAGCCCTTCGCGGAGTTGCTCCAGGCTGACCCGTACAGCGTTTAGCTTCGCCATGCGGGCATCGCTCCGCGCAATGCGCTCGGGGCTCCAATCCTTCATGAGGTCGGAAAACGGGCGATGTCCGCTCATTTCAACAATCCTTCCTGCTTCAATTCACGCAGATGCACGTGCCGGAATTGCTGATCCCCGAGGAATGGGGAAACCGAAGACCAGGCCCCTACGCCATCAACAATTCGACAGTGAAGCGAATGGCATCCTGATCGGGCTCATGCAGATCGGCATACCACCCCGCGAACTCATCCGTGGCCTCAACGTCCCAGGTCACGAGCCCGGATATTCCATTGGCGGAATGTAAACGAGATGGCCTGCCAATTCAATTGGAACGGTCAATTTCGAGGAAAGCCGTAAAGGATCATCCCGTGAGATCCACCGGAAATGGGGTCAGAGTGCATTTTCGGATACGCGAATGAGCGTCACGCGCCTAGAAATGATACTGACCCATTAAAATCGCGGGTTTCCAATTCATAAATTGATATCATGCCGTCGCATTACGGCGATGTTTTTCAATCGGCAGACCGAAAATGCCGCTGCAGCCTGCGACAAGCGTCAGCGAGAGGGGCAAGCGCTGTACGCAATACTCGCTCGACGATCTCGCCTTCGATGCCGTCGTAGTTGTGGCGGATGAAGTTTCCCATGCCGCGTATCGCGTTCCAGTCTGTATCAGGTTCGAGCGTTTCCACCTGACCGCGAAGCTTGGTCGCGGCCTCGGCGACGATCAACAACTGACGCTCAACCGCATCCCGATGGAGAAATTCGTCGCGCATCAAGGCGTCGACGCCGCCAATGTCCGCGATGTAGGCTTCAATCCTGGCAATTGCCGCGAGGATATCGGCAACCCGCTTTCCAGGCCTGTCAGAAGGCAATCGTCGCCTCCCGCCGCACTGCCTGGGCGAGGCCTGGATCGCGTACAGGCAGAGCGATGACATCGACGTCGCGCCCAAACATTCCCGAGAGCAACCCTGAAACGCCACACAGCTTCATCACATCGGCGGCGCCCTGACCCTCGAACGCCACGGCTACATCGACATCGGAGTGTTCGTCAGAGTTTCCCCTGGCCACGGATCCAAATAACCGCGCACTCACGACGCCATAGCGGGCGCGAAGCTCGGGCGCCGCGCGGCGCAGAACATCGAGGGCGGCATCGCGGTTCATGCGTCTGCCCATAGCAGCGTTCGCCCACGCGGTCACGGCGGCGGCCTGGGTTTAAGGTGACAGGCGCTCCTGTCACCAGGCATTAGGGCATTAGGGGGCGGCGCTTCCTCACCGGTTTCCAGTCTGGCCAGCCAGTCATCGGCTTCATCGCCGGTGACGTGGGCGCCGATCGCCTGGAATTCCTCCCATGCGGCAAACGCCGACTGTCGGAACGACTCTCGCGCCCCTTCACGCTCGACGTATTCGCGGATGGCTTCGCGCATGAGCCAATGGGCCGAACGCCGACGGCTCTCGGCCAGACGGCCGACGCGATTCTTGATTGCCTCGTCGAGTTTCAGGGTCGTTGTGGCGGCCATCTAGCGTCGCTCCGGGGTGACACCTCTGATCATCGCATAGCATCAAAGCGCGATGAGCGCATGTTCGGCGTGCCGCCGAGCGTAGCAATGGGCTCGGAGTGAAGTTGCGGATACGCCAAAATGCGGCGCGCACGGCCGGGCAACGCGGCCCCCCTTGAAGGCAACAACCAAAAAAAGGCCTGGGCCCGGCCGTTCGGCGGGGAAAGCGGGGGTGGGGGTGGGGCCGCCGGTTTCGATTGCGTCTCTGGCAAATCTTACGAAAAATGGGGTCAGATTGAATTGTCGGTCACCAGAATCCCGCCTCTTTCGAATGGCGCACCGCCAGAATTACGACGTCGCGGCCATCATAGCGGTAAAGCGCGACATAGCCGCCGGCGCCGAATGTGATTGGCCATAGTCCGGCCTGCAACGCGGCTTCCGCAGGAATGGGGTCAGAGTGGATTTTCGGGTACGCCAATGCGCGTCACGCACCGGGAAATGACTCTGACCCATTAAACTTGCCAATTTTCTATGCGCCTGGTCGGTTTTTGTTTGAGGTGACAGTCGCACCCGCCACCAAGCTTTGAGGCGGCGGCCTGAGGGGATGGAATGCCCGCGCTCGTGGCCGGCCCTCCAGTTGGTCGGACGAAACCACGTATATCGCGTCGTTTGCGCAAATAGCGTATATGGACGGGAACTCGGGACATTGCTGATGAAACACTTCAACTTCTCCGCGCTGATCCGGAATACCGCTGCGGTGAAACACGAAGCCGCGCGGGCGCCGGTGGCCATCACCGAGCGCAACACGCCGCGCTTCGTCTTGATGGCGATCGAGGATTTCGAGACCCTCACCGCGCGCGCCCAGGACCCTCGCCAAGCCTATAAGCTGCGCGACATGCCTGCCGAGGACGCCGAAATGTTCCTGGCCGCGCTCGACCGCCAGATCCTGGATGAGGATATTGGCTAGCGCCTATTCCGCCGGCGATGTGATCGTCTATCCCTATCGCTGGGCCGAGGAGCGCTCGCAGGCCCGCGCGGTCGACGGCGTAAAGGACCGGCCTTGCTGCCTTGTCCTGACCACGGCCGACAAGAATGGGCGGGAGATCATTCTGCTGGCCGCTATCAGCTCCAAGCCTCCCCTTAGCGATCAGGTCGCGATCAGAATCCCCGACATCGAGCGCAGACGGGCCAGCATCGACCGCTATCCAGACGCCTGGGTCTATGTCGATGAAGTCAATCAGGATCGGCCCGCGGACTCCTGGTATCTGAAGCCTCAGACGCCCCTTGGCGCTTTCAGCCGGTCCTTCCTGTCGAAAGTCTCGGCCGCGATCGTGGGAAACATTCGTGCTGGCGCGATCGTCGCACGGCGCTGAGCGACGTATGGCCGGCGCGGTTTGAAGGCGACAGGTGTTTGTCACCAAGCCTGGCGGCAAAACGACCCCGACCACTTGAAAACCAACAAACAAAAAGCCTGGGCCCCGCCGTTCGGCGGGGAGAGCGGGAGTTGGTGGAAGAAATGGGGAGTTGGTGGAAGAAATGGGGTCAGAGTGAATTACCCGACGCACCGGTGCACGTCCCGCGAAGGAAAATGACTCTGACCCCCTGACCCCTTGACCCCTTGGCTGACCCCTTGGCTTTATCTTCACCCTGCCCCCCTTCAACCCGCGAAACCCGCGCTTCGTCGCATGGCGCTTTCCTCGCGAACCCGAAACGGCGTTCCTGCCTGGACACAGCAATGCTCGGGAGCCCAAACCACCATGAACACACTCGCCGCGATCACCCACCCATCGCCCGCGCCGAAAGCCGGCGCCGCACCGCCGGGCGTCTCCGTCCTACGCATCAATCTGTTGCGCGCCTGCTATGCGGTGATGGCCTTTGGGCTGGCCGCCTATATCTGGCCGGACGTACTCCAGCACACCGACGCTTTCGCCGTGAAATTCGGCATCCGCGTCAGCCTGCTGGCGGGTCTGGGCGCGACGGCGGCGCTGGGCATCCGTTATCCGTTGCGTATGTTGCCGCTGCTGATTTTCGAACTGGCGTGGAAGGCGATATACCTGACCGCCTTCGCCCTGCCGCTCTATCTGTCGCATCGTCTCGACGCCGCGACGGTGGAAAATGTCAATGCCTGCCTGATGGTCGTGATCTTCATCCCCGTGATCCCCTGGCGCCATGTCGTCTCGACTTATCTCGTCGCGCGAAGCGAGCGGTGGGCCTGATGAGCCGCGAGAATCTCGTGGTCCCCGCGCCGATGACGGCCGGTCCCAACCTCGGCGAGGCGCGCGGGGCCTTGCGGGCGGCCTGGCCACGCATCAAATTCACCCTCGTCTTCGCCGTCCTCGTCGGTTTCCCGCTCGATCTGGTGATCAATGGCGGACGGCCCTGGTACCTGTTGCGCGCCGTCGGGCTGGGCGTCGCCGGCCTGGCGGCCTTCGGGCTGTTCGAACACTGGCCGGCGCGCCTGCCGGAGGCGCTGGCGCGCTGGGTGCTGCAGGTGCTGGGAGTCGCGATCGCCATGCCGCTGACCACCCTCGCCATCTGGGTGCTCTCGACAGCGCCCGGCGCGCGCCCGTTCTGGACCAGCCAGGATGAGTTGCTCAACTTTGCCATGGTGACGCTGCTCAGCCTGCTGCTGGCCCCGTGGGCCGCTCTGGCCGCGCTGGTGAGGCAGAAGGACGCCCTGGCCCGCCATCAGGCCCTGGCCTTCGATCTCGAGCGCAGCGAGCTGGAGCGCCAGGCCCTGGATGCGCGCCTGCAACTGCTGAAGGCTCAGGTCGCGCCGCACTTTCTGTTCAACACCCTGGCCAACGTCCAGGCGCTGGTCGACGCCGGCTCGCCGCGGGCGTCCGCCGTCCTCGGGAGCCTGATCGCCTATCTGCGCGCCGCCGTGCCGCGTCTGCATGATCGCGCGACGACGCTGGGGCAGGAGGCGCAGCTGGTCCAGGCCTATCTGGAGTTGATGCATATGCGCATCCCCGACCGTCTTGCGTTCGCCGTGCACGTGGACGAGGACGCGGCCGGGCTGCGCTGTCCGCCGATGACCCTGCTGACGCTGGCGGAGAATGCCGTTCGTCATGGCGTCGATCCCAGCGAAGACGGCGGGCGCATCGACATCGAGGTCACGCGGCGGGACGGCCGATGCCTGGTGCGGGTCACCGACACCGGTGCGGGCTTGCGGCTCGCCGCCGGCGGACTTGGCACCGGTCTGGCGACCTTGCGGGAACGTCTGCGTCTCAGCTTTGCCGGCGACGCGCATGTGCGGATTTCCGAAAATGAACCGCGTGGGGTTTGCGCCGAGCTGGATTTTCCCGCCGAGAGAGCCGGCGTTTGACGCTCGATCGCCCGACCGCTCTGATTGCGGACGACGAGCCGCTGCTGCGCGAATCGCTGGCCAGCCAGCTGGCGGCGGAATGGCCGGAGCTGGCGGTGGTCGCCCGGGCCCGCAACGGGCGCGAAGCGGTCGAACAGTTCGAGGCCCTCAAACCCGACGTCTGCTTTCTCGACGTGCATATGCCGGGCCTTTCGGGTTTCGAGGCGGCGCGCCTGATCGGCGGCCGCGCGCATCTGGTGTTCGTCACCGCCTTCGATCAGTACGCCGTGGAGGCCTTCGCGCACTGCGTGCTCGACTATCTGGTCAAGCCGGTCGAACCGGAACGCCTGGCCCAGACCGTCTCGCGCCTGCGCGACCGCCTGGCGGCGGCGCAACCGGCGTCGAACACCGAGGCCCTGCTGCAACAGCTCGCCGCCCAGTTGCAACGCGGCGCCGCGCCGGCGCAGCTACGCTGGATCCGCGCACAGGTCGGCCAAAAGCTGCGCCTTATCGCCGTCGACGACGTCGACTTTCTGCGGTCGGACAGCAAGTACACCGTGGTCGCCTGGCGCGGCGATGGCGGCCAACCGGCCGAGGCGCTGGTGCGGACCGCCCTGAAGGATCTGGCCGCCCAGCTCGACCCGGCGCAATTCGCCCAGATCCATCGCGCCTTCGTGGTCAACCTGCGGGC
>JANXTX010000412.1 GCA_025352165.1 Caulobacteraceae bacterium | reverse complement strand
CCGGGCTATTTCACGGTGAAGGTCAGGACGCCTGTCGATTTATGGCCGTCGTCGGCCGCCGCGGCGTGCCAGGCGATCTTGTAGGCCCCGGCCATCACCGGGCCGCTCAGAACACCCGTAATCGTCTTGTGGTCCGGCGACACCGTCGTCTTGACCGGCATCTTCATACTGCCGCCCATCATCACGTCGAACCCGGAAAAGGCGGGCGTAATCTCTTCGTCGAAGGTGAGGGTGATCGATTTCGGCGCGGCGACCGTCGCGTTCGCTGCTGGGTCGGACTTGACGAGGGACGCATGAGCGAAGGCTTGGGTGGCCGAGAATAGCGCGACGGCGCCAAGGGTCGAAGCGGTCAAAAGAGTCTTACGTGCGAACATGGGATTTTCCTCTGGTTGGTGACGTCCCTAAGTTGGATACGCGCCATGGTGCCGCGATCCCTCTCGGCGACATCCCTGATATCCGTGTCGATTTGAATAGACTCGGCCGACCTCGGCCGGCGCGACCCCTGGGCAGGCTGCGGGCTCGGCGGTTTCACGCGCCGCCGGGGCCGCCGGCGACCAGACCTGGCAAGGCGATCGAACCTTGCACGTCTCCGCACCGAAAATGGGGCGCTAGAGTCTCCTCGAGGGCGTCAGGGCCTGATTTTAGCCCAGCGCCGCCAAACGCCGCGCCCGACGGCGCAGCGGCTCAGCGGGGCTTGGGAGCGGACGCCCCTTCGCCCTGGGCCGGACCGGACGCCTCACCATGTTGGTGTGCCCCGTGTCCATGGTGCATGAACAGATGCATCAAAGGACAGGCGAGGAATAGCAGGTAGATCGAGTAGGGCGCGAACGGAAGTATGTGCCACCAGTGCTCACGCAGCAGGAAGAAGAGCCCCGCCGCGGCGATGGCGACGCCCGTCATGACCGCCACGCCCTTCAGGTTGTTGGTGCTTGCCATCGCTCTGTCCCTTGAATCGGATTGGTCCGCGCGACGCCCTTAGTGGGCACCTTGTGGCGGCGTTTGCGCCGCGGCCTTGTCACCTGCCGCCGGTTTCATGCAGTGGTCCATCATGCCGCCCGCCATGGGCTGGCCAGCCGTGCCGCCGCCTTGCATCGCGCCGCTCGGCATCGCGCCGGCCATCTTGCCGCTGCCGCCCATCATGTTGCCCCCCATCATCGCCTTACAGTCCATGCCCGGTTGGGCGGCGGGGGGCGTTTGGGTCACCGGCGGGGTCTGAGCCGCGTCAGCCGCAGGCGTCGCGGGATGATGCTGGCTGTGGGCGTCGGGATCCGCCGCGAGCGCGCCGCCGCTCACGCCGAGCGCGGCGGCGAAAATGAGGGTGGCCAGGGAGGTTTTCATATTCGTGAGCCTTTCAAAATGCGGTCTGCGGACCGCTTCAACGTCGATGGAATCCGGCTTCGCCGCGTTGATTTCAATCAAGCACGACGAGCGCCCTGTGGGGCGCTGTGAGACATGACGGGCTTGGAGGTGAAATCTTACAGATCGCCCCTCCGAAGGTCGCACCGAAAAGGTTGCCTCGATTGTAAGGTTCCTGTCTGCGGCGCGTCATTCCAGCCAGTCGCGACACCGGGTCCATGCCCAGATCGCAGGTTGGAAAGCGCTTCCCATGGCCCAGAGCTGGACCGAACGATGGACGCCGGGCCACGGCCTCTTGCGTCGCGATCAAGCGACGGTGGACCGCATCGACGCCCTGGCCACGCGTCTGACCACGCGTCGCGTCTGGCCCGACCGGGAGTCAATCTATCGCGTGCTCGCCGCCGCCGATCGGATGGCGAGCGCCGCGATGTGGGTTGTCGCGCACATGACCTATGCCGAGAGAGTCGACCTGTCCGGCGCGGCGCTGCCGGCGGACGCGTTCAAGGCGCAGCCAGAGGGTCACATGGGCGGGTCCCTGAACATGGTTCCGGCCTTTGTCGGCTATCTGGCCGCCAACGTCCTATCCGGCCGAACGCGGTCATGGATTATGGGGCAAGGCCACTGCGTCGCGGCGATCGAAGCCGTGAACGCCCTTACCGGCGACCTCTCGCCGCGACAGAAAGGCCGCTACGACCGGACCGAAGCCGGCCTGTCGAACTTGGTCGCCGACTTCTATTCCTACGCCATCGGGCCTGACGGCCGCCCTGCGGTCCCGATCGGCAGTCATGCGGGCGCCGATACGGCGGGCGCCGTCAGCGAAGGCGGCTATTTGGGGTTCGCGGACGTCCAGTACGTCCACATGCCGCTGCGCGGCGAGAGCCTGGTGGCGTTCCTCAGTGACGGCGCTTTCGAAGAACAGCGCGGCTCCGACTGGTCGCCCCGCTGGTGGCGTGCCGAGGACTGCGGGCTCGTCACCCCCATCATGATCCTCAACGGTCGCAGGATCGAAGAGCGCAGCGAAATCGCTCAGGAAGGGGGCGCTGGCTGGCTGGACCAGCATCTTCGGCTCAGCGGTTTCGACCCCATCGCGATCGACGGACATGACCCCGCCGCCTACGCCTGGGCGATCCTCGAAGCGGAGGAGCGGCTCAAGACCTTCACGAGCCGTCCGGACCGGACCTATCCGGCGCCGCTGCCGTATATCATCGCCAAGGCGGTCAAAGGGTTCGGCTTTCCGGGCGCCGGGACCAATCGCGCGCACAACCTGCCGCTCGACGGTGTGCCCCGCTTCGACGAGCCTGCCCGGCTGGCCTTCAATGCCGCCGCCGCCGAGCTGTTCGTCCCACCCGCCGAGCTGGAAGCCGCGCTGGGCGCCCTGCAGACCCACGCCCTGCAGCACCGTCCCGCGGAGAGTGGCCACGCCTTGGCGACGCGGCGGCCGAAATCGCCGGTGCTGCCGTCTCCGATCTGGACTGAGCAGCCCGCCTCGCCGATGGACGCGCTCGACGCCTGGTTCGCGGACTTCGTAGAGGCGAATCCCAACCTACGCCCCCGCGTCGGCAATCCCGATGAGCTGCGCAGCAACCACATGGGCCGGACCCTGGATCGGCTGCGCCATCGCGTGAACGCGCCCGAGGCCGGCTTGCCGGAAGCGGTCAACGGCGCGGTGATCACGGCGCTGAACGAAGAAGCCGTCGCCGGCGCCGCGCTCGGCAACAAGGGCGGCCTCAACCTGATCGTCAGCTACGAGG
>JANXTX010000395.1 GCA_025352165.1 Caulobacteraceae bacterium | reverse complement strand
TCTCATGGCCACCTTGTTTGGCGATTTAGCGTGGCGATGAAGATGTCGCAATGAAGGCCGGTCGCGCGCTGTCTATTCTTGGCGGGGTACCCCGCCTACCGTCATGGCCGGGTTCTCATCCCGGCCACCCATCGTCCCGCTGTACCCCTCCGGTAGGGGCCGTCTTGCGGGCTGTCGGCGTGGCGAGGAGTTTGTGCGCCTAAGCTGACCTTAAGAGCACAGATAGGCGCGCCGCCATGGCTTTTGCGACTTTATTGACTGGACCGGAGCGTCGTCGGCGATGGCCCGCGGCTGAGCGCGTTCGGATCCTCTCGGCGGCGTTCGCGCCGGGAGCGGTTGTGACGCAGGTCGCGCGCGAGAACGAGATTTCGACGGGGCTGATCTATAAATGGCGCGAGCAGGTGCGCCGGCGGGAGGGCGTGGCGGGCTTCGCGCCGGTGGTGATGGCGCGGGAACCTGTGGCGAGAGGCGTGACGGATACGGACGCGGTGGCGATCACCGTGGACCTGGCGGTCGGCGGGGCGCGGGTGAGCATCGGCGCGAAGGCCTCGCCGGCGCTGGTGACGGCGGCGCTGGAGGCGCTGCGATGATCGCGGTTCCGAGCGGCGCGCGTGTGTGGATCGCGACGGGTCACACGGACATGCGCAAGGGGATGCGGGGCCTGGCGCTGCTGGTGCAGGAGGGCCTGAAGCGCGATCCGCACGCCGGGGACGTGTTCGTGTTCAGGGGGCGCGGCGGCTCGCTGATCAAGGCGCTGTGGCACGACGGTCTTGGGCTGTCGCTGTACGCCAAGCGGCTGGACCGGGGCCGGTTCGTGTGGCCGGCGACGGTGGGGGGGCAGGTGGCGCTGACGGCGGGCCAGATGAGCTATCTGCTGGAGGGGATCGACTGGCGCAACCCCCAGCACACCTGGCGCCCGAAGGCGGCGGGATAGGCTCGAAAAAAACTTCGCGCGGAATGCATTTAGGGGCGCCTCAGGGCGCTGATTTTGTGATTCTATCCCTGCCATGGATGCTGCTTCGCATGCCCGGCCCGAGACCATCGAGACGCTCAGGACAGCCCTGAGCGGCGCCTTGGCGCGGGCGATCGAAGCCGAGAGCGACCATGCGGCGGCCCGGGCGGAACTGGCGGCCGAGCGGGCCGAACGCTCCGCCGACCGGGCCCTGATCGCGCATCTGAAGCTGCAGATTCTCAAGCTGAACCGCGAACGCTTCGGCCCGCGTTCGGAGCGGACGGCGCGCCTGCTCGACCAACTGGAGCTGCAGCTCGAGGAACTGGAGGCCTCGGCGAGCGAGGACGAGCTGGCCGCCGAACAGGCCGCGGCCAGGACCACCCGCGTGGCCTCGTTCGAGCGCCGCAAGCCGTCCCGCCAGCCCCTCCCGGCGAACCTGCCACGCGAGCGGGTGATCGAACCGGCGCCCACCGCCTGCGCCTGCTGCGGTGGGACGCGCCTGGCCAAGCTGGGCGAGGACGTCACCGAGACGCTGGAGGTGATTCCGCGCCAGTGGAAGGTGATCCAGCACGTCAGGGAAAAGTTCACGTGCCGCGACTGCGAGAAGATCACCCAGCCGCCGGCCCCCTTCCATGTGATCCCGCGGGGCTTGGCCGGTCCCAGCCTGCTGGCGATGATCCTGTTCGAGAAGTTCGGCCAGCACCAGCCGCTGAACCGCCAGGCCGAACGCTACGCCCGCGAGGGCGTGCCGCTGAGCCTCTCGACCCTTGCCGATCATGTCGGGGCCTGCGCCGTGGCGCTGAAGCCGATCCACGACCGCATCGAAGCCCACGTCCTGGCCGCCGCCCGGCTGCATGGCGACGACACCACCGTGCCGGTGCTGGCTAAAGGCAAGTGCGATATCGCCCGATGCTGGGTCTATGTGCGCGACGATCGACCCTTCGGCGGAGCCGACCCGCCGGCGGCGGTATTCTATTACTCACGCGATCGCAGAGGCGAACACCCAAGGGCGCATCTGGAGAACTACTCGGGCATTCTTCAGGCCGATGCTTACGGCGGCTATGAACAACTCTACGCGGCCGAGAGAAAGCCCGGCCCCATCATCGAGGCCCTGTGCTGGGCGCACAGCCGGCGCAAGTTCTTCGTACTGGCCGACATCGCCGCCGCCGCCCGCAAGAAGGCCCAAGGCAAGACCGACGTGGTCATCGCGCCCATGGCCCTCGAAGCGGTCCGGCGGATCGACGCCCTGTTCGATATCGAGCGCGGCCTCCACGGCCTGACCGCCGACCGGCGCCTCGCCGCGCGACAGGAACTGAGCAAGCCGCTGGTCGACGACCTCCACGCCTGGATGGTCGAGGAGCGCGCCAAACTCTCGCGCGGGAACGACGTCGCCAAGGCCATGGACTACATGCTCAAACGCTGGGACGCCTTCACCCTCTTGCTCCGCGATGGTCGCGTGTGCCTGACCAACAACGCCGCCGAACGCGCCCTGCGAGGCATCGCGCTGGGCCGCAAGTCATGGCTGTTCGCCGGCTCCGATCGCGGCGGCCAGCGCGCCGCCTTCATGTACAGCCTGATCGTCACCGCCAAAATGAACGATGTCGACCCACAGGCATGGCTCGCCGACGTCCTCGCCCGCATCGCCGAGCACCCCGCCCACCGGATCGACGAACTCATGCCGTGGA
>JANXTX010000335.1 GCA_025352165.1 Caulobacteraceae bacterium | reverse complement strand
ATAGTGCCTAAGGCCGTGGGCCCGAGCCTGGAGTTCAGCGCGGGGGACCTACCTCACCGCAGCGGGTGATCCTGGGCGCGGGCCGCCGCCGCGCCGGCGGTCGCGAGGGTGGCGGAGAAGACGGCCCTTGGCGGCTAGAATGGCCTCGAGATCACCGCCAATCCAGCAAGGTCGCATTCGCAACGCCAACAAAGACCCCGACAGCAGGCCGGCAAGCCTACATTGCCGCGGCCTTTGTTGGCGCTCCGAACGCCTCCGTCAGTGGCTGAAGAGCACGGGCAATGTGGAACACTCCAACAACGTCTGGGTCATTCCGCCAAGCAGCCACTCGCCCGCCTTGCTGTGTCCGAATGCGCCGTCCACGATCAGGTCGGCTCGGTGTGAGATCGCAAAGCTGATGAGTTGATCGCCGGGGTCCCGCCGCGTGGAAACCGGCTCTACGACGGCCTTGACCCCGTGCCGGGCGAGGCGATCCATAAGATTGTCGATCGACGCCGGCGTGGCGGCGGCGCCGGAATGGTTGGAGATGCTAACGACAGCCACCTCGCTGGCGCGCCGCAACAGCGGGAGCGCATCGCTGACGGCGCGTCGCGCCTCGCGAGTGTCCTTCCAGGCGACGACGATGCGCTCGAAACCGATCTGGGGATGCCCAACGGGCAGGGCGATGACCGGCAGTCCGGCCCGAAGCACGGTGTTGGCGGCGTCCGGCGCAAAATCCGCCGCCGCGCGCTCAAGGCCCGTGATGATGAGGTCCGCGCTTGCCGCATTGTCGCACAGCGCGCCCGTGGGATAATCCGGGGCGGCCCGCCAGATCGCGTTGGGCGCCACCTTGCGGAAGGTGGCCTCGACCTCGGCGAGCACGCGCGCTTCGTCTTCGGCCCAAGCCTCCACGGCGTAACCGCCGCCCTCCGCCACCGCCAGCGGCGCCGCCTGGATGATCGATGCGCGACCGCCGAGGCCGATGAGTACGGCATCCAGCTCGCGCGCAAACCCGACGGCGGCCTGCAAGCGCGCTTCCGACGCGGGGGTCGGCTCCACGTGAACCAGGATGGCTTTGTAGCTCATGTGGACACCATCGCTTCGCCGTGGGTCAGTGGCTGAGAAGAACAGCGCGCTGGGTTTGCGTCAGCAGCGCGCGCGTGATTCCCCCGAAAATCCATTCTCCCAGCCGACTGTGGCCGTAAGCGCCGGCCACGATGAGATCGGCGGCATGCTGATCGGCCACTTCCATCAGCTGTTGAGCGGAGCTGACATCCCGCTCTTCATGGCCCACCTGCGTCGTCGCGTGGACGCCATGGCGGAGCAGAAATTGCGCCACGTCGGCGAGGCGGGCTTCCGCCGCCGTTGCCTCGGCGTGGCCGCAGATCTCCGCTACCAGTACTGCCTTCGCCCGCTGCAGGATGGGCAGGGCATCGGTCAGCGCGCGCCGGGCTTCGCGCGTGTCCTTCCAGGCCACCAGCACGCGGCCCAGGTCGAGGCTTGTGGCGTCGGCAGGCGCGACGAGAACCGGTCGACCGGTCTGCAGCGCCAGGGCGGCGGGGGCGGCGACGTTATAGTCCGACCGCCCGTGGCGTCGGCTGGGACTTGTCACCACCAGGTCAGCCGCCCTGGCCTCGGCCGCGACTTCGAGAAGGGGAAACTGGATCGCCGCACGCCAGTCCGACCCCGCGCGAACCGCTGCGCTCGCCGCTTGGAACTTCGCCTTCGCACGCTGCAGGTCGGCGTCGATCACTGCCGTCTCAGCCGTATAGATCGCCGCCGCAGCGTATCCGCCGTCGAACTCTCCGCCGACAGCCCAGGTCCGCCAGAGCTCGGCGCCCACGCCGATCAGTTTGGCGTCGAACTGGTTGGCCAGATCGATGGCGAGCGACAACCGGCCATCGATCTCAGGGTCGGCTTCGACGGGGACCAGCAGGGTGGCGTAGGACATTGCAACAGCTCCTCCAGAACGACATTCTTCAGCCCCCCACCCGCGATTAGGATGAGTGGGCCGGCGGCCTTCCGGATTGGCTTCGGGAGTCCTGGCAGCGCTCTGTCGGCGTGTAAGACGCCTGAGCGCTGGATTCCTTACAGCGGTCCGGCTTGGCGCGTCGCAGAATGCGAGCGTCCGCTCGGCTGGGTCCGATTGACGCCTATCGGCTGGATCGTTCCGTGGCCTGAAAGCGCCGGTGGAAGCCGAGTCGGTGCAGAGCGAGCCGCCGGTGAGGCTGACGTGGGCCCATCCCGTGGGCGGCAGATGGCGAGCAGTGCGTCCCGCGCGGCGACCTCCCGGGCCCGCAGATGCTCAGCCGCCCGCTCCATATACAATGTGTTTCAGAGCGCTACCCAGCCGATCGGATAGCGCGCCGGAGAACGCCTTGGTGATCGCCGCCGTCGCCTCGGCGACGCCCTCGATCAGGCCGACAGTCACGGTGCTGGCGCCCAGTGTGGTCACCAGCAAGGCTGGCAAGAAGCTATGGATCAGCCCCGGAAGAGGGGTCCATGAACATGGAGGCGAAGCCTAGCGTCCAGACGCTGGCCGGCACCCAGCGCCACGCCCCCTTTAGCTCGTCGGTCGGCATCGCGAGTTCCCCTAGTCTGGCGCCGCGACCGAGGCGAACGGGCCGGGTTTGGATTGGACCACGCCGAAGCGCCCGAAGTGAAGGGCTCGCACGGGCAGGATAAGGAGATTCCGTAGGCCTTTCGTGGACTGGCGGCGCCGAGATGTGCGCCGCCAGCGACCCACCTGGCCTATTTTGGCCGGACGGCGGTTATGTCGGCCTCCATGCCGAGCACTGTCGTGTCAAAGCCGATGGTCTGGCCAGTCTTCAAATCCTGGAGCAGGGAAGCAGGCTTGGCCTTGAACGTCATCGTCATCGCCGGCCAGGACACGGCCGGGATCGGTCCGTGCTGGATGGTCAGCGTGCCGGCCTTAGCGTCGATGGCCTTGATGACGCCGGTCCCCTGGCCATGCTTGGCAGCCGGCGCCGCGGACATGCCTTTCATGTTCGACATATCGTCGGCCGCCGCCGCGCCGGCGGTCGCGAGGCTGAGGGCGCCGATTACGGCATAGGCTATAGCTCTCATGATGAACTCCTTTGGGTCTGAGAGGCTGGGGTGGACTTGGAGCGACGGCGGCGCAGCAGCAGATAAGCCGCAGGGACGACGACCATGGAAAGGAGGGGCGCGGTGAGCATGCCGCCGATCATGGGGGCTGCGATCCGGCTCATGACCTCCGACCCGGTCCCGTGGCCGAGCAGGATTGGCAATAGGCCCGCGAGGATCACTGCCACGGTCATGGCCTTGGGCCGCACACGCATCAGGGCGCCTTCGCGCACCGCGTCCTCGACCTGTTGATCCGTCGGATCCGCGCCGCGATCGGCCAACGCGTCCTTCAGGTAGATCAGCATCACCACCCCGAACTCAGCGGAGACACCGGACAGGGCGATGAAACCGACGCCCGTGGCGACCGACTGGTGGAAGCCCAGCCAGTAGAGGGTCCAGATCCCGCCAGTGAGCGCGAAGGGCAGGGTGCCCATGATCAGGGCCGCCTCATCGAACCGGCCGAAGGTGACGTAGAGCAGGATGAAGATGATCAGCAGCGTCGCCGGCACGACCAGCTTCAGCCGCTCGACCGCCCTTTGCAGGTATTCGAACTGACCCGAATAGGCGATCGAGACACCGGGGGAGAGCCTGACGTCCTTCGCCACTGCCCGCTGCAAGTCTCCCACAACCGACGCCAGGTCGCGACCGCGCACGTCGACATAGACCCAGGTCGATGGCCGACCGTTCTCCGTCTTGAGCATCGGAGGACCCTCGGCGATCTGAAGCTTGGCGACCGTGCCCAGCGTGATCTGCTGGCCGCCTGGCGTGAGGATGGGCAGAGCCCGCAGGCCCTCCAGGCTGTCGCGGAGCTCGCGGGGATATCGGACGCTGATCGGATAACGGGCGAGGCCTTCTACCGTCTGGCCGACGTTGTCGCCGCCGATCGCGCCCGAGACGATCGCCTGCACGTCGGCAATGTTGAGGCCGTAGCGGGCGGACGCGGCGCGGTCGATGTCCACGTCGACGTAGCGCCCGCCGGTCAGGCGTTCTGCCAGCGCCGAGCTGACGCCGGGCACGGCCTTGGCCACGGTCTCGACGTCATGAGCTATACGGTCCAGCTCGGCGAGATCGGACCCCGACACCTTCACCCCGATCGGGCTCTTGATGCCGGTGGCCAGCATGTCGATGCGGTTGCGGATTGGCGGCACCCAGACATTGGCGAGGCCTGGGACCTTCACCGTTCGGTCCAGCTCCTCGACCAGTTTCTCCGGCGTCATGCCCGGTCGCCACTGGCTCTGCGGCTTGAACTGGATCGTGGTTTCGAACATCTCCAGCGGCGCCGGATCGGTGGCGGTCTCCGCCCGCCCGGCCTTGCCGAAGACGGTCTCCACCTCGGGCACCGTCTTGATCAGCCTATCGGTCTGCTGGAGCAGGTCCGAGGCCTTGGCCACGGAGAGGCCGGGCAGGGCCGAGGGCATGTACAGTAGGTCGCCCTCATTGATTTGCGGCATGAACTCGCCGCCGAGCCGGGTCAGCGGCCAGGCCGTCGTGGCGAAGACCAGGGCCGCGACGACCAGGGTCGTCCTTGGCCGCAGCATTACCCAGTCGAGTACCGGCTTGTAGACCGCGGCCAGCGCCCGGTTGATCGGATTGCTCTTCTCCACTGGGATGCGGCCGCGGATCAGCCAGCCCATCAGCACCGGGACCAGGGTGACCGACAGGATCGCTGCGCCCGCCATCGCATAGCTCTTTGTGAACGCCAGGGGCGCGAACAGGCGCCCCTCCTGACCCTGCAGGGAGAACACCGGAACGAAGCTGAGGGTAATGATGATCAGGCTCAGGAAGAGTGCCGGTCCAACCTCGGCCGCCGCTTCGGTGACGACGATCCAGCGCTTTTCGCCTCTCAAGGCCTCGCCGGGGTGTTCATGCTCCCAGCGTTCGATTTTCTTGTGGGCGTTCTCGATCATCACCACGGCGGCATCGACCATGGCCCCGATGGCGATGGCGATGCCGCTCAGCGACATGATGTTGGCGTTGACCCCCTGCATCCTCATGACCAGGAAAGCGAAGGCCAGGCCCAGCGGCAGGGTCAGGATCGCTACTAGGGCGGAACGGACGTGGCCCAGGAACAGGGCGCAGACCAGGGCGACGACGATGAACTCCTCGATCAGCTTTTCGCGCAGATTGCCGATCGAACGATCGATGAGCTGGGAGCGGTCGTAGGTCGGGACAATCTCGACGCCCGGCGGTAGACTCTTCTTCAGCTCCGCGAGCTTGACCTTCACGGCCGCGATGGTTTCGCGGGCGTTCTTGCCGGAGCGCAGGATGACCACGCCGCCCGCGACTTCGCCCTGGCCGTTCAGCTCGGCGACGCCGCGCCGCATCTCCGGTCCGATCTGGATGTTGGCGACATCGCCGA
>JANXTX010000334.1 GCA_025352165.1 Caulobacteraceae bacterium | reverse complement strand
CAATTCCTCGGCGAGCTCGCCGGGGCCCGCGCGGCCATGAAGCTGCTGAAATACGCCAAGACCAACGCCAGCATCGGCCGGGACGTTGACCAGCCGGACGCCCAGGCCGGCTGTCGCCTTCCGCCCTGCTTCCGCCATTTTGGCATCGAGGGCGATCTCTCCACTGGACAGCAAAACGCATCGCCACCTTTTGGTGGCGCGCAGACCGCCGTCCCTATTGGCGCGCTGCTTGCCGCCTTCGTTGCCAATCAGGTAGACGATTTCGCCAACTTCATGACCGCTGACTTGGCCCATTTCGTCCAGGATCAGCACCGTGTCTGAAGTTTCGGCTGCGGCCTCTTCAATGCCATTGGCGGTTCCCCGCCATTGGCGGATTTGCGCGCCGGGCGCCGGGCTCCCCCAGACAGAGGCCGCGAGGGCCAGCGCGGTACTCTTTCCGGTCCGCGAGTCGCCAACCAAATGAACGCCGCCCGACGGCTCGCCCAAGATGGCGAGCAGAGGGCCAGCTAGTGCGACACAAATCGCGAGCATCAGTCGGTCATTTCCCATCGCCAGCGAGGCGACGTTGTCGTTCCATTGGGACAGGGTTCCCGATTCGGCATAGGTCGCCTCCATACGGGAACTGTCCCCAAGCATGGCGAAACCACCCGCCCCAAAGCCCATTTTGTCGGGGCCGGCGCCCGGCAAAACGAAGGCGGTGGGGCTAGCCCAACCAATGCCGGCGACAATGGTCACCTCATTCTCGGACTGTGCATGGCTGAAATACCTTTTGAGAAGCCCGTGGGCATGCGCGCTGGTTTCGCAGGACAGGCCCGCGTCCGTCAGTTCCTCGGCAGTCTGGTTGCCCGCTCGATGGAGCGTTGACTGGGAAACGACATGAGTGTGGCGCCGGCCGCGGTGATCGCTCCACGCGACTAGCACTCCCGGACGGCGGCCATCCCCATCATATGACTTGGCCAAGACTTCGAACGGGTCGCAGACGCGAGTTGGCGGGAAAGTCTTCCCGTCCTTGTCCGGGGGAGCTTGAAAGAAAAGGCCGCGACTTTGAGGGCGCCCTTCCAATTCTATGTAAAATCCCGACGGACCGGAACGTGGCTCAACGACTTCCCCGCCATGGGTTTCGTTCCGGAGGTCGGGATGCCAACTTTCCTGGGCCGCCTTCAGCAGGTCATCTAGGAACGTTGCGCTGATCCCGTCCGGCGCAGCGTCAGCAAGATCCCAGCCTTTCGGCCATCCTGCAGGTACGTCCACTATCCTGAACGACCGCGCTCCGACGGCCTGGGCCGCCTTCCGGACGTCCATCGCATATCCTTGGCCTGGTTCGTCATTGTCCGGCCAAAGGGTGACTTCCCGCCCCCCCAGGGGCGAGAAGTCCGACATCCTCGCGGCTTTCGCACCGCAGGCGGATGTAACGACGACGTAGGTGGGGAATAGCTGGCCGGCGGCGGTGGCGGTCTTTTCGCCCTCGACGACGAGCACCGGGGCGTTTGGGCGGGTGGCAAGACGATCGAGCCCGTATAGAGGCCTTGGCGCGGGCGGCGCTTTATTGTGCCAACCCGGGCGTTCGTCCCCGTCTCCATTCGCTAGCTGGCCATGACAGAACTGCAGGATATCCTTGGCGCCATCCTGTTTGTCTGGATAGCGCGCGACGGCGGATGTGACCTGCCCGTCAGCGTTACGGTAGAGCCAAAATGCCCGCGGTTTCTTCTTTCCAATTTGAAATGTCTGAAGCGACACGGCCTCGCCAGAAATGGGAACTGGAACTACGGTATTGGGCTTCGTCGCGCGCCACGCGGCATCAACAGCGGCCCCAAGCTCATCGCTCGCTATGGGCGCAAAAGGGTCGGCAAGAGATCGTTTCCTGCGGTCGTAGTGTGGCGATGTTGCCGGTGTTGCCGGTTGACTTTTTTTCGCAGGTACAGGATTTGGCTCTGATTCCCCTGGTTTTTCATCGCTGTTGCCGGTGGCGCCGGTGTTGCCCGTGGACATATTGGTTTCAGAGCCGACGTGGTGGTTTTCGTCAGTCATCGACTATTACCCCGACCGCCAAGGCCATTCGTCTGGCGGCTTCGATCTGTGACAAATTGAAAATGTAAGCGGCGAGGCTTACGGGATCCCCGCCGCGGTCGCCGGTAGCGAAGTCCGCCCACTTCCCGCTACGCATGTTTACCTTGAACGACCCGCGGCGCCGGTCCACGCGGGTGGGATTGCGGGCAACCCACTCACCTGCGACGTCCTTCCCATCAGGAAGCCAACGTCTGACTAAGGCTGGGAGAACAGGAAGGGCTGCCGCGTTGACGCGGGCGAAGTTCACGGGGCGCATCGCGCGTAGAGTCCGAGGGCCCGCTTCACCTCGCCAACCTTGCAGAGCGAGCAACCGCCGCTGCAGTCGATTGTCTGCGCAGTCGCCAAAATGATCAGAATGGGGGCGGCACAGCTCGGGCGAACGCAGGTTTGCTCAGTATATCCGCCTTTGTTTTGTTGGAGAGCGCGACCGCTACGAAGTTCATATGGGACGGTCAGACGCAAGAATAAGTCCAGCGCGCCGAACGAATTCTCGGGAAACTCGAGCATAGTCCGTAGCATCATCGCAACAAACAACGGATAGCGGCTCGTATCGTGCAATAATCGGCGTGGACCTGCCCGCCAGTAGCGAACCTCTTTTTCTTTCGTCGTTGAGACATCTAGTGTAGAGAGAGACACCTGCCCGGTGCCCCGATAAACGGGGTTATTCATAGCCTTTTGAGGCTCCTGTTTGGCCGCCACCTTTGCAGAGGCAAGCAGCCGAGCTTGTTAAAGGGCTTCAATGGCGCTCGCCGATGGCGGCGCCAGCGGGTGAGAGGGAGGACGGCCCGGATTTGGACTATTTAGTGGACCGCTTTCTGGCGGCATTGGTCACGATGGGTTGCGCCTTGGCATCTCGCTCCGCCGCCCGCGCTAAAATCCAGCCGTCGATCTCGGACTCCAAAAACGCGATCCTGTTTGGGCCAACGCGCACCGGCATTGGATAGGTCCCATCCTTGATCATCGGGTAGGCCGTACTCGAAGGCGTGGTCGTCCTTTCAAAGGCGACCTTGGGCGGCAGCAGGCGCACGGGCTTGTGGGACGCGCCGTCATCTGCAGGGACGCAGGATGGCAGGTTCAAGGATTTGTTCATGTGTCGTGTCCACTCGTGTCGGCCCGGATTGGCGCGTCAGTGGCAGGAAATATGAACACGTCCGCGATCAGGGAAAGACCGAATTTTTTCGAATTAATTCGAATTCCTTCGAGACTTTGATTTGGACGGGAGCGAAGCTCTATAGGAGGGGGCAATGGATGATGACTTCCACTTCGCATTCGCGTCTTTGCACATGCCGATTAGCACGCGCTCCTGCTCGCCCTGAGCATGGTCGCCATTGCAGCGCCGTAACATCTCCTCAATGACTTCAGGCCGGGAAAACCAGACCTTCAGGCTGTCATCTCGCCTTGGCCACCACGACTCTGGCTCAACTTCGACCGCGGGGGCGAAACTGGGCTGGGACCCCATCGACGCCTCTCTGAGCGCAAGTACCTCGTCCCGCCGGAACTCGAGTGTGGTCCACTTCAGGCGCCCGACGGCCTCTGCATCGTCACCTTCCGCGTCGCCAAAACCCTGAGTGTATGAGAAGACTCCGCGATACCGGAACTTTTCCGCAGGAACGAGCTTGCCTACCGACTGCCCGATCTCGTAGCCAACGACATTAAGTTTCCCATCGGCGGCCGCCGCTAACAGAATCCGCGTGGACGTATGCAGCCTAGCTTGATAACCAAGGTGCTCAATATAAAGATGAACCACATCGTCGAAAGCCGATGCGGTTACCCATTCTTTCAGACGTCTATTGTTGATCTCGTTTCGTTCAAGCCCAAATATGGGAGCCCAGGTTAACTCTAACCCATTCTCAACCAATTTTTTCGCTTCCGAATAGTAGTCATGCTTGTGGTATACTGTGCCGAATGTCAGCAGATGGTGTGCCTGGAACACGTCAAGCGCGCTCCCTTCCAGCCCGTGGAGATCAAGTGGCTTAGGTACCCGTGGATCGATCACGCCGCCGCCTCGCTCTGCGCGAACAAACTGAAAACGGTCGAGGTGGTACGGAACGATGCCGGCGCCAAGG
>JANXTX010000224.1 GCA_025352165.1 Caulobacteraceae bacterium | reverse complement strand
CAATCTGATCACCAACGACACCGGCCTGATCGAGGTGGCGGCGGGGACGCTGGACCTAGCGGGCAAGCTCGCCGGAACCGGCGTGCTGAAGATCGACGCCGGCGCGACGCTGGAGGCGGATGGCCCCACCGCCTCGACCCTCACCGCGACCTTCAACGGCGCAACCGCGACCCTGGCGATCAAGACGCCGGCGACGTTCGCCGCCACGATCGCCGGCTTCGCGGTAACCGACACTATCGACCTGTTGGGCCGGAAGGCCACCGGGGCCAGCATCAACGCCAGCGACCAGCTGGTGATCGTCAACGGGGCGAACACCGTGGCGACGCTGCAACTGACCGGCGCCTACAGCGGGGCGACCTTCACCATCGTCTCCGATGGCAAGGGCGGGACCAATGTCACTATGCTGACCGCCGCCAGGGTTCCGCCGTCAGCAGCGGCCCTGCCGCTGCAATCGCCGCACGCTTTCGTCGCGATCATGGCGGAGCTGGGCGGCGGTGGGAGCGGTTCATCGGCGCTGCAGGCGTCGCCGGCGGTCAGCTTGAACGCGATGCGGCTACTGACGCCGGGAGGGCATTAACGCTCCCGCGCATTCAGCGACGGTCCGAGGGGCACGCTTGGGGCAGCTATGGGTCGATGGACTAAACCGCTAGCGCGGTAGTGGGGCTGCGACGAGGCGTGTGAACAGCCTGCGAGTGTCGTGGGTCGGCGGGTTCTGACTGAAGATCATGGGGTTCAACCCCTCTTCAGCCAGGAGACTTCCACGATGACCCAAGCCATCAGCCCGCTTCGCCAGCGGATGATCGAAGACATGACGATCCGCCAGTTCGGCGCCTCGACGCAGAATAACTATGTTCGCGTGGTTCGAGACTTTGCGGCGTTTCTCCGTCGTCCGCCCGATCAGGCCGAACCGGAGGATCTGCGGCGCTACCAGTTGCATCTCGCCTCCCGGGGCGCGTCGCCGTCCATGATGGGCACGGCGGTGTCGGCGTTACGGTTCTTCTTCAAGGTCACGCTCGACCGCCCAGGCTACGGCGATCGCTTGGCGACCGTCCCCAGGCCCGATCGGCTGCCAGTGGTGCTGAGCCCGGAGGAGGTGGCGTTACTGCTCCACTGCGTGACGAACCCCAAGCACAAGGCCGCCCTCAGCGTCGCCTACGGCAGCGGCCTGCGCGCCTCCGAGGTGGTTCATCTCAAGATCGGCGATATCGACAGCACGCGCATGTTGATCCGCGTCGAGCAGGGCAAGGGTCGCAAGGATCGCTATGTCATGCTCGCGCCCGATCTGCTGGAACTGCTGCGGGCATGGTGGCGGGTCGGACGGCCTCGCGGCTGGCTGTTTCCCGGCCGCGATCGGCTCCAGCCGCTCAGCACCCGCCAACTCCACCGCATCGTGGTGACGGCCGCCAAGACCGCCGCGCTCGACAAGCGCGTGGGCCTGCATACCCTGCGCCACAGCTTCGCCACCCATCTGCTCGAACGCGGGACCGACATCCGCGTCATCCAGGTGCTGCTGGGCCACAAGAAGCTCGACACCACCGCGCTCTACACGCGCGTCGCCCTCAAGACGATCGGCGACCTCCAGAGCCCGCTGACCTTGCTGAAGGCCCCGCCCACCTGAGCCGCGTACTCTCATGTCGCGGCCATCTCTGGAGGTGGCCGATATCCTTCGCCGGCACGGCGGCGCCTTCCGCCGCGCCTACGAGGGACGTCTGAGCCTCGGCCAGCTCAAAGTCATGTCGGCCATCGAGGGCTGTCGCACCGCGGTCATGGGCGGCCATGTCGCGCGCTGCGACGACTGCGCCCATCTGGCGGTCAGCTACAACTCGTGTCGCAATCGGCACTGCCCGAAGTGCCAGGGCGCCGCCGCCCAGGCCTGGCTCGCCGACCGGGAGGCCGACCTGTTGCCGCTCGCCTACTACCACGTGGTCTTCACCATGCCGGCGGCGATCGGCGCCATCGCCTACCAGAACAAGGCCGTGGTCTATGACATCCTGTTCAAGGCCGCCGCCGAGACCCTGCTGACTATCGCCGCCGACCCCAGGCGCCTGGGCGCGCGGATCGGCCTCATCGCCGTGCTCCACACCTGGGGCTCGGCGATGACGCATCATCCCCACGTGCACTGCATCGTTCCTGGAGGCGGCCTCTCGCCCGACGGCCAGAGTTGGATCTCGTGCCGTCCCAAGTTCTTCCTCCCCGTCCGCGTGCTCTCCCGCTTCTTCCGCCGTCTGTTCCTCGAACGCCTCCACCAGGCCCACGTCGCCGGCAAGCTCGCCTTTTTCAATGAGCTCTCCACGCTGGCCGACCCCGTCGCCTTCACACGCCATCTGGCGCCCACGCGCCGCGTCGAGTGGGTGGTCTACGCCAAGCGCCCGTTCGGAGGACCCGAGGCGGTGCTGGCTTACCTGGCCCGCTATACTCATCGCGTCGCCATCTCCAACAGCCGCCTCATCACCCTCGACGACAACGGCGTTACCTTCCGATGGAAGGACTATCGCGCCCGAAGCGCCGCCGTTGGCGATGCCTGGATCAAGCCCATGACCCTGAGCGCCGATGAGTTCCTGCGGCGCTTCCTGCTCCATGTCCTGCCAGACCGCTTCCACCGCATCCGCCATTACGGATTCCTCGCCAGCGGCCGACGCGCCGCCAACATCGACCGCATCCGGGAACTGATCGGCGACCCACAGGCCAGCAGCGGCGCCGCCGATCCGGAGCCATCCATCGAGAACGGCGCGGCCCAAAGCACCCTGCCGACCGAGGCGCCGTGCCCATGTTGCGGCGGCCGCATGCGCATCATCGAGACCTTCACTCGCGACCAAACGCCTCGAACATGGCCAACCAACCGCATCTGGATCGACAGCTCATGACCTGGCCTTCACACCCACCCTACTATTCCCCCTCACCGCCAGCGCCCCCTCGCGCCAGCGACAACAGACTTGCGTCCGCCACCACGTCCCGTTCTCAAATCACCAGCTTCACGACCCGAACCCAGCCCTCCGCTCACCAAAAATCGCCGGGAGCCTTCCCCTTGGCCCGAAGCTACGACGTCATCATGCGATCGCTCGACTCTTCGGTCGCCACCCTCAGACCCAAATCCCCATAGGCTGAACGGCAGACCCCAACAGCGAGGCAGCGGCCCGCGGTTTCCTCCCCCGTAGGCTTTCGGACGCCGACCCTCCCGGTCGCCGCCAATACTTGCGCAGGGCCGACATCCGAAACCCTAAACA
>JANXTX010000277.1 GCA_025352165.1 Caulobacteraceae bacterium | reverse complement strand
CCAGCAGAAAGCCGACCAGGAACAACCGGAGGAAAGCCCGGTTACCCGAGTCGATCAGCGACAGCGGGTAGAAATTGAGGAGGCGGGTGCCCGAAAACAGCACGCTGAACAGCACGGCCCCGACCGGAATCGCCCAGATTCTGTTCAAGCCGCCGAGGATCAGGATCAGATAAGCATAAAACGTGAGCGTGGGCTGGAAATCATCCGGACTGAAGATGCCGATCTGCCATGCCAACAGCAGCCCCGAGATTGCCCCCAGGGCGGCGCCGAAAACCAGCGCCTGCAGCTTGAATGTCAGCACGTTCTTGCCCACCGCAGCGGCGGCGACTTCGTCTTCCCGGATCGCCTTGAGCACCCGCCCCCAGGGCGAGCGTTCGAGACGCCAGAACACGACAATGAGGACACCGGCGAGCGTCCATACCAGCAGCGCCATGGTCAAATCGCGGCTGACGGTGACGCCCAATGTCTCGCTCAGTGCCGCGGTGAGCCGGTTGAGCATCGCCATCCAATCCTGGTTGTACATCGCAATGTTGCCCTGACCAGCCAGTGCCATCGAGCCGATGGGGCCACCGGTGATTTCGGGCAGATTCATCGCCAGGTAGCGGAACATCTCGCCGCCGGCGACGGTGGCGATGGCCAGATAGTCGGCGCGCAGCCGCAACGCGGGACCCGCGAGCAACAGGCCCACCGCCATCGCCGCGGCGATGGCGGCCAGCGCCGCCAGCGGCAACGGCACCTGATAGCGCACGACCAGTATCGCCATGGTGTACGCGCCGGTCGCCATGAATGCGACATGACCGAAATTGGGCAGCCCGGCAAGCGAGAATTGCACGTACAGTCCGAGCGCCATGATCGCGTAGATGCCGGCAGTCACTGCGACGAACGTCCAGAACGCGGGATTGAGGAAATCCACGATCAGAGAACCCGCGCCTTGCCGAACAGCCCTTGCGGCCGCCACAGCAGCAACCCGATGAGCGCCGCGAAAGCGAGCACCGGCTTGAAGCGCGCATCAAGGCCGCCAAACAGACCATTCCATGTCGACAACTCCATCACCATGCCGAGCACCACGCCACCAACCAGCGCGCCATACGCGTTGCCGATGCCACCCAGCACCACCGAAGTGAAGATCAGGAACAAGGTCTGATAGCCGAGATTGGGATCGAACGTACCCTGGATCATGGCGGTCATCACGCCGCCGAGGCCAGCAAGGGCGCCGGCAAGAATCCACACGTAGGTGCCGATCCGGTCTACATCGATGCCGGAAACGGCGGCGAGGTCCCGATTGTCGGCGACGGCGCGCATCGATTTTCCGATCGAGGTTCGCGCCAGCAGGAGCGCCACGGCCGGCACCACGACCGCGGCGACACCAATGGCCACGGCTTGTCCGGGCGAGATGCGGACGAGACCCAGGTCGTACACGCGCGCATGGTCGATCGCGTATTGCCGGACCTGCGGCCCCGCCACCATGAATACGACGTCACGCAGCATCAGGCCGATTCCCACCGTGATCAGGGACATCGCCACCAGTCCGCGACTGCGCAGCGGCCTTAACACCAGGAAGTGGATGGCGAGGGCCAGGAGCGCGGTCGCCGCCATCGCGCCGATCGTGGCCGTGATCAGATCCAAATGGTAAAAGACGTTCAGCACCAGCCCGGCATAGGCGCCGAACGTGAGGTATTCGCCATGCGCGAAATTGGCCACGCGCTGAATTCCGAACACCAGGGACGCGCCCACGCCGGTCAGCGCCAGGATCGTGCCGACGATCAGGCCATTGACGGTCAACTGCAGCAATTGCTCGATCATCGGATGCGCCGGCGCCGGCACCCGGGCGCCCAGCCAATCCGCCCGTATGGAAAGGGGCCTGGGCGAGTGCCGGTGGGCGTCACACGGACGGCCACCGCTTACGGCTTGAAGGTGATGGTCTTGACGACCGCGGCCCCGCCATCCGGCTTGTGCTGCCAGATATCGTAGTTCGTCGCGGTGATTCTGCCATTGGAGGCGAAGTTGATCGGGCCGGTGGCGCCCTGGAAATGGATCTTTCTTCCCGCGAGCAGCGCACTGATTGCCTTGTCGAGTTGCTCGAAGGTGTATCCCTCACCCGGGTCGTTGGTCACACTCACGACGTGCTGGCTGAGTTTGACCGGATCGGAGGACTTCGCCTCGATCGCCGCCAGCAGCGCAATGAACACGGAGTCGAACGACTCCGCAATGAACGACTGGAACTTGATGCCCGGCTTGCCGTTCTTTTCGAACAGCGCCTTGAAGGCAGGAAACGACGAGCCCGAGGAAGCGTTCGCCTGGGTCGCGCGCATCCCGGAATAGTTCCGGCTGCC
>JANXTX010000261.1 GCA_025352165.1 Caulobacteraceae bacterium | reverse complement strand
CCGGCCACCCATGGGTCGACGGGGGAAATCTTCGTTAATGTTCACGGGACCGCGACGGGTGGCCGGGACCAGAGCCCGGCCATGATGGTAGATAATGGAATATCAGATTGCACTCAGATCGGGACTTCACCCGCCACCGTGGTTCGGTGCATCAGACGGAGGCAGCCGTCGTAGCCGCCGGTGGCGTTGTGTAGCAGGCGGCGGTTGTCCCACATGGTCAGCATGTTGGGCGCCCACTGGTGACGATAGACGAAGCGATCCTGCGTCATATGACGGTACAGATACCCGAGCAGAGCGATACTTTCCTCGGATGTGAAGCCTTCTATGCCGATCGTGTAGATGGGATTGACGAAAAGGGCCCTGGCGCCGGTCCGTTGCTGGGTGCGCACCAGCGGGTGGGGCCAGACCTGATCGGCATTGGCGCTGGGCAGGATGGTCATGCCCTTGCGGCCTTCCTCTTTGGCGTAGAACCCCGCCTCGCCGTACGGCCGGCCAGCGGAATGAAGCGCCCGTAGCGACGCGATCATGGCCCTGAAGGCCGGAGAGAGCGCTTCATACGCGGCGACGCCGTCGGCATAGAGCGTGTCGCCCCCAGTCGGCGGGACGACCTTGGCATGGAGGATGGTGGCCTTTGGCGGCGTAGCCTGAAAGCTCCAGTCGGAATGCCAGGCGGCGCCGAACGGGCTGGCGGTCTCGTCTGGCTCCCGGCGCACCTCGAGGATGTGCGGACGGGCGGCCAACGGCGCGACATAAGGGTCCTCCCCGAACTCGCCGAAATTCAGGGTGAAGGCTTCGAGCTGGTCATGATCGAGCGGCTGGTCGGGGAACCAAAGTACACCGTGACGGGCGAAGGCCTCTTCCAGCGGTTCGACTACGTTGCCAGGCAGCGAGCGCCGGAGGTCGATCCCCGTGACCTCTGCGCCGAATCCCCCCTCGCGCGGCACGACCTTCAGTTCCGCGGCGCTCATCGCAACCATGTCCATTCTCCCTGTTGGAACTGAGTATGCAGCGAGATCTCGACCCGGCGAAAGAGCTCGCTCCTTTGCCCAGGGCGCTGATCGCGCGGCGCCCGCCCCGTGCTGTAGGCCCCAGGCCTTTCAGCCCTGCCCGCCGCTGGTCGCAAGTCTTTGGAATCACGCGCCACGATTGCCGCGACAATTTGATTTCGATAAAAATGACGCCTCCGTCACCTTTTAGGGTGGCAATCGGAGCGAACCGGGATGACACGTCGATTTGGCCAGGATCACCTACATTGAACAAGGCGGAACACGCCATGACGTCGACGTCCCCAATGGCCTGTCGGTCATGGACGGGGCCAAGCGCTATACCATTCCGGGGATCGACGGCGATTGCGGCGGCGCCTGCGCATGCGCGACGTGCCACGTCTATTTCGACGACGGCTGGTTCGAGAAGCTGCCGAAGATGGACCGTCTCGAACGCGACATGCTCGACTTCGCCTTCGACATGGAGGCCAACAGCCGCCTCGCCTGTCAGATCAAGATCAACGACGACGTCGTGGGCCTCGTCGTTCGGTGTCCCGTCCGCAAATACTGAGCCCCGAGTACGCTAAACCAGGAAGAAGATTATGCAGCGACCCAGACCATGGACGAGGCGCGTCACGTTGAGGGCCTCGCGCTGGACGCCTTCAACAACATGTATCGCGCTACGCAATGCGAACTGCTGAAGAAGATCACTTTCAACGTCATGCGTGACGAATATCGCCACGTCTCGTTTGGTCACGTCTATCTGGGTCCGGTAATCGCCAAGCTGGATGAGGAGGCTCGTGAGGACCTCACGGACTTTGCCTTCCAGGCGGTCAACACCCTGATGAACGGCGGTACCGCGAACACCATCGCCAGTCGGGTCGACCCGGGCTTCATGGAAGTGCCGGCCAACGGCAACATCGACCCCGACGACTTCTTCAAGGGGCGCGCGGAAGCCGAGGAAGCTGGCATCACCCAGGAGCTGCCGCCCTGCCAGATTCACTCGATCACCGACCTGATGATCCCCGCCCTCGCCCGCGTCGGCTTGATCACGCCGACCGTGCGGAAGAAATACGAGGAGGCCGGCGTGCCGATCGCCGCCTGAGGCTGGTGATGCGCCGAGGAGGCCAGCGATGACCGAAGCTACGGCCTTCTTGCCGGGTAACGCCGCCAATGAGGCCCTGGTCCGGACGGTTGTAGAGGGTGTGCCCGAAGCGATCCTGGTGACGACTCCAGACGGTGTCGTCACCTTTCTCAATCGTGGCGCCGAAGACCTGTTCGGCTATCCGTCCGGCGAGGTCATCGGCCGGGGCATTTCCATGCTGGTCCCGCCGATATCGGGTCGACGGGGCCATCCGGTCAAATGGCTGGCGCGCTAGGCCGCCGAACCGCAACCTGAACAGGCGCGGCGGCAGGAGCAGGCCTCCTCACGCCAGGCCAACCTGCGCGCCGCGAGGATACTGTTGATCGCGGAAGATGCGATCGTTTCCTGCGACGCAAGCACGAACATCAGCTCTTTCAATCTGAAGGCCGAGAGCGCCTTTGGTTACCGGTCCGAGGAAGTGCTGAGGCAATCGCTGACCCTGCTCCTTCCGGAGGCTGACA
>JANXTX010000220.1 GCA_025352165.1 Caulobacteraceae bacterium | reverse complement strand
GCCCGCGCCAGAAGTTTCGCCCTCAACATCCTCCGCCACAACGGCGCAACAAACATCGCTCAGGCCCTCTGGAACGGCGCACTCAGCCTCGACCTCATCCTCAACTACAAAGCAATCTGATCAGCGTTGAACAGCCCTGGTGCGCACCCAGCTTGGGGGTGGACTAATAAGGGCGCGGAATCCCGCGGACAGCAAGTTTCAGAAATGCCGGGTCGCGAAATGGCGCTCCGGGTTGCATTCGTTCGTGAAACCCGCGGATGCGGGGGCCAGCTCGCCCGGGCCGGGGCTCGTATCGGGCGTCGGTCCCGAAAAAGCGCAGCGTAAGCGTCCGGCGCCGTTTCCCGATTTGCGTCGCCGCGCCGCCGGGCAGGATTTTGGGGTGAAAGAAGACCACGTCGCCGGGCTTGACGGCAAAAGAGACGATGTCGAAGTCCTTCCTGTGCGCCTCTATGTCGGGAAGTTTCGGCAATTCCGCTGTCGGATAAATCGGGGCTGTATCGTCGCCCAGCTCAAAGCGTGAGCCATTGTAGAGTTGCCCAACGTGCGATCCCTTGATGAATTCCAGCGAGTACTCCCGATCGGCGGCGTCAAACGTGATCCACGCCACAATCAGATGCTCACCACCCACCGCGAGATATGAACTGTCCTGGTGCCAGGGTGTTCGACGGCTCTCCCCGCCTTCCTTGAGGAATACCTGCTCATACATGAACCAGATATCGGGCGTGTTCCAAAGCGCCGTCGTTAAGGCCGGTAGCGGCGATGACCGCAGCATCTCTCTATAGCCCGTCAGGCAGTCCGGATTGTAGAGATCGTTGTAGAATACCGCGTCGGTCGCCTGGCTTATCCGGGTGGCCCCGGGGCCAGGGTTTGCGAGGCTCCATTCATAGCTTTGCAGGGCGGCGGCCAAGGCTGCCGCATCCAGGACTCCGGGGGCGCAAACGACCCCGTCCCGAGCGAAGTCATCGCGCGCCGCAATTGGATCAAACGCCATGCCAGTCCCCTTCAACGGGCCCGGAAGTCCGCCAACCTGGCGGAATCGAAATACTCATCGAGCCTGACGATGGTCCCGTTTTCGACCCGGCATACCAGGCAGGCGGCGACTACCACTTCATGATGGTGATCCGCGAGGATGCAGTGCAGATCGTGTTGCTGGACGAAGCCCCCATCGAAAAGGTGAATCCGGCGATTTTCGTATCGTCGTTGTGGCACGCGGGCGATGAAGTTTTGCAGGGTGCGGACATTGTCTTCGCGCGTGGAAATCTTGCCATCGGTATTGTGCCAGATCTCGACGTGAGGCGCGTAGCAATCGCGGACGGTGTCGGCATCGCCAGTTTCGATGGCATCGAAGAAACGCTTCGCCAGTGCTCGTATCCCATTGTCGTCGCCCACGATTGGCCTCCCGGTGAGAGTGTCATTGAGATGGAGCTTAATCATCGCCATGGCTTTCGGCCATAGTCCGGCTCACCGCTTGCGGGCGCCTCCGGCGACCCACTAAGGTGGCCGGAGACCACGCGCGGCAAACGGGCGGAGAATGGGATGAGCGACCTGGAAGCCGGATACACCCGCCGAGGGCCCTTGGGTGTGATCACCCTGCGCCGACCCGAGGCGCTCAACGCGCTAACGTCTGGGATGATTGCGGGAATTCATCAATTGGCGCTCGCCGCGGAGCGGGACCCGGAGGTCGTCGCGCTCTGTATAACCGGCGAGGGCCGCGGCTTTTGCGCGGGCATCGATATGAGCCTGCTCACTGAACATACCAGGTCGGGGCCGCCCCCGGCCAGTGATGCTGGAGAAAACCAGCGAACCCGTCCCGCGCTGTTCAGCTTCCTGCTGGATATTTCCAAGCCCGTCATCGCCGCCGTCAATGGCGTCGGCGCAGGGGGAGGATTCGTGCTGGCGATGATGTGCGACCTGCGCTTCATGGCGGAGGACGCCAACCTTATCACCATCTTCTCACGGCGCGGCCTGATCGCGGAGCATGGGACCAGCTGGCTGTTGCCGCGCATGATCGGCCTGAACCGCGCGCTCGATCTGCTCTGGAGTTCCCGGAGGCTGGATGCTGCGGAGGCCTATCGGCTCGGCCTCGCCGACCGCGTGGTTCCGGCTGATAAGCTGCTCGACGAGGTCGAGGCCTATGTTACCGCGATCGCCAGTTCAGTATCGCCGCGCGCACTGGCGGTGATCAAGGCGCAGGTCCACCGGCATCTCGAAACCAGTTTTGATATCGCCGCCGTGGAATCGGCCGCGATGATGACTGAGGCGCTGGCTCACCCCGATGCGGCCGAAGGCGCGACCTCGTTCGTCGAGCGGCGGGCGCCGAAATTCGCCCCATGGGCAGGAGGAAATTCATGAATTCCCCTTATGAAACAATCATCGTCGAGCGCGCCGGGCCGGTGGCGACGCTCAGGCTGAACCGGCCAGACAAGCGCAACAGCATCGGCGGGCCGATGATGGTCGAGTTGCATGCCGCCCTCAGCGATCTCTCCGCGGACGAGAGCGTGCGCGTTCTGGTGCTGCGTGGCGAGGGCGCGGATTTCTGTCCAGGCGCCGACGTCAAGCACTACGGCGGTAAGGACGCGGCCCCGGCCCGGCCCGGCTGGGCGGGCACGAAAACGTTTGATGTGACTGTAATGCTTCATGAAATGCCCGCAGTGACGATCGCTGCGATCTCCGGCGCCTGCGCCGGCGCGGGGCTTGGCTGGGCCTGCGCCTGCGATCTGCGGATGGCGAGCGAGACCGCGCGGTTCAATACGGCCTTCCTCGATGTCGGGGTCGCCGGCGACATGGGGGGGCCCTGGACGCTGCCGCGTATTCTCGGCGCGGCCAAGGCCCGGGAACTCTACTTCCTGCCCGGAAAATTCAACGCCGACGAGGCTTTACGGATCGGGCTGGTCTCACGGGTGAGCGCAGCCAAGGACTTCGAAACTGATCTGCAGGCGCTCACCGACCGGCTTGCGCGCGCCGCGCCACTCGCTCTGAGTGCAATGAAGGCAAATTTCCTTGCGGCCGAGCGGATGGAGTTCGCGGACTACATTCGGCTGGAGTCGGAAAGGCATATGAGGCTGTTTCAAAGCGATGACACCACCGAGGCGTTCAAGGCATTTGTTGAGAAACGCGCGCCTGCCTTCCATGGTCGATGAGAGGAACGGAAGATGAGATTGCGACAGATCGCATTGGCATCCAGTCACCTAGACGTTGTCGTCGAGGCGCTGGATGATATATTCGGCCTGAAGGTGGCTTACAATGATCCTCACATTCACCATTATGGATTGAGGAACGCCGTTATACCGGTGGGTACAGATTTCCTCGAAGTCGTCGAGCCTATCCGTCCAGACTGTACTGGCGCCGGCTTCATCGCCCGACGGGGAGACGCGGGCTATATGGTGATCCTGCAAGATGCGGACGCCGAGGCGCACCGTGCGCGGCTGCAGGCGATGGGCGTGCGGGTGGTCGATGACATCGACACCAAAGCGTACCGCGCCTCGCACTACCATCCCGCTGATTTTGCCGGGTTTCTGGTGTCGATCGATCAGCAGCGCAGCGCGCCGGACTATCTTGAGCCGTACGGTGACTGGATGCCGGCGGGACCCGACTGGCGGGCGGCGCGGACCGACCAGGTGCTCGACATGACCGCGGTAACGTTGTCGGCGCCGGACCCGGACGCGCTGGCGAAGCGTTGGTCGGCGTTACTCGATCAGCCGCTGGATGACGGCGCCGGACGGCGCATTACGCTCGCTCACGGCGAAATACGCTTCACGGACGGCGGTGGCGGGGCAGAGACGGCAATCAAAGGTATTGAACTGAAGGTCTCCGGCGTTGATCAAGCGATCGAGCGGGCAACGAGTGGCGGTCTGAACGTCAATTCCGACGGCATCCTGATCGGCGGCGTCCGGTTCAAGCCGGTCGCCTGAATCGGCCGATCTAGTCGCGCTCGCGCGGTCGGACGATTCGCTTCTGGACGGCGGCGACCAACCGGTGGGTCGGCGCGCTGCCGAAGAAAATGGCGATGCCGGATCCGAGGATGGCGCCGATCAGGAAGTTCAGGCTCATGATATTTTCTCCTCGTTTCCACTGGCGTGTCCGTGTCCCGTTGCGTCAACGCGGAGGGGCGCCCGAAGATCCGCCTTGCTGGCGGATTTCGCTCATGAGGTTTCAGGATAGGCGCCGGCGCCTACGCATTGGGCAGGGGCCATCCGTGATTCCGCCTCGCTCGGCACGACCCCGTGTGGCACATACCGTCAGGCAAACCGGGAGGTCAGCGATGGAACACACGCACGCGCCAGCCGATGGCTGGAAACATACCGGCGTGCGGGTGATTCCCGCCGACAGCCTCGACAGCAACACGCCGCAGACCCCGGGCATGAACCGCGCCGCCGCGATCGACTTCGCCAGGGCCGGCGCCCAGAAGCTGTGGGCCGGCACGGTGCGAATCGAGGCCAATGCCAGGACCGGGGCGCATCATCACGGCTCGCTCGAGAGCATAATCTATGTCGTCAGCGGGCGGGCCAGGATGCGCTGGGGTGAGCACCTTGAATTCGTCGCCGAGGCCGGTCCGGGCGATTTCATCTTTGTCCCCCCGTACGTGCCACACCAGGAAATCAACGCGTCCACCGACGAGCCGCTTTCTTGCGTGCTGGTGCGAAGCGACGGCGAGGCGACGGTGGTCAATCTCGACATCGAGGCGGTCGAAGCGCCAACGCCGGTCGCCTGGATCGACCCGATCCACAAGGCCTAGAGCGCGGAGATCGCCTCGTCGCGGAGCTGCCGCTTGAAGATCTTGCCCGAGGGTGTGCGGGGCAGGGGGTCTTTCGAGATGTGGATGTAGCGTGGGACCTCGAACCGGGCGAGGTGATCGAGCAGGAAGGCCCGCAACTCCTCCGCATCGAGATCGGGAGTTCCGTGCACGGTGGCGCCGACTTCCTCGCCCAGGCGCTCGTCCGGGACCGAATAGACCGCCGCCTCGTCGACGCCCGGATGCAGCAAGAGCGCCGCCTCGACCTGGCCACAACCGATGTTCTCGCCGCCGCGGATAATCAGGTCCTTGATCCTGTCGACAATGTAGACGAAGCCCTCATCGTCGATCACCGCGACATCGCCGGTGTGGAACCAGTCGCCGGTGAATACCTCCGCGTTTACCTGTGGGCGGTTCCAGTAACCCTTGAACATGGACGTTCCGCGGATCAGCAGTTCGCCGCGCTCACCTGAAGGGACCGCGTTGCCTTCGTCGTCGACCACCTTGATGTCGAGCACCGCCGAGGGGCGGCCAGAGCTGGTCGGCCGCGCCAGGTAGTCGGCGCCGGAGATGCCGACGCCGATGGCGTTGGTCTCGGTCATCCCCCAGCCGGTATTGGGCGCCGCAGTGATGAAGGCGTCGTCGATCTGCCGCACCTGATCTGGCGCGCGCGCGGCGCCGCCGCCGCCGACGCCCATCAGGGTGGGTAGGGCCCGGCCGGCCGCGCGGGCGGTGCGGGCGAGGTCGCCGGTCATCGCCGGCGGAGCGCTGAAGTTGGTGATCTGCTCGCGTTCGATCAGATCGATGGCCTGGTTCACATCCCACTTGTACATGGCGATGACCTTGCGCTGCTGGCGGAACGACTGCAGGAAGTTCACGTGGCTGCCCATCACGTGAAACAGCGGCACGCCCAGCAGGGTCGCCGGCTGGTGTGCGGGCGGGGTCGGCGCGCCGTTGATCAGGGCGCTGGCGTGGGCATCCAGCTCCCATGACATCAGTGCGGAGACGACGTTGCGGTGCGTCGACATCGCGCCCTTGGGATGTCCGGTCGAACCGGATGTGAACACGATGGTCGCCAGGTCGTCGGGCGCGATTTCGGCGGCGGGCATCTCGACTCCGCCGACCCCTGACAGCAGATCGCTCAGCGTGCGGGCGCGCGAATGCGGCCGGGTGGGGCGTACGGCAATCACCGATAGAGCGGGATTGTCCGGGCACTGATCGAGCCGGTCCAGGCGCTCCTGATCGGCGAGCAGCAGGCTCACCTGGCAGTCGTGCAGGCTGAATTCCATTTCCTCGGACTGCCAGTGCGCATTCATCGCCACGAAGATTGCGCCGATGGAGGTCACCGCCATGAAGGCGAGAATCCATTCGGGATAGTTGCGCATCGAGATGGCGACGCGGTCACCCCTGGCGACGCCATAGTCGTTGACCAGGACATGGGCGATACGGGCCGCTTCGCGCCAGGCCTCGGCAAAGCTCAGGCGCTCTTCCTCGAACACGTAGAGAGTCTTGTCACTGATGGCGTCCGCATAGAGCGCGCGCAGGCTCACCGGCGCATTCGCGAACACCCGTCGCGGATAGCCGTCGATGGTCAGGTTGATCAGTTCATGCAACTGGCCCGCCGCCGTGAGCCTCGCCAGGGCCTCGCCGCGCCTCAGCTTCGCCCCGTCGTTCGCTTCCGATTGTTCCACCGCCGCCAACTGATCAGCTCTCCCGGATGCGCGGGTTTTCCACGCCGTTTTCATTTTCCTCACGCGGGCTTAAGCTCGCGAAGATATGCTCATCGGGTCCCGGCCCGGCGATGTCAAAGCGAAATCCGATTGAGGGGGCAGCGATGGACGTGTTTCCGCCGCCGCGCGTTCGCCCATCGCTTGCTTCAACGCTTCTTCCCGAGGTCCGCGGCGATGTCCTTGATCATGCGGCCGGCCCGGCGATGAGCGGCGGTGAGCTGGTCGCGCGTGACGCCCCAGCGCTTCATCCAGTATTCCACGGCCTGCCGTTCCGAGAGGTCGAGCCGGTCCTTGTCGATGAAGCCGCGCTTGTCTTTCAAGCCTGCCATGAGTGTACATCCTTTCGTCGGCCGGTAGCCGTCCGTCTCTGGAGATTTGTCGGTATTCGGAAGCAAACGATCCGGCGAACCCGATGACACCATCGACCAGGGGTCACTGGGCCGGGCTCAGCACCCACACCGTTTCCGCGGCCGCTTCCACGGCCTTGCGGGAGAACAGCAGCGGGGCGTAGCGGCCTGTGGCCCAGAGGGGGAAGAGGTCACGGTAGTGAGGGTCGGCGGGATCGCCCGACTGGCCCGGGGTGTTGACCATCATCGAATTGTCCCAGGCGCCGACGTCCATGACCAGCCGCACCGAAGCGCCGCTGATGGCGTTGAAGTCGGCGGGCGCCCAGGTGGCGGCCTTGGGCGTCGAGGCGCCGCCAGGCAGAGGGGCCGGGCCCAGCGTCATCGAGGCGCGCAGGGCCGGGTCGGCGAGGGGCGCGATGGCGGGGGTGAAAGTGGCGTGGTGCAGGGCGCCCCAGGTCCAGGCGGTCATCCTGGGGCCGAGCTTCGCGGTGAGTTCGCCCAGGGCGTTGTGCAGGCTGGAAAGCAGGATCGTGTCGCGCGTGGCGGCGGGATCGGGGCCGAAGCGGGCGTCGGGATGCTCCAGCGCCGAAATCACCGCGTCGAGCTGGCCGGCGCCGATCAGCGACCAGGCGGCCGGCGGGGTGGTCTGCTTCACTACGGCGGGGCCGAGGTATTTCACGGCCCAGACTTCGTAGAGCGCGGCGGCGGCGCTGTCGGTCGCTTCCTCATGGTTCCAGCCCTTCAGCATCGCCAGAGCCTGGGCGAGCACGGGATCGGTCGATGACAGCGGCGCGATCAGGGCGGTCAGGCGCCGCGACATCGGACTGACGCTGTCGGTCTGCAGGGCCATGGAGTCGGCGATGCTGACGCGCGGGTTGGCGGACAGCACCTCGTCGATGCGGTCGATGCGCGAGCGGTCGGCCCATTCGAATCCGATCCGGCGCGTGTCGGCGGGATAATCGGGCGGCAGGTTCATGGCGTTGGCGGTGGCGAACCAACCGGCGGAGGGGTCCTTGATGACGGGCAGTTGCGAGCCTTTCCAGAAGCCCTTCCACTCAAAGCGCCCGTCGCCGGGCACGGGTGTCAGGCCATCCCAGTTGGGGCGGATCGGGGCCAGACCCGAGGCTGCCCAACCGATCTCGCCGGCGCGGTCGGCGAACACCAGGTTGAGCGGTGGCGCGCCCCAGTGATCATGCGCAGCCATGAAATCGTTCCAGCCGCGGGCGTGGGTAAGCCACGAGCTCTGGAAATATCCGGACGCGCTGGGGGCGCTCCACACCGTGCGCAGGGCAAAGGCGCGGTGCGTCGCCGAGTCCTGCCACAGGACGGGGCCATGGCGGGTGAACCTCAGCGTGACCTCGCGCGCGGCCTCGCCCTTCACCGGAATGGATTCATGGACGACGGTCATCGGCTCCCAGCCGGCGCCGTATCTGTAGCGATCCGGGTCGGCGGGGTTGAGATCGTAGGCGTAGAGGTCTTCCTGGTCGATGTAGAAGATGGTCAGGCCGAAGGCGGCGTCGGCGTTATGGCCCAGAGAGACGCCGGGCAGGGCGGGCTCGCCGGCGCCGATGACGTCGAGGCCGGGCGCGCTCAACTGGACGATGTAGCGCAGGGAGGGAACGCCGAGCTGGCGGTGCGGATCGTTGGCCAGCATCGGTCGGCCGGTCGCGGTGCGCGCGGCGGCGATTACCCAGTTGTTCGAACCCTCACTGGACTGTTCGAGAGCCAGATCGGGGCTGTCCAGAAGCGCCAGTCTGGCGGGCGGGGCGGCGAAGCCGACCGGCTCTGTGGCCAGGGTGTAGTCCTTCAGTACATCGGCCGGCACGCCGCAGGGATTGAGGCCGTCGGCGATCACCGGTGCGTGCGGCGGGCTGAGCGTGCGGCGCAGGGCATCGGCCGGTAGGCCAGCGGCGCAGGCGACCCGCGAACGGGCCACCTCGGAAAGCACGTTTGAGACCAGGGCGTGGCTGCGGATGCGCACGACATCTTCGGGCTTCCACATATCGGGAGCCGAGCCGGTCAGGCGGAACTCAACCGGAAGCGGGCGCCCGCCGCGCCGCACTGCGTCGACATAGGCGTTGATCCCGGCGGTGAAGGCTTCGACCTCGGCGCGCGCGGCGGGAGCGTAGGCCGCCCATTCGGCCATCATGTCGCCGCGATAGAGAAATAGCCGCGCGGCGCGGTCCTGCGCCACGTAGGCCGGGCCGAAGCTAGCCGACAGCAGGCCCAGGCCCCGCTTGCGCCACAGGTCGATCTGCCAAAGCCGATCCCGCGCCGCGTTCCAGCCCTGCAGAAAGAACGCGTCGCGCTCCGACGCCGCGAAGATGTGGGGAACGCCCCATGTGTCGACGACGATCCGGGCCGGCGCCGTGAGGCCGGAAACGGACGCGTGTCGGGTGATGGCGGTGGAGGCTGGGAGCGCGGGCGTGGCGGCGAGGAGGGCGATCGGAATCAGGCGGGCAATGATGTTTGGCATATGATGACGTCGTCAGGTCTTTTGGGGGACGTCAAGCAACGCTTCAGCGCTTCTTGCCGAGGTCTGCGGCGATGTCCTTGATCAGTTGGCCGGCCCCCCGCCGATCGCATGTTCGGCCTCCGAGCGGTTCTTGATGATGGTCAGGACGTTGTCCTCGACGTCACCCATCAGAAATTCACCCCATAGCTTCGCGTAAATGTTGACGTGGGTCATGGCGATGTAGCGGGTGTTGAGGGTGAGTTGCGTCACATGGTTGGAGATGCGGCGGATTGTATAGTCTCCTGAATCTATTTTGAGAAATTGACCGTCAGGAGAAATATGCTTGTCGGTGTAGTCCCGCATCGAATTGTTGGAGAAGACAAATCGCCATCCCAGCTTCTGGCCGGGCGCCCACTGGGTGATGCGCTCCTCAAAATTGATATGGTCCCCCCAATAGGCGGTCCGTACGGCCCCGGGACCGAGGCCATTGATCAGAGTGGCGCGCGGACGGGGTAGCCCGGTGATATTATGTGTGATCGTCCAGCGACCCTCGCGCTGGCCTATTGATGGGTTGGAAACGGCATAGGGCCAGATTTCTTCGGGCGACGCATGGACCAGGATGCCGCGGCTCAACAGGACCTGTTCATGGGGATACGGAATCTGGGCTTCCACCACGCCGGCGATCAGCGGAATGATCAGGAAGCTGGACTGCAGCGTGCTCCGGTTTCTTGCTTCCTTGCGTTGTGACCGTAGCAGGAAGGCGCCGGCCCAACCGGCCGCGAGCCAGATCGGCGAGAGCATGATCAGGCAGATTACGCCCTCGCGTAGGAAGATTGCGGAGCCGAAGTCGACGATGACGACGAGTACGATTGGGACCAGCCAATAGAATCTGGCCGGCCGGTTGCGGTCCGGGTCGCCGATATGGCAGATGAGCGCGCACAACAGCGCCGGGAGCAGGGCCAGAAACCACAGGCTGGCGAACCCGGCATTGCCCGCGCTGGAGGCGTTGAACAACAGGAATGCGCTCAGGGCGATGGCCAGCGCGATGGCGAAGCCCGACAACACCCGTTTGGTAAGCCGCTCGCTGGAGGCACTGGTTGCTGATGTGTCCGGTTGCATTCAGGCCTTCCCTTTCGTTTTGGTCGGATATTTCTGTCATTAGAGAAATTGATGGGCAAAATTTTTGCCGCTAGTCAGGCTCGACGCGCGCCTGCCCCTTCCTGCCGACCAGGTTGAGCAGGCTCACCACCTTGGCCCCCATGCGGATCAGCCGCATCAGCGTCTCTGGCGGAACCTGCAGCATCTGCTGGTACCAACTGTCCACGGTCGTCACGAATTCATGCATCCGGAGCAGGCGGTCCTTCACCCGCGGGCTGACCTCGGAGTCGTTGTCTCGCAGAAGCGCCATGGTGTCCCGGATCGCCGAGACCATCGGATCGATTTCGCGCTCCTTGCGGCCCTGGGCGACCTTGGTCGCCATCTGCCACAGGTCGGTTTCCGCTTCGTAGTGATCGCGCCGGTCGCCCAGGACAGGGACGCGGCGGATCAGCTTCCAGGCCATCAATTCGCGCAGGCTGTTGGAAACATTCGAGCGCGCCATGCCAAGCGTTTCGGCGATATCCTCCGCGGTCAGCGGGGAATCGCTCAGGAACAGCAGGGCCTGGATCTGCGCCACCGATCGATTGACACCCCACTGGCCGCCAAGGTCGCCCCAACGCAGAACCATCTGTTCCACGGCCGGCGGCAGCTTGACCGTTTCATCCGTCATTTCTGTCATGACGGAATTAACTAGCAGTTTCTTGTCACTGTCAAGTGGGGAGCGGTCAACGAGGCGCGGTGTCTCGGCCGGGACTCGGTCGAGTGAGCGTAGGAGACGCGGATGTCGGTCAGGGCGTATACGGACGGTATCGACGCTATGGCAGGGCGCTCACGCGGGTGGCGAAACCCCTTCGACGGCCACCAGCCGGCCGTTGCTGGCGCGCTGGCGCAGGGCTTTCAGGGGTTGGTATTCCGGGGCGTCGTAGAAGGCGCGCAGGGCGGCCAGGCTGGGGAACTCGAGCAGGATCTGGCGGCGAAGCGGGCCTTCACCTTCCAGCAGTTCGCCGGCGCCGCCTCGCACGAGATAGCGGCCGCCATGGGCGGCGATCAATGCCGGGACCTGGCGGCGGTATGCCTCGTAGGCTTCGGGGTCGGTGATTTCGATGTCGCCGTGGAGGTAAACGGGCATGGCAGGGGTCCTGTAAAGCAGCCGGCCGGAAGCCGGCGGTCCAAGAGATTAACCGGCGTACGAGTCTTTCAGGGTGGCGTGGTTGAGCAGCATTTCGGCGAGCTGACGATGGCCGGCGGCGTCGAAGATGCGGCTGCGCACCCAGTAGGACTCGGTGCGCCTGCTCTCGGAGAGGGCGACGATCTCGCGGCGGATCAGGTAGTCCTCGCCGACGAACAGCGGGCCGTCGATCATGCGGATTTCCTGATCGGCGAACAGGCCGACAGCCGGGCCCTTGACCGGGAAGCGGGCCTGATTGCTCGAGTACTCAGCCAGCACGCTGACCATTTCGAGGGGAATGATAGGCCGGCCCCAGGGCGAACTGGCGGCGTCGCAGTACCAGGGCGAAGTCTCGGTGATCACGGCCAGCTTCTGGTTGAGCGCGAACGGATAAAGCGCGCCCATGTTCTGGTCGGGGTCCATACGGACGATCTCGTCCACGGCGCCGGTCATGCCGACATGAAGGTCGGCGAGGATCACCAGCCGTTCGGGAGGGCGCAGATTCACCATGCGCTGCGTGAGGAGTGTGCGCCATGATCGGGCCCTCGATCGGCCCGGCCCGGAAGCCGGGCTTCTCGGCCATGGCGTCGTCGTGAATGGAGGCATGGCCGCCGTATTCCTGGTCCGCCAGCATCTGGCGCGGCTGGCGCTGGGGACCGCTCAAGGTGAGAGGGGTGTCAAAGGTCATGGGCGGTTCCTCTCGCGGTTGTTGGAGCGAGCTTAGCGCTCCATGGATGATTTGTCGGCAGCGCGGCATCGGCATAACAAGCGTCAGTGAAGAAAAATAATCGGGAGAGGGACACGCGATGTTGAATGGGTTTGTCTATCCGGGCCTGCTGAGTGGATTGGCGCTGCTGGTCTACTATTTCACGCTGCTGCGGGCGGGGATGGCGCGCGGCAAATACAAGGTCGTGGCGCCGGCGCACTCGGGGCCTGAAGCCTACGAGCGGCACGTGCGGGCGCACCAGAATACGCTGGAGCATCTGGCGCTGTTCCTGCCCGGGCTGTGGCTGTTTTCCCTTGCCGTGAGTCCGTACTGGGCCGCGGGGATCGGGGTGCTCTGGCCTGTGGGGCGGCTTTGGTACGCACTGGGATATTATCAGGACGCGCCCAGGCGGATTCCCGGACTGCTGATTAGCATGCCGCCGATCTACGTCTTCGTGCTCGGCTCGATCGTGGGGTTCGGGCTGAGGATCGCGTGAGTGGTGCGCTAAGGCGGGGACATGATTCAAATGCTCTCTTGCATTTGGTTCGTGTCCCCTTCGAATGGGCCAGGATGGGGACACGAACGCGATGCGAAGACGAATGGCGATCATGTCCCCTATGAGTCGGAGAAACCGAAGGGGGCCGTGGTTCTACGGTTGTCGTCGGGGAGGATCTGGCGGCCGATCGGCGGGGCTGAGCGGGCGGTGCAGTCGGCGCGATGGCAGAGGCGACAGGTGACACCGATCGGGGTAGCGGTGTCGGGGCCGAGGCCGGGCTGATCCTGTGTGTAGATCAGGCGATGGGCGTGCTCGGCGGCGCAGCCGAGCGCGATCGCCCGCTCCACCCGCGGGCGACCAAAGCCACCGCCGCCGGCGGTGACCGTGCGGGCGATGGAGAAGAATCGCTGGCCATCGGGCAGCTCCAGCCACTGGGTGACGATCTGGCGCGGGGTGCGGAACGACTGGTGCAGGTTCCACAACGGGCAGCCGCCGCCATGGCGGGCGAAGGGAAACCCGGCTCCGTCGAGTCGCTTGGAGACATTGCCGGCCTCATCGACGCGGACGAAGAAGAACGGCACGCCCTCCTGTCCCGGTTTCTGCAGGGTGGTCAGGCGATGGGCGACCTGTTCGAAGCTGGCGCCGAACTGGCGCGACAGCGCCTCAATGTCATAGCGACGGGATTCCACCGCGCGCAGAAAGGTCCCGTAGGGCATCAGGATCGCGGCGGCGGCGTAACTGGCCAGGGCCCGGCGGGTCAGGCGCTCGCCGTTCTCGCTGGCGAAAGTTCCCTCCTTGAGCACCGTGCCGATCTCGCGGCCCAGTTCAAGGTAGGCGAGCTGCTGGGCCAACTGGAAGTTCTGGCTGGCGTTGTCGAGTTCGGCATCGAGCAGGATTTGCTTGCCGTGACGGTCGAGACGGCGGGTCGCGCCGACCATGAATTTCGGCGGCACGCGTTTGACCTGCAGACCAAGACGGGCCTTGAACCAGGCGGTGAGGCTGTCGTGTTCGGCCACCGCGCGGGCGAGGCGTTCGGCGGCGTCGTCGAGCAGGGGAAAACTGTTGCGGCGCGCGGCAAGAAACCGCCGGGCCTCGGCGACCGGATCGCCCGCCTCGTTGCCCCCCTCGCCACCGCCTTCGGCGCCGCGGTCGGCCAGGGCGAGCTGTTCCTCGCGATAGGTGGTGTACAGCCGCAGGAAAGCCTCGACGACGCTCGGGAAGTTGGTGACCACGTCGGCGGTCTCCAGCGCGGGCAGGTCGATGTCGGCGAAAATCGGGTCCTTCAGCGCCGCCTGCAGGCGAGCGCGCTCTTCCGCCGCGCTTTCGCCGGCCAATGAGGACAGGTCGATGGAATAGGTCTGCGCCAGGCGCAGCAGCATCTCCGCGCTCAGCGGCCGGTGGTTGCGCTCCAGCAGGGCGATGTAGGAGGGCGAGACATCCAGGTCCGCGGCCATGTCCGATTGCGTTAGCCCGCGGTCACGGCGCAGGCGGCGCAGGCTGGGTCCGACGTAGAGGCGGCGATCGCGGGGCATGGGTCAGGATCCTGACATCAAAACACTTGTCTCCGAAGGCCGTCCGCGAAACTCAGGCTTCGCGTTGGACCGCCGGCTTCCAGCCGGCATCTTCTCGCCGCTTCGAACGTCGAAGCCCGGAGAAGTCACCGGCTGCGCCGGTTGCCGGCTGGAAGCCGGCGGTCCAAAGGGGCGTGGGCTGAAGTCATTACAACATTACAAGAAAAATTTGTAAAGTTTGACAATTCGACATCAAACCGACTCCACAGCACGCGGAAGGAGGGTTAGGCGGCGCTCAACTTTCTTTTTGCCCCCAAGGACGAGTGACATGGCGTACCAGGACCACATCATCGAGATGAGCCAGCTCATCGACAGCAAAAACGGGACCTGGTCCGGGATCAGCCCGGAATCAGTGGCGCGCATGCGTCTGCAGAACCGCTTCAAGACCGGCCTGGAGATCGCCCGCTATACCGCCGACATCATGCGCCGCGACATGGCCGCGTATGACGAAGATCACTCGCAGTACACCCAGTCACTGGGTTGCTGGCATGGCTTCATCGGACAGCAGAAGCTGATCTCCATCAAGAAGCATTTCGGCACGACCGACCGCAAGTACCTGTACCTGTCGGGCTGGATGGTCGCCGCGCTGCGCTCCGAGTTCGGCCCGCTGCCCGACCAGTCGATGCACGAGAAGACCTCCGTGCCGGCGCTGATCGAGGAACTGTACACCTTCCTGCGTCAGGCCGACTCGCGTGAGCTGAACGTCCTGTTCCGCCAGATAGACGCCGCCCGCGCCGCCGGCGACACGGCCCGCGAGGAAGCCCTGATCGAGGAAGTCGACAACTATCAGACTCACGTCGTGCCGGTGATCGCCGACATCGACGCCGGTTTCGGCAATGCCGAGGCGACCTATCTGCTGGCCAAGAAGATGATCGAGGCCGGCGCCTGCGCCCTGCAGATCGAGAACCAGGTTTCCGACGAAAAGCAGTGCGGCCACCAGGATGGCAAGGTCACCGTGCCGCATGAGGATTTCCTGGCCAAGGTTCGCGCCTGCCGCCATGCCTTCCTCGAGCTTGGAGTGGAAAACGGCGTCATCGTCACCCGCACCGACAGCCTGGGCGCCGGCCTGACCAAGCAGATCGCCGTCAGCCACGCGCCGGGCGACCTGGGCGACCAGTACAACAGCTTCCTCGACTGCGAGGAGATCTCGCCCGAGCAGCTGTCGAACGGCGACGTGATCCTCAACCGCAATGGCAAGCTGCTGCGCCCCAAGCGCCTGCCGAGCAACCTGTTCCAGTTCCGCGCCGGCACCGGCGAGGACCGCTGCGTGCTCGACTCGATCACCTCGCTGCAGAACGGCGCCGATCTGCTGTGGATCGAAACCGAGAAGCCGCATGTCGAGCAGATCGCCGGCATGATGGACCGCGTCCGCGAGGTCATCCCCGGCGCCAAGCTGGTCTACAACAACTCGCCGTCATTCAACTGGACGCTGAACTTCCGCCAGCAGGTGTTCGACGCGTGGAAGACGGCGGGCAAGGACGTTTCCGCCTATGACCGCGCCGGTCTGATGGGCGTCGACTACGACACCACCGAGCTGGCCATCGAGGCCGACGAGCGTATCCGCACCTTCCAGGCCGACAGCGCCAAGCGGGCCGGCATCTTCCACCACCTGATCACGCTGCCGACCTACCACACCGCTGCGCTGTCGACCGACAACCTGGCCAAGGAGTACTTCGGGACCCAGGGCATGCTGGGCTACGTCAAGAACGTCCAGCGCCAGGAAATCCGCCAGGGCATCGCCTGCGTGCGGCACCAGAACATGTCCGGCTCGGACATCGGCGAC
>JANXTX010000200.1 GCA_025352165.1 Caulobacteraceae bacterium | reverse complement strand
GTGGCTTGCCGAAGTCGCGATAAATTTTCAGAAATCAAAATTCGCCATTCAATGACGCAATGTGGCTGAATATTTATTGTGCCACTCAAGTGAAGTGTGAGCTCAATATTTGTGGGTTCCCGGATTGGAGACGTGTGGCTTGTGCTGGAATTACTTCAAGGAGGCAGCGAATGCTTCACACTAAGCGCACAACGCGCTAGAGATACTTTCGCAACTCCATCGAGTACGGTGCGTAGCCGGCCTTCTGATAGATATCCGCCGAGCGCCGATTGGCGACGAGGACGCCAATCTTCACTTGTCTGAGTCCTCTTCGCAGGGTTTCATCTTCGCAGGCCGCTATCAGCGCGCGCCCTACGCCAAGGCCTCGCGAGCCCTCTTCGACAAACAATTCGGCAATGTAGCCGTGCGGCCGTTCCGCATCGGTTACGAAGACCGGGTTGTTCTCGAATGACATGACGGCCCAGCCGACAGTCCTGCCATCGCGCTCCGCCATGAAGATGCGTCCGCCGGTCTGTGCCAGACGATCGGTCATGAACGTGAAGTGGTCCCGCGCAACTGTGGCATCGACCCGGCGATTGGGCTCGAGCGGGACTTCATAGAGCTGTGATCCGTCGATGAAGGATAGCGCCGCGGCTTCATCCCGCGCCGCATCGAAGTCGCGAATGATGAAGGTCATCTGTGGTGGATTTGGCGAACTCAGACCGCGCCGTCCGCCATTTCACCCTCTTCGATATAGCGGTGGATCAGGTGATGAAGGTGGCGAATGCGGCCCTCGCTGTAGCGACCGTAGTGCACCACGCCTGTCCCGGAGGCGCGAAGGCCTTCCTGGACATACGGCAAATTGCCCATGTCCTGCTGGAACACCTGCGCGGCCGTTCCCAGCAGGTCCTGTACATCCATGAAGCTGTCGTCCTCCTCCAGATATCGGATCGGCGCGTTTGGCGGGCGCTTGCCGTCCTTGGGCATCGGCGCGAACAGGATGATCTCCATGATCGACTTCTCCGGGTCGAGGCCGTACGGCCGCCAGCGATAGACCAGCTTGGTCGTGTAACCGGCCCAGATGCTCCAGTTCGGGAACAGGTTGTACAGGAGAGGGTCGAGCATCTCCGCGTCGGATGCGTGGGAATAGTCCTGGCCGGTCTGTTCCGCGAGGCCCTTGCGCGACATGTCGCCCAGCGCCTGCCGGGCGGTTACGCCTTCCGGAAGTTCATCGGGGATATCGCCGGTCAGATTGCGCCGGCTGTCGCGGCGGCCAGTCATATGCTGCAGGATCTCGGTCTCGCTCGGGCGTGGGTCGAGGAACGGGCTGGGTACGCCGCCGGCCGAGAACTGCCGGCTTACATGGTCGCTCAGCAGATCATACTGGCTGTTCACGTCGGCGAGCGAGGTCAGGATCTGCGGATGGGTGGTGATGCTGTGATGGCTTTCCATGAAGGCCTCGGTCGAGACCTTCCAGTTCGCCTTGACGATCTTGTGGATGTGGACCGCCGTGTAGCGGTCCTCCCAGCCGTACCGCTCGAAATGTTCGGCTATCGGTCCGATGTAGTACATCAGCGGCCGGGCATTCACGTCGAAGTTGACGAACACGAAGCCGCCCCAGGTATCGACCCTGGCTTGCGGCAGGCTGATATCCTCGCCATCCCATTGCGGGAAATCCCAGCCGATCGGGTTGTCCTTGAAGCTGCCGTCGTTGTTCCATGCGATGCCGTGGTAGGGGCAGCGGAATTCGCTCTTGCAGCCGTTCAGGGTCACCAGTTTGCGGCCGCGGTGCAGACAGGTGTTGTAGAAGGCCTTGATCTCGCCGTTCGGCGTGCGGGTAACGATCAGTGACTTGCCGACGTTTTCGTAGATCCGGTAGTCACCGGCGTTGGGGATGTCGTCCTCACGACAGGCCCACTGCCAGACCTTCGACCACAGGTGCTTCACCTCTCTGTCGAAGTATTCCCGCTCATAATAGCGCGTGATCGGGATGCCGTCGGTTCCCTCATCCCAGCGCGGCTGCTGGCGCAGGTGATCGGGAACGCCGTTGGAGTCGCGCTCCAGGATGTCGCCGTAACTCTCCGAGGGGTGCCGATCGGGGCGGAATCCGTCCGCTGAACTTCCATCCATTGATTTGGTGCTCCCGCGAAGATTCCGCGTCCGATCGCCAACGCGGAACTATTGTGTTGTTATGAGCTCAGCGTTGCACCCAACCAGCCGCGAATTCAATGGCCAACGGGCTCAATTCTGGTACGTGATCCATGATTCACCATTGAACACGGCAGCCGTCGGCGTATTGTCGCGCCAAACGGGAGAGGAAACCCATGACCCTGTCGCCCTATCAGCACGCTCAGGCGATCACCATGATCGACAGGGCGATCGCCCACGCCGAAAACGGCACAACCGACTGGGCGCCGTCGGTCTATCGCGTCCCCGTCGAGGACTATCTCAGCGAATCCCGCTGGCGCGAGGAGATGGACGCCACCTTCATGCGCCTGCCGCTGCTGCTCGCTTTCACCTGCGAGATGCGCAAGCCCGGCGACTACAAGACCATGAAGGTCCTCGACGTGCCCATACTGATCGTACGCGGCCGCGACGAGCGCGTGCGCGCGTTCATCAATGTCTGCAGCCATCGCGGCGCCACCCTGGCCGGTCATTCGCATGGCGCCTGCGCACGCTTCGTCTGCCCCTACCATGCCTGGACGTTCAACGACCGGGGCGTGCTGATGGGGGTCGCCGACCCCGCCAAATTCGGCGATATCGACACCGCCGAACGAAACCTCAAGGAACTGCCCTGCGAGGAACGCGCGGGCATGATCTTTGTCGGCCTGACGCCGGGGATGACCATCGACCTCGACACCTATCTCGGCGGCATGCTGGCCGAGGTCGAGTCTTTCGGCCTCGAGTCCTGGCACATGTATCACCAGAACAGTCTCGAAAGCGCCAATTGGAAGGTCACCCATGACGGCTACCTCGAAACCTACCACATCCCGTTTCTGCACGCGAAAACTCTGTCAACGCCGGGCGCCAACCCCAGTGTCATCATGGTCTATGAGGCGTTTGGCGAGCATGCCTTCGGACCACACCAGCGCATGTCTGGCTCGGGCCGGGGCGGTGACGTTCTTGCCATGCGGGATATCCCGAAGTCCGAGTGGACCCGCGACGAGCACTTTCACGCTGTGCGGACCATATTTCCCAACGTTTCAATCGCCATGTCCAACACCGGCGGCATGATTTCGCAGCTGTTCCCGATCGCTCCCGACCGCTGTATCACCATCCAGAACCACCTCTATCCGCGGCCGCCGGAGACCGACCGTGAACGCGAAGACTATGACGGCCGCGTCGACCTGCTGATCCGCGCTGTGCGCGACGAGGACTACAAGACCGGCCTCGCCATCCAATCGGGCCTCAAGAGCGGCGCCAACCGCGACTTCCTGTTTGGCCGCAACGAGGTCGGGCCACAAAGGTGGCACGCCTCCGTCGACCATTATGTCGAGGAGGCCCGCCAGGGGCAGGCGCATGCACACAGGCTGGCGGCGGAGTAGGGCCTCGCCCGTCGCCGAACCAAAGACAGCTGGCAAGGGGCGTGGGTCCAGATGATCCGTGTGATAGGCAAGCACGTCGCGTTCCTGATCTCGAGCCTGGGCTTCGTGATCACTATGCGACGACCTAGTTCATGCCGGGCGAACGTCTTCATATCGTCCTGCCGGCGATGGTCCTGCTCGGTCTGACTTTCGGCGCGGCAACCTTCCAGATCCGGGCCATGGCCGCCGATGTTGCCTACGAGGCGCGTCTCGCCACCGGAATCGATCGCCTCGGGCAGATCTACGGCCTGCTCGCATCGACCTGCACGGTCGGCGCCGTGCCGGCGGTGGGCGTGACGCTTCAGGTTCTCGACAGGATTGGCTTCAGGGCGGCCCGTGGCGGCGCCAAACCGCCCGACATCCTCATGACCCTGTAGTGAATGTCCATCGGCGCACCCGCGTCGCGACCCTGATCGGCCTGCTCGGCTTCCTTGGTTGCCGCCTCGACCGCGAAACGCACGACCGGGTTCGCCCTGCGCTGGCGGAGCGCGATTCATCGGCGGAAGTCGCGCTGGCGTCCTGACCGCCGACTCGCCGGCGGCGGGGGTGGCCTCTAGGCCGCCGCGGCTTCCTCAGCGAAGGCTGGGATCAGATGGCGCCCGGCAAGCTCGATGCTGCGCGTTATCGCCTCGGGCGAAAGCGCGCCGTACTGCATCATGCACATCAGTCGATTGACGCCGATCGCCTCATAGCCGCGGGCCTTTTTTGCACAGTGGTCAGGATCGCCAATGATCACGCAGTCGAGACCTTCGACCGCCTCGTGAGCCTCCTCGTGGCTGATCGCCTCACCCTGCGCCAGCCGCTTCAGCACCACCAGCACGTGCGGATCATCCGGCAGGATTTCCGTCTCATGTGGGTCGCGCGCTTCCAACGCGACCGTGTCGTTGGCGGAATTGGGGTGCAGGCCGGCCTTGATCATGTCGTACCACACCCGGCGCGGGACCTTGAACGTCACCGCGGCGGCGTTGACATACCACAGGGCGGACCAGGCCGCGCCGGCGGCGATGGCGGCCTTGCGGCTGTCGGCGACGTGGACGAACGTGAAGGCGCCCTTCTGGTCGTTGACCGTCTTGCCGGCGGGGACGCCGCAGGCCGCCAGACCGCGATCATGTTCGCGCATCATCTGACCAAGGAATTCCACGGGACTGAGCAGCGTTGTGCCGAGTGCGCCGACGCCCATTTCACCGGCCATATAGAAGCTTTCCGGTGAACCGCAGGTTTGCCAGAGACGCGGATGCGGGGACTGCAGCGGGCGCGGCACGATCTCTCGCGCCGGCAGCCTGTATTCACTGGACGCATAGGCGAACGACTTTTCCGTCCACATGCGCGGGATCATGTACATGGCCTCGCGCACCTGATCGCGGGCGCGGTCCGCTTCGACCCCGAACGTCTCCCACTCCTTGCCGCCGGACTTGGCCAGACCAAGCTCCAGCCGGCCGCCGGACAAAATATCGAGGGTGGCGGCCCTTTCCGCCACGCGCAAGGGGTTATTGATCGCGAACGGTGCCAGAACGCCGGCATGTCCCACCCTCAGGCGCTTTGTCGCCATGGCGATCGCGGTCAGAACCAGGTCCGGCGCCGATGAGTAGCTGAATTCCGGGGCGCCATGGTGTTCGACCTGCCACCAGGCTCCGAACCCGGCGCGGTCCGCGGCGACCGCCTGCGCGAGGGTTTCGCCGAACAGGCTCGCCTCATCCATGTAACCCCATGGGAAAGCCCGCTGGATCTCGCAGAAAATGTCGAATTTCATCATTGGGTGTCTTGCTGGTCCTCGTTGATCCCTTCGCGCGACCGGGCTGCAAGCGGTGCGATTTCGATAGCGGCCTCGGCTCCAGGGAGTGAATCCACCGTCAAACTGACCATAACGTTTGTTATGTTGCAAGGCGCCTTGCCGGTTCGCGCGGCCGCGGTCGGCGCGTCCCGCTTGCCTTCGCCGCTCTATTGGGCGAGAGGGCGAACGCAATGCAGTCTTGGCAATGTCTTTCACGGGATGGTTTCGATGGCCAAACGCGCCGACCTCAGCGAGCGGCGAGAGGTCTTCGCGGCTGCGGCCCTTCGCGTTATCATGAAATCCGGCGTGGGCGGGCTGACGGTGCGGGAGGTGTCGAGGGAGGCGGGGTTCACCACCGGCGCCCTGACGCACTATTTCCAATCCAAGGATCAACTATTGATTGAAGCGTCGGAATATTCCGCAAGACTGATGCGGCCGCGCATGGAGAAGTTGGCTCGCAACGCGTCCGCCATTGAGGCCCTGAGGAAAGTGGTCTGGGAGGCCCTGCCGTTGACGGCGAAATCCCGCCACCTCTGGCGGATATGGCTGGGGTTCTGGGAGCGTTCCAGCTACAACCCTAAGGTTGCACGCGTGATGCGCGCCCGCTATGACGAATGGCGTGGACGCCTGTCCATGCTGATACGGCGCGCGAGTTCCGAGGGGCAGGCGCGGGTCGACCTGGATCCTGATCAAGCGGCCCAGGAACTGGTCGCTCTGGTCGATGGCATCGGAGTTCAGGTGGTCCTGGGCGTCGGCAGGATCCCGGCGGCTCGCCAACGTGCAATGGTCGATGCGTGGATTGGGTCGATCGCGCAGTCACGGCCTAATTCTTTATCGAAAGGGTGACCGCGGGATCTTTGAGCCGGTATCGTCGGCGGTCCACGTCACGCGGCATCCATAACACCCGATAGGAAATGCCTTTCTATTTACGAAACGCGTGTTATGCTTTTCTCGAAAAATGAGACTCGGGGTGGTTCAGGTAGCCTCGGGTATAGACAGAGGGGGAAGGGCCATGGCGCATTCCGTTTGTCGTCTGTTATCGGGTCTCACTTTGTTGGGCCCGATGGTCTTGCCGGCGGTCGTCGTCGCCGCGGAAACGCCGCCGGCGGCTACCCAGGTGGATACGCTGATCATCACGGCCCAGCGTCGCGAAGAGAATATTGAAAGAGTCCCCATCGCAGTCACGGCGCTGAGCGGCGCATCGCTGGAAGCGCAAGGCGTCACCGCCTTCCGCGATCTCGGCACGCGGGTGCCCTCGCTCCGGTTCGGCGCCGGAGTCACGGGCGGTGAGAACGTCATCACCATGCGCGGTCTCGGCAGTCAGAACACGACGCCGGGCGGCGACTCGCCCGTCGCCTACAATATCGACGGCGTCTATGTTCAGCGCACCACGGCCGTCGATCCGGAGTTTTACGACATCAGCCGCATCGAGGTGCTCCGCGGTCCGCAGGGCACGCTGTACGGACGCAATTCCGTCGGCGGTTCGATTAATGTCGTTACAAACAAGCCGACCGACGTTTTCGCCGGCTCGGTCGACGCCATGGTCGGCGACTATAATGCGAGAACCTTTCGGGGTTGGTTGAATGTTCCCCTGCTTGGTGAGGCGGGAGGCCCCAAGATCGACGCCCGCATTACGGCGGTGTCGGCCCGGCACGACCCCTACGCCACGAACCTGTCCACGGCGACCTTCGCGGCGCACAACCAGGACGCCCAGAATTACTGGATGATCCGCGGTCAATTGAAGATCGATCCGTCTCCGAATGTCGATATTCTGCTCTCGGCCTCGACCAGCAGCAACGCGGATCCCGCCGCCACGGTCACCGCCTGGTGGGAGACGCCAAATCGCTTCACGTCGGCGCCGGGCGGAATCGCGGCCGGCTCGGCTTGCGATTTTAGCACCCAGACACTCTTCAATCCGCGCGTATTCTGCCATGACGCGCCGGAAATCGCTTCAAACAAGGTCGATCTGTTTTCTGGAACCATCAATTGGGACGCTTCCTGGGTGCGCCTTACCTCGGTGACCGCCTACAGCCGCAGTCGGGTCAGCCAGATCAGCGACGGCGACGGCTCAAATCTACCGATGGCTGTGGGTTCAGCATGGGAGTTGAATCAGAAGCAGTTTTCTCAGGAGGTACGAGCTGCCTCGAAAAACAGCGACGCCGCGTTCCAGTGGGTGGCCGGCTTCATCTATTTCTACGCCGACAACTATGAGAACTTTGCCTATTCGGACCTCGGGTTCAATGATCCGTTGTTCTTCCCGCGCGCGATCGATGAATTCAGCTTTCTGAGCCACGGCAATACCAAGACGGAGGCTTTGGCGCCGTTTGGTCAGGTCGACTACAATCTGGCCAAGACGTCGCTGCATATTCCGCTGACCGCTACCCTTGGCCTTCGCTACAGCCACGATCGCAAGTACGGGTTCAATTATCTCGATTATCAGCTTCCGCTTTTATGCGGCGGCAGTTGCGCCAACCCTCAGGGACCCTTTAACGAGAGCTGGGGTCAGGCCACTGGCAAGTTCGGTCTGGCCTATCAGGTTTCCGACAAGGTGATGGCCTACGGCTCGGTGTCCAGGGGATATCTTGCCGGCGGCAATATCATTGGTCTGGCGCATATCTACGGCCCGGAAACGATGTGGTCGTACGAGGCCGGCATCAAGACCAGGCTCCTCGATGATCGCGTGCAGTTCAACCTTGCCGGTTATCACGAGGACATCAGCCAGCTGCAGGTGTTCGTGCAGAGCTCGACCCAGTCAGGTATAAACAACGTCAACGGCACAACCGCCGTGAACGGTCTCGAGGCCGAGCTTACCGTCGTTCCGGTCACCAATCTGCGCCTGAACGGGACCCTGACGCTGACCGACGCGAGATACGGCAGCTATACAACGACGGACACCCGGTTCGGCGGTCCGGGTCCGGGTTGCGACCAGCAGACCCTGTTGTGCAACTTTGTCGGCCACCGCCTCAATCAGACGCCGCCCTATACGATCAACCTTGGGGCCGAATATCGGATCGAGACGGCGTTGGGCACCTTCACACCCAGGGTGGACGCCTTTTTCTCGGGCAGCGTGCAGTTCTTGCCCGATAACTTTCACACATCCACTCAGGGCGCCTACCACATGACCAACCTGCGTCTGACGTGGGATAGCCCCGACAAGCGATATCGCCTCGAAGGCTTTGTCGAAAACGTCGAGAACGCCAATGTGATCTCGAACGACGGCCTTCAGTCGATCACCCTGGGCCAGCAGGTCCAGGAACCGGACAACTTCGTCTACTACCCGCCGCGCACCTTCGGCGTCCGCCTCACGGTCAATTTCGGGGGCTGATCCACCGCCTGGCGGTTTTGCGGGGAGGGGACATTGAAGTTCGACATGTTCAACGAGCTTCAGAGTCCCCGCCCGTGGGCGCCGGATCATGAGCGGCGCCTGTTTAAGCGGATCATCGCCCAGGCGAAGGCCGCCGACCGGGCGGGCTATGGAACCTGGTGGCAGGTCGAGCACAATGCCACGCCAGAATTCAGCCATAGCTCGGCGCCCGATCTCTGGCTGACGGCCGTCGCCCTGAACACCCGGCGTATGCGTATCGGGCACTCCGGCATCATCGCGCGTCATCGCATCAACCATCCGATGCGCGCGGCCGCTCGCACGGCGACTCTTGATGTCATGAGCAACGGACGCCTGGACGTCGGCCTGGCCGTGTCCGGGGCCAAGGAGTGGGCGACTTTCGGCGCCGACATGGATACATCCGCCGAGGAATACCAGGAGATGTTCGAGATGCTGCCGCGCATCTGGACTGAGGAAACCTTCTCCTGGGACAGTCGTCATATCAGGATTCCCAGGCGGCAGTTGACGCCGCGCCCGGTCCAGAAGCCGCATCCGCCCCTCTGGCAGACCGCCGGTAGTCCGAACTCATTCCGCGCGGCGGGACGCCGTGGAGTCGGCATCCTGGCGTTGACAATCCTGAACCCGGTCTCGACGATGGCCGGCCTTCTGGCCGAATACGAGGCGGGATTGGCTGAATGTGTCACCCCTGTCGGTCACCTCATCAACCGCCAGAAAGCAGTCTTCACCTTCGTGCATGTGGCGGAGTCCCGGCGCAAGGCGATGGACAATGGCGCCGCGCTGGCGGCGCTCTGGTATGTCATCCAGGGGCCGAAGAACTTCGAGACGCCCCTGAGCGCCTACTTTTCATTGTTCGGCGGAGGGGTGAATCCTCGGTCGCTCGGTTCGGACGACTACAAACGGCCGACGGCTGATCCCCGCGTCGATCCCACGGTGCTGACGCCGGAAACGGGCGACAATGAACTGGTCGCCATTGTCAAGAAGATGGCTCGCGGCGATGCGGTCTCGCGCGAGGAAGCCCACGAGACACTGGAAGCAATCGACTCGGTTGTGATCGGCGATCCGGATCACTGCCTTGAAAAGTTCCGTCGCTATCAGGCGATAGGGACCGATCGCATGATGTGCATGATGCAGTTCGGCGATATCGCCCAGTCCGAAGTGCTCCGCAGTATCGCCCTGGTCGCGGAACATCACATGCCGGCGTGCGCGGCGCCCCTCAATGCGGGGTTGACGGCGTGACCGGCCAGAGCGGCGGCAGGCTGGCCGGCAAGGTCGCAATCGTCACCGGGGCCGGGCGCGGCATTGGCCGGGCGGACGCCCTGGCGCTTGCGGCTGAGGGCGCGCGGGTGATCGTCAACGATCGTGGCGGCGCAACGGAGGGTGGTGGGTCCGATCCGGCCGTCGCCGAGGCTGTGGCTGCTGAAATCCGTCTGGCGGGCGGCGAGGCGGTCGCCAGCGCCGACGACGTTTCCGATTTCACCGCAGCCGGGCGCATTGTCCAGGCAGCTATCGATGCCTATGGCCGGCTAGACATTCTGGTCAACAATGCCGGGATTATCCGTCCTCGGATGATATGGGAAATGTCCGAATCCGATTGGGATGATCTCATTGCGGTTCATCTGAAGGGCCACTTTGCCATGGTGCGGCATGCGGCTACGCATTTCCGCGCTCAGTGCAGTGGCGTCATTATCAATACGTCCTCCAATTCAGGCCTCGGCCACTACGGCATGTCCAACTACGCCGCAGCCAAGGAGGGCATCATCGGATTCACCCGCTCGATTGCCCGCGATCTTGGCCCCTACAACGTCCGGTGCAACGCAATTCGTCCCGCCGCCGGCACGCGCATGGTGTTGCCGGAGGTGGTCGAAACCATACGCCGCTCGCAGGAAGACCACGGTTTTCCCGGCATTGGCCACGATTGGATCGTGCCTCGCGAAACGGCCGCCAGTGTCGACAACGTTGCAGCCGTTGCTGTTTGGCTATGTACGGACGCAGCCAGCCGTCTGAATGGACGCACACTCTACATCTACGGTGAGGAGTTGGGCCTGTTCTCGGAGCCCCGGCTGGAACGCGCGGCCTATGCGCCCGGCGGCTGGACGTCCGCCGCCCTCGACGATGAGGGGGCGATGGCGTTCCTCCTCGGCGATCTCGAAAATCTATTCAAACCCAAGACGACAGGATCATCGGAATGACCGCCAATTGGCAACTCGACAATCTCTATCACACGGTGGTCAACGCGCGGGACCTCGACGAGTCGGTCGCCTTCTACCGCCTGTTGGGCTTCGACATTCTCAACGACCGCCGCAATGTGGTCTGGCCCGACTTCGTCGCCTCGATCTTCGGCATGCGGCATGCCAAGGGTCGCGGCGTTCTGATGGTGCTGCCTTCCGATCCCCACGGCCCGATGATTGACCTGATACAGTGGGTCGAACCCCAGCCGGAATTCCCGGACCCGGCCAATGATCCGGGTCTCATCCCGCGAATCATCGCGTTCCGCACCACCAACATCCACGCCGCCTACGCGGACCTCAAGGCCAGGGGGGTGAGGTTTGCGCGTGACGTCTTCGTGCCCGAAGAGCCGCTCGGTCTCGTCGGCTCCGTCTGTTGCTACGATCCCAACGGCAACATCATAGAGCTCATCGAGCTTGAGCCTGGCGTTCGCCACTCCCGCGCCAATGAGGCGCTGTTGGACAAGCCGGAGCACTAGCGACGATGACCGTGCCCTCGATGTCCAACGAACAGATGCAGGCCCTGTTCGATGCGGTCTCCAACTGGGGCCGCTGGGGACCGAATGACGAACGCGGCGCTCTCAATCACCTTGGCGCCGCCCAGACCCGGCAGGCGGCCACCCTGGTCCGGTCCGGTCGCGTCGTGTCGCTGTCGCGCGATTTCCCGACCATCCCCGGGCCCGAAAATCCGTTTCCCGCCCACCATCACATGGTCATCGCCGGCGACGATCCCTGCATCCCCGGCATGGGCCTGGAGGTCTCCACCGACTACATCGGCATAGCCTTTCACGGCATGGCGTCGAGCCACCTTGATGCCCTCTGCCACGTTTTCCAGGGCGGCCGCATGTACAACGGTTTCCCGGCGACCGACGTGAAGAGCACCGGCGCGCGCCGCAACACCGTGATGACGCTGAAGGATGGCCTGGTCGGGCGCGGCGTGCTGCTCGATGTCCCGCGCGCATTGGGCGTTCCGTTCATCGATCCCGCCCATCTCACCACCGTGGCCGAGCTGGAACGCACCGAGGCCGCGCACGGTGTCGAGGTGGGCAAGGGCGACATCGTCGTTATCCGCCTCGGCCGGGACGAGCGCCGCAAGGTGCAAGACGATAGCGATGTGGCCGGTCTGGAGCCGGACGTCGCGCTCTGGCTACATGAGCGAAAGGCCGCCGTGCTGGGCGGCGACGGCGTGCACGATCCAATCCCGCCGGCCCGCCAGAACATCGACTGGCCCATGCCCATCCACATGATAGGCCTCGTGGCCATGGGCCTTCACCTGCTGGACAATCTCGATTTGGAGAGGGTTGCCGCAGCTTGCGAGGACGAGGGACGCCACGCCTTCCTGCTCACCCTGGCGCCGCTCCGCATCTCCGGCGGCACCGGCTCGCCGCTCAACCCTATCGCGGTGTTTTAGGCGTAGTCTCCTGGCCGTTGCCTGAAAGCGGCGGCGAACTTTAACGGAACGCTGGTTTGAGATAGCATTTTACAATGCACGCGTGGGCGCGACATATGATCGTGTTTATTCGCTACACATTGCCCGGCGTACTGCTTGCTCCACCGGTGTATGCGAATGGGCATGCGACGCTAATTTCGTGCCTAGCCATGGCCTTCATCGCACTGGGCGTTCGCGGATGGTGTGTCGATCGGCGCAAACGGCTGATGGCCGGTGACCAGGGGCGCACGCCTTCGGGGGTATGTCGCCAGCCAGCTAGGCCACGATCATAATCCAGGGCGCGCCCGGGCAAAGCGTCTCATGGCGCAGCATGGGAGGGCGCGTTTTGCGAGCCCATCATTGACAAAATGCAAAAGAATTGCAATATGTGTTTCTGCGGTGTTCATTGGGATGACGGACGCCCCGCACTTTTCAGGAAGGCGCCGATATCATGAAAATAGATAATAAAAACAATAACGATTCAAACGGTCCGGTTACCCTGTGGCTGCCATTTGTTGCCCGAATGTTGCCATCCGGTTGCCCGTTAGCTGCCCGCTGGTTGCCGGCTTGTTGCATGCAAGTTGCCGAGGTGATGCCCTGATGTTGCCCGAGGTTGCCCGCGCGCTGCCTGGTTGTTGCCCGTCCTCGATTCGCTGCCGTTGGTGACCCTGCGACTTTTGCTAGACCTTCAGCAGCTGCTTGCCGATGTTCGCGCCGGTGAATAGGCGGATCAGCGTCTTGGGTGCATTCTCCAGGCCTTCCTGGATATCGGCTCGGGTCGAGATTCTGCCTTCGCGGATCCACTCGGCGATGCGGGCGCGGGCCATGGGGAACTCGGCCAGGTAATCGAGCACCAGCAGGCCGTGCATGGTCGCGCGCTTGAACACCAGGTTGAAGTAGTTCTGCGGGCCGGCCGGCATTTCCTCCGCCGCATAGCGCGATATGCCGCCGCAGATCACCACCCGGGCATAGAGGGAAATCTGCGCCAGCAGGTCGTTGAGCTGTTCGCCGCCGACGTTGTCCCACAACACGTCGATACCCTTGGGGGCCAGGGCGCGGACCGCCTTGCCGACGTTCTCGCTCTTGTAGTCAACGGCGGCGTCGAACCCGAGTTCCTCGGTCAGCCACGCGCACTTTTCCGGGCCGCCGGCAATGCCGATCACCCGGCATCCGGCGATCCTGGCAATCTGACCGGCCACCGATCCGGTCGCACCCGCCGCCCCGGTGATCACCACCGTGTCGCCAGGGAACGGCTTGCCCAGCTTGCTGAGCCCGAAATAAGCCGTCATGCCGGTGCCGCCGAGTGCGCCGAGGTTCTCGACCAGCAGCTCATCGTCCGCGAGTTTCTGCACATCGCGAGCGCGCATCGTCGGGTATTCCTGCCAGCCGACCGAGCCGCTGACCTTGTCGCCGGGCTTCAACGACGGGTCATTGGATTCCACAACCTCGGCCAGGCCGCCCGAGCGCATCACGTCGCCGACATGCAGCGGCGCGGCATAGCCGCCGACATTCTCCATCTGCCCCTTCTGCGAGGGATCGAAGCTCAGATAGAGCGTGCGCAGCAGCACCTCGCCATCGCCCGGCGCGCGGGCTTCCGCCTGCGTCCAGGTGAAATCGCCGTCGAGCAGCATACGGTTTGTCGGCCGCGCGGCGATCACCCATTGACGATTGTTCAGCGCCATTTTGCGTTTCTCCGGGATGAAAGGGCGCTGGCGCCGGCCCTTACAGGCCGATCAGCCGCGCCAGGATGTTGTGCTGGATTTCGCTGGAGCCGCCGAATACCGTGCTGGCGCGACCGTTCAGGTGTCGCGTTACCGTCGTCAGTGCGTGCGCCGGCCCGATCGGTGGTTCCATGGGGTGCGCCCCCAGCCCGTTGCGCTGATCCGCCACCGCGTAGATGCCGATGGCGTCCACGGCGAGCTCGGCGATGTCCTGGCCCTTCTGGCTGGCGAGCAGCTTCTTGATCGAGGCAGCCGTTCCCCCGACGCTTTCGCCGACCCCGGCGCCCGAACTTAGATAGAGATCGGTCCAGTCGGCCGTGATCAGGTCGATCTCCAGCTGCACCGCCTTGCGACGGAAACTGCTGTCGGTCATCAGTGAGCCGCCGCCGTCGGCTGGCTCGTCCGCCGCCATCGATTTGACCTTGCCCATGCCGGCCATCAGTCCAACGCCCAGCGAGCCGCCGCCCCGCTCAAACTCCAGCAGGTATTTGGCGACCGTCCAGCCTTCGTTCTCCTCGCCCATCCGATTGGCGACCGGGATGCGCACATCGTCGAAGAAGATCTGGTTCAGTTCGTGCTCGCCCGATGTCGAGATGATCGGCCGCCGGGTCAGCCCTGGGGTGTCCATTGGCGTCACCAGGAAACTGATGCCGGCCTGCGGCTTGCCCTCGGTCCGTGTGCGCACCAGCAGGAACATCCAGTTGGCGTTATGGCCGTTGGTCGTCCAGATCTTCGTGCCGTTGACGACATAGTCGTCGCCGTCACGCACTGCCCTGGTCTGCAGCGATGCGAGGTCCGAGCCTGACTGTGGCTCCGAATACCCCTGTCCCCAGATGTGCTCGCCCGACAGCATGCGCGGCAGGAAGTATTCCTTCTGCGCCTGGGTGCCATACCTCATGATCACCGGACCGCACAGAGTGAGCCCCATCGAAGGTAACGATGGCGTGCCGATCCGCGCGCATTCCATCGAGTAGATTTCCCGCTGCCGCGCCGTCCAGCCCGGCCCGCCGTATTCCTTCGGCCAGCTCGGCGCGATCCAGCCCTTCTCATAAAGGATCTTGTGCCAGCGCATGGCCACTTCGTGCTCGGCGAATATGCCGCCCTGACGCTCGGTCTGCGCCCGAAGCTCGGCATCGAATTTTTCGTCGAGAAACGCCAGGACCTCGTCCCGGAACAGCTCGTCCTCTGTCGCCGTCATGTCTTTCATGGCATCCTCCGCCTGCGTCGACCCTCTCGCCGCTGTTTCATGTTGCGACGCCTCGCGCTCGTCAACACAATAGCGAACCCGTTACGGTTTTACGGCCTCTGAAAGGCCCTGCAATGATTATACCATCCGAAGGTGATTTCCGTCTCGATGATGAGGCTCACACCGCCGCAATGGGCGCCGCTATCGCCGATTCCCTTCGGAAAGGCGAGGCGATCTGCCTCAGCGGCCCGCTCGGCGCCGGCAAGTCGGTGCTCGCCAGAGGGCTGATCCGCGCGCTGTGTCCTATCGAAAACGACATACCCAGCCCGACTTTTACTTTGGTGCAGTTCTATCCCGGTCCGAAATTTCCGATCGCTCACTTCGACCTCTATCGCCTGAAGTCCGCCGACGAAGCCTATGAGATCGGCCTCGATGAAGCCCTGCACGACGGCGCCGCGATCATCGAATGGCCCGAACGCCTGGGCCACCATCTGCCCCACCATCGCCTCGATGTGGAACTAACCCCCGACGGCGGCGTCCGCCACGCCCGCCTGACGCCCCACGGCGCCTGGGAAGACCGCCCGATCCGGCTTTAAGCAAGAGCCGCCTGGAAGGCGGCGGTACAAGCCGCCTAACGCCGCCCCTTCCTTGTACCGCCGCCTTCCAGGCGGCTCTTACTAAATCAACGAACTGAACTATTGGC
>JANXTX010000162.1 GCA_025352165.1 Caulobacteraceae bacterium | reverse complement strand
CCGGGGAATACGGTCTTGGCTCAAGTTGGTTCTCATACTGTTTCTTCGCCAAAGGTTGCGCAGGCAATGCGAAGCATTAGCTGATATAGGAGCGCGGCGCGATTTGGAGCGAATGAATGAAAGTGATTTTGGCGCAGCCGCGCGGCTTTTGCGCGGGTGTGGTTCGGGCGATCGACATCGTCGAGCGGGCCTTGGAGAAGTACCAGGCGCCGATCTACGTGCGTCACGAGATCGTGCACAATCGCCATGTCGTCGACAGTCTGAAGGCAAAGGGCGCGATCTTCGTCGAGGAACTCGATGAGGTGCCGGATGGCGCGCACGCGGTCTTCAGCGCCCATGGCGTCGCTCAATCCGTCGTCAAGGCAGCCGCGGCCCGGGGCCTTCCCGTGCTGGACGCGACATGCCCGCTGGTATCCAAGGTGCACGCCCAGGCAAAGCGCTATGTGCGGCATGGCCGGACAATGATCCTCATTGGTCACGCCGGCCACCCGGAAGTCGAGGGAACTATCGGTCAGATCGACGCGCCGGTGCATCTGGTGTCGACTGTCGAGGATGTCGATGCCCTGGACATTCCGGCCGAGACGCCGTTGGCCTATGTGACTCAGACGACCCTCAGCGTCGATGACACCAAGGCGGTGATCGCTTCCCTCAAGAGCCGGTTCAGCAACATCGTCGGTCCCGACACGTCCGACATCTGCTACGCCACGCAGCATCGCCAGACCGCCGTGCGCGATATGTGCAAGATGGTGGACGTGATTCTGGTCGTGGGCGCCAAGAACAGTTCAAATTCCAATCGGTTGTGCGAAATTGGCCTGGAACATGGTATCCCCAGCTATCTGATCGCAGACGCCTCGGCGCTCGATCCGGAATGGCTCGTGGGCAAGAGTACGGTAGGATTGACCGCTGGCGCTTCGGCGCCGGAAGAACTGATTCTGGAAGTGATCGATGCCTTGAGGCAACTGGGTCCCGTGGAAGTCGAACCCATGGATGGTGTCAAGGAAGACATAGAGTTTCGTTTGCCGGCCGAACTTCGGACCTAGTTCGAGGCGAAGACGGCGCAGTCAGATTTTTGGAAGGAGCGCGGCGTGGGTCTACCCGCAACGGCCGTGGCGCGTATCGGCGCCTATATTGCGAAGAAGCATTTCAGCGGCGCGAAGCGCTATCCGCTGGTGCTGATGCTTGAGCCCCTGTTTCGCTGCAACCTCGCCTGCGCGGGGTGCGGCAAGATCGACTATCCCGATGATATCCTCAACCAGCGCCTGAGCTTCGATCAGTGCATGGAGGCGATCGACGATTGCGGCGCGCCGGTCGTCTCGATCGCCGGGGGAGAACCCCTCCTGCACCACGACATGCCGAAGATTGTGCGTGGGTTCCTGGACCGCAAGAAGTACGTGATCCTGTGCACGAACGCGCTGCTGCTGACCAAGAAGATCGATCAGTACAAGCCCGACCCGATGTTCACCTGGTCGATTCATCTGGACGGCGACAAGGCGATGCATGACAAGTCGGTTTGCCTTGATGGCGTCTACGACACGGCCGTGGCGGCGATAAAGTTAGCGAAATCAAAGGGTTTCCGCGTCAGCATCAATTGCACCCTGTTCCAGGGAGCGGTCCCGGAGCGCGTCGCGGCCTTCCTCGACGATATGAAGGAGATCGGCCTGGACGGAACCACCATCTCGCCCGGCTATGCCTATGAGCGGGCGCCGGACCAGGAGCACTTCCTCAACCGCACCAAGACCAAGCAGCTGTTCCGCGACATCTTCGCGCTCGGCGACGGCGGCCGTAAATGGTCGTTCACCCAGTCGACGATGTTCCTTGATTTCCTGGCCGGCAATCAGGCCTATCACTGCACGCCATGGGGCAACCCGACCCGCACGGTGTTCGGCTGGCAACGCCCCTGCTACCTGCTCGGCGAAGGCTATGCGAAGACCTTCAAAGAGCTGATGGAAGAGACCGACTGGGACGTCTACGGCACGGGCAACTACGAAAAGTGCGCCGACTGCATGGTCCACAGCGGCTTCGAGGCTACCGCCGTCAGCGACATCATGAACCGGCCCCTGAAGGCGCTTTCGGTGACGATGCGTGGCGTGCGCACCGACGGGCCGATGGCGAAGGATATCCCGCTCGACAACCAGCGCCCGGCGAAATTTGTCTTCTCAACTCACGTCGACAAGATGCTCGACGAAATCCGGACAACCCAGCCCCGGTCCAAGAAGGTCGCGCGCGTTTCTTAAGGCTCGCAATGCTGCATCGGCCTCCCGGGCCGTCCGCAGCAACGCCGGCAGCTCCCATGGGCGCAGCGCGAGGGAGCGGACCACCGCGAAGGCATCCGTCTCGCCTTTGGGCTTTAGCCCGACAAGCGCGGCGCGGGGCAGGGCGCTGTGGGCCGGGTCCGACACTGCCCGCACTACCGCGTAAGGTGTTCCGGTCCGTTCGGCGAATGCCTTGACCTGATGGGTCTCCATATCAATGGCGTCGGCGCCGAGTCGTTGGCGAAGCGCCCGCTTTTCGGAAGCGCCGGCGATCATCGCATCGCCGCCGGCGACGATCCCTGACCGAGCAGTGGGAAGGGCGGCCTGCAGTCGCTCCAGCCATCCTTTGCTGTTCGACTCGATGACCAGGTCGCCTGATTTCAGCGACGGATTCAACCCTCCGCAGACGCCGAAGCTGACGATTCCAGCGATGCCGCCAAGGGGTAAATTTTCAAGCAGTTCCGCGAGTTGAGAGGCAATTCCTCCACTTATAACAACGCCAGCGTTCTCGGCTTCGACGATGCGTGCTTCGCTCAACATGCCGACCACGACGACAAGTCTGGTTGGTTTGCTAGAGGTCATTTGCCTGGGCAATCAGGTCCCCGCCAGGCCTTGCAAGGCCAGTTCGGCGGCGGTGTTGCCGGACTGGATGGCGCCCTCGATCGTCGCCGGCAGCCCGGTTTGGGTCCAGTCGCCGGCCAGGAAAAGGTTGCGCCAGGCGGTCCTGGCGCCGGGGCGCCGCGCGTTCTGTTCGGGTGTCGCCCTGAACGTGGCGCGGCGTTCCTTGACGATCTGCCAGGGCGGCAGTTCCGGCCCAAGCCCATGCACGGTCGCAATGTCGCGCCAGAAGCGTTCGGCAAGGATTTGGCGGTCCTCGTCGACGATGGCGTCCGCTCCGCTCACGGTCACCGATATCCGATCGGCGAAAGCGAATATCCACTCCGCGGAACCGCCGATGACACCGAGCATCGGTGCGGCGCCTGGTGGTGGCGCGATGCGGAAATGAGCGTTGACGATCGAGCTGAACTGATCGGGAACCGTGAGGTTCGGGACGAGGTCCCCGGTGATCCATGGCGGCGTCGCGAGGATGACGGCGGTTTCGTCGTCCGCCGACTCGCCGGTTTCGGCGATCCCAAGGCCCGTTACAACATCAGAATCCAGTTGCAAGCCTTTGACACGTTGACCAAATCTTAGATCGACGTCCTTTCCGGACAGATAGGCCAGGGCAGGATCGACGAAGGCGGCGGCAAGGGTCGGGTGGGCGATGCGTGGACGGTAGGCGTGGCCGCCTCGTGCGAAGGTCCTGCGAATGACGGCGCTGGCCAGGTCGGCCGAAGCCGCCTTCGGATCGGTGTTCAGCGCGCCCAGCAGGAACGGTCCAATCAGCCGGTCCCAAAGGACGCCTTCGCATTTCATTACCTCGTCAATGCGCTTTCCCGGCGGCGGGAACAGCAGCGGCGCCAGCGTCAGATAATCAGCCGCGCGGGTCCCGAGCACGCGTCGAGGCGGCGACAACACCCACCAGGCCAGCGCGCCATCGTTGGGCCAGAGCGTCCATGTCGAGCTGTCGTGGAGATCGTGAAAGGCCGGGCCGCGATCTCCCAAGCCCTGAAGTTTATCAGTCGCGTCAATGGCCTGGAGATAGTTGTTAACGTTAGCGTTTCCCGACACGACGAAATGGTTGCCGTTGTCGATGGTCATATCGAGCACGGGATCGTGGTACGATCGGCAGCGCCCGCCGGCCTGCATTGCCCCCTCGATGACGGTGACCGGCACGCCATTCCGCGTCAGGCTAACCGCGGCCGCGAGGCCGGCCAGCCCGGCTCCGATCACATAGGCGCGGCGGATCGGCTTGCTCCGTGTCACCGCGCCAGACCGCGCGTCAGCATGATCCACGCCAGCGTGGCCTTGCCGAGTTTGACCCGGGAGCGCGGAGCAGCCCAGCCCTCGCGCTCCATTCGGCGGAGAATCTCGCCATAGACCCCACTCATCAGCCGGGGCGCGCGCAGACGGCCTTTCGGCCGGGCGTTCATGATTTCGTCGGCCTTGCGGTAGTGCTGACGGGCGATTGCCGCCACCCAGCGGCAGGCGACGGCGATGGAGGGGTGAGCGACGGCGTCGGACGGCGCACATGTCGCAATTCCCGCCTCCTCGAGCGCGTCGGACGGCAGATAAAGGCGCCCGATGGCGGCATCCTCGTCAAGGTCGCGCAATATGTTTGTGAGTTGCAGCGCGCGGCCCAGGTGATGCGCCAGTTCGATCCCCGGCGCCTCGTCCATGCCGAAAATGCAAACCGAAAGTCGACCGACCGCGCTGGCGACGCGATCACAATAAAGATCGAGCGTGACAAAGTCGGGCGCTACGATAAGGGCGTCGACATCCATCTGCATGCCGTCGATCACCGCGAGGAAATCCTCCCGCCGCAATCCGAACCGCCGGACCGGCTCGACCAGCGCATTGGTTCGTTCCGGAGGGGCGCTCGCGTACAAGGCCGCCAGATCGGCGCGCCACGCGTCGAGCGCTTCGCGACGTTCGTCCGCTGTCGGGCCGGGGTCGTCGGCAATGTCGTCCACTTTGCGGCAGAAGGCATAGATCGCGAACATCGCGTCGCGCTCCGCCTGGGGCAGGATGCGCATGGCGGTATAGAACGAGCTTCCGGACGCGTGGCTTTCGTTGCTGTCGGTCATGACTCAGCTATGCCCCAACCTGGCGCGTCCGCCGAGCCCCAGCCTGCCCGCGAGAATTCCGACGGCCCCGGCTATGGCAAAGCGCAGCGCCTCATGCGGCCGATGATGCACGCGTTCGCACAACGGGTCCCGGGCCAGCAGGCGCCGGTTGAGATCGACGGCCAGCGAATGGATCACGCCGACCTCGAGGGCCAGTCGGGTGTCGCGTATGTGCGGGCCCAGCGGGTTGGCGAGGTGCAGCAGTTCGCTCGTCCGCACCGCGAGATTGCCGATCGCCATCCGCAGCACCGGGCTCGCCCGCTCACCATCGAGCGCTTCGAGATTGGCATCCGGCAGTTCGTCGCGGGGCAGGTAGATCCGCCTTAGCTCGCGGTAGTCCTTGCCGCAGTCCTGCAGGTGATTGATCACCTGCAGTGCGGCGCAAAGCGCATCCGAGGCCGGCCAGGTTTCCCGGCTCTCGCCGTGCACGTCCAGCATGAACCGGCCGACCGGCGCGGCCGAATAGCGGCAATAGTCCATCAGGTCGTCCCAGTCCTCGTAGCGCGACTTGGTGACGTCGAGGCGGAACGCTTTCAGCAGGTCCAGGGCATGGGTGCTGTCGAGACCCCGCGCGGCAAGGGCCGTTCGCAGGGCGACGGCCTCGCGCACCGTTTCGTCAGCGCCGGTCAGGCTCGCCTCGATCGCGTCGAGCCGCGCCAGCTTCTGGTCTGGTGATGCCGTTGGATGATCGGCGACATCGTCGGACATCCGCGCGACGCGGTAGAAGGCCATCACCAGGGGTCGATGGCGCGCGGCGATCAGCACCGAGCCTACCGGAAAGTTCTCGTCGGTGTGCCCCTTGCCGGAATCGAAGTCGAAGGTCTCACTCATGATACTGCCGCCAGCGCCTGGGCGCGGCCCTTCCACATGCCGCCGCGACCGCGCCAGACATCAAAGGCCGATTGCAGCGTGAACAGGGTGTAGATCGCGCCGATGGCCGGCAGCGCCAGGCCCCACAGCGGTGAGCGACGATAGAAGCCGAGCATAGGCTGATAGGCCAGCGCCATCGCGCCCCAGGCCGCCACGCCGAGCCAGCGGACTGCACCTGTCGCGAATAGCGCCATCGCCGGTCCCGCCAGATAGACCAGGCACATTCCAGCGACCGTCCCGGCCAGCAGCCACGGCGAATAGCCAAGCTGGGCATAGGCGGAACGTGAGACCATCCGGCCGATTTCGGAGAAGCCACCATAGGGCCGCAAGCTCTGCGCGCGTTCGGTCAGCCCGAGCCAGATCGGGCCCTGGGCCTTCATCAGTCTGGCAAGGGCGCAGTCGTCGATGATCGCGTCGGCGATGGCCTCGACGCCGCCGGCCGCCGCGAGCGTGTCGCGCCTGACCAGCATGCACCCCCCCGCCGCGGCTGCTGTCGGGCGTTGCGGATCGTTCACCCAGGCGAACGGGTAGAGCATGTCGAAAAAGAACACGAAGGCGGGAATGAGCAGTCGTTCGGCCCAGGTGGTGATCGCCAGCTTCGCCATCAGCGACGTGAGCACCAGTCCACCGGCCTCGGCGCGGCGGACCAGCGAGCGAACATTGTCCGGTCCGTGGCGGATGTCCGCGTCGGTCAGCAGCAAATAGTCGGGCTCGGTGGCCGCGGCCGCCGCGATCCCTTGGCGGACCGCCCAGAGCTTGCCGGTCCAGCCATGGGCGAGCGGTGCGCCGGTGACCACGCTCAGGCGCCCGCCATGATCGAGGGCGCGGGCGATATCGCCAGTGCCGTCGGTGCTGTTGTCGTCGACGAGAATGACCCGCAGATCGCCGGAGTAGTCCTGGGCCAGCAGGCTTGAGAGCGCGGCGTCGATGACGTCCGCCTCGTAGCGCGCCGGGACGACGGCGGTGACGGATGGCCAGCGGACCGGCTCAGTCGCGGGCGCGTCGCGATCATCCCGCTCCCGCGCCAGCCAGAAAAGGCCGTGGCCGAGCAGCAGGTAAAGCCAGGTCGCCAGCGCCACTACGGCGACTACCAGCACCGGGATCATCGGATATACCCCGCGTCGCGAAACCAGGCGACCGCGTCGGCCAGGGCTTCGCGGTACGGCCGGGCGGTGTAGCCGAGCTCGCGCTCCGCCTTGGCCGAGGTGAAGAACATGTGGTGCGAGGCCATCTTCAGGGCGTCGCGGGTGACGAATGGTTCCTTGCAGGTAATCTGGCCGACGGCCTCGGCCGCCCAGGCCAGCGGATAGAGTGGCGCGCGTGGCAGGTTGATGGTTGGCGGCTTGCGGCCGGTGAGCGCGGCAATGTCGGCCAGCAGATCGCGCAGCGACACGTTCTGGCCGCCGAGGATATACCGCTCGCCGATGACGCCCTTTTCCAGCGCCAGCAGATGGCCTCGCGCCACGTCATCGACATGAACCAGGTTGAGGCCGGTATCGACGAAGGCCGGAATGCGCCCGCTCGCCGCTTCGACGACGATGCGGCCGGTTGGGGTCGGCTTGACGTCGCGCGGACCGATCGGCGTGCTGGGATTGACGATCACCGCCGGCAGTCCGCGGTTCGCGACCAGGCGCTCGACCAGCCGTTCGGCGACGACCTTGCTACGCTTGTAGGCGCCGACGCCTTCGCCCTCATCCAGTGGCGAGGTTTCGTCGACCGAGGTCGATGCATCACCGGCGCGCAAGGTGGCGACGCTGCTGGTGTAGACGATGCGTTCGACGCCGGCGTCGAGCGCCGCATGCATGACGGCGTCCGCGCCCTGGAGATTCGCGGTGACGATGTCCTCGGGATTGCGCGCCCAGAGCCGGTAGTCGGCGGCGACGTGAAAGAGGTAGCGCACGTCTTGCAATGCGGCGGTCATCGAGGCGCGGTCCCGCATGTCGCTCTCGATAATCTCGCAGTCGAGGCCCTCGAGATTGTTGCGTGGGCTGGTCGCGCGGACCAGCGCCCGAAGCCTCAGCCCACGGCCGGACAGTGAGCGCAACACAGCCGAACCGACAAAGCCGGATGCGCCGGTGACCAGAACTGTATCGTCGCGTTCCATCGCGGGTTCAGTCGGTCAGTTTGCGGAGATGATCAAGGGGGGGGATCGATCCGCAGGGCTTTCGGGCGAACGACCCCCGGCGCGGGAATTGCCTGCAAGCACAAGTAAAATTTGACCACGAAGTACACGAAGTACACGAAGAAGTAAGGGGAGGGGAGATATTGCGCTTCGCGCGAAGCGCATTCTAATATTTCCCGTACTTCTTTGTGTACTTCGTGTACTTCGTGGTAATAAATTCTCCAACCGATTGGCCGGGATCGATCCGTGATCGCCGGGACTGCCGATTGACAACGCCGGGAGGGCGAATGATCTCTCAGGCATAAATGCATCGACGCGCGGCTCGCGGCTTGAGCCCAGGCGCTGAACGGCGAGAACGAGAGGACCAGCGCGGATGGAAACCGGCAGTGTGTTTCGCGAGGCAACGACCTCCGCGCCGCCGGTGCTGATCGCCAGCTTCTTCACACTGGCGGGCCCGATTTCACCGTTCGCGCCCCCGGTGGTCAGTCCCGTCCCTCTGGCTCGCAGGGCCGAGGCGGCCGCCCGGGCGGGCTTCCGGGGGATCGGCTTGACCGCCTCTGATCTTGAACACACGCTGCGGGACCATTCCTACGGCGAGATCCGGCGTATTCTCGCCGGCAACGGTCTCGATCACGTCGAGATCGAATTCATCGGCGACTGGCTATCCACGCCGGGCGAAAACCCCGGCGCGCATCGGGACAGGAATTTCATCATCACGTCCGCCGCGGAGATAGGCGCGGTACACGTGAAAGCCGGGACCTCGGGACCAGATGTCCCCCTGGAGGTGATGATCGAGCGCTTCGCCGCGCTGTGCGATGAGGCGCGCGCGGCGGGAGCGGGCGTGGCCATAGAATTCTCGCCCATCGGTCGGATCGCTGATCTGCCGACCGCGCGGGCGCTGGCCCTCGGCGCCGGGCGCGAGCGGGGCGGCCTGCTGCTGGATATCTGGCACCTGACCCGCATGGGCGTGGACTTCGCCGACCTCGCTACCCTGCCGCGTGAGATCATTGTCCATGTCGAGCTCAGCGACGGACCCGTCGCCCTGGTCGGCGACTATTGGCAGGATACCATCAGCAACCGCGTAACCTGTGGCGAGGGTGAGTTCGACGTCGCTGGTTTTCTCGGCGCCATCGCCGCGACGGGCTACGACGGTCCCTATGGGGTCGAGTTGCTGTCGGACAGGTTCCGGGCGATGGACACCGACGAGATGGCGCGTCTCGCGGTCGGAACGACACTGGCGCACTTCACCCGCCAGCCCGTCTCATAGCGCGAGCGTCTCGCCCCGAGGCGCCCAGTTTAGGTGTCGGCCTCGATCTATCCGCCGGATCGCCAGGATTTCATGATGGTTGGTCAGGTTTCCTCGGGGGCCAGCGTCTGGCGGAACAGTTGGCTGAGCATGGCTTTGTAGAGGGCTGGAACTTCGCAGGCGATTTCAGGGGGGAGTTCGCGGGCGATGCGGCCTGCGTAAAGCGAGTACTGGATCAGCAGGGCGTTGGCGGCGACCAGCCGCGCTTCCTCGATGCCGGGGAGCATTGGCGCGGAGACGCGGGCGATATAGCGGGCGTTCTGCAGGCTGTCCTCGACGTCGAGCGCCATCAGTTGCGGATCGGTCTGCACGATTTCCCAAAGACCGATGACCAGCCGGTCTCTCTGCAGGAGCTCGAAATAGCTGTCGAACAGGGCGTTGAGTGCATCGATGAACTCATCGAGCGTCCGCGCTTGCGACACGAAATGGTGCAGGAGGGTGCGCGCCTCCGCATTGTGCCGGATCAGGACGGCGCGATAGATGGCCGACCGATCGGTGAAGTACTGATAGAGCGAGCCGATCACCAGATCCGCCCGCCGGGCGATCTCGCTCATGGTGACGCCCCGGGCCCCGCGTTCGACGATCAGCGCGGTCGTCGCGTCGAGAATTTTCTGCACCGTGGCCTTCGAGCGGGCCTGGGTCGCCCTGCGGCGACGCGGTGGATTAACGTCCGTCATCACCGGCCTCTAGACCATGCCGCGCCATCTTGTCAGCCAATATATGATAGACTATCAGGTTTATGCGGCACGGTGAGCCGCCGACCCCGACCGAGGTATTCCCATGGATGACGCCATCCGCGCCGCCGCGCGGTCGTTCGAGACAGGCAAGCGCCGCAGGTTTCTGTCGACGCAGCGGATCATCTTCCTGGTGGTGGCGGCCGCCGCGCCGCTGGCGGCGATGGTGGGCAATCTGCCGATGGCGCTGGGCCGCGGTCTTGGCGCGGCGACGCCGGTCGGGTTCCTGTTCGCGGGCCTGACGCTGATGTGTTTCGCGGTCGGCTATGCGGCGATCAGCCGGCGCGTGGTCAGCACGGGCGCGTTCTACACCTATGTGGCAAAGGGGCTGGGCAAGCCGGTCGGCGTGGCGGCCGCCTACACGGCCGCGTTCGCCTATGTCATCTACACCGTGGGGATGGCCGCGTTCCTCGGCTATTTCACCAGCCTGGCGCTGGGGGGCATGGGGCTTCACGCGTCCTGGCTGCTGCTTGGCGTGATCGGCATCGGCCTGGTCGGCGTGCTGGGCTATCGCTCGATCGACCTGTCGGCCAAGGTGCTGGGCGTGCTGATGGCCGCCGAGATTGCCATCCTTCTGGTGTTCGACGTGGCCGTCCTGCTGGCCAAGGGCTGGCATGCCTTTCCGCTGGAGGCGTTCGACCCGCACGCCCTGCTGGGGCCGGGCGTCGGTGTCGGGATGATGATCTCGTTCACCTCGTTCATCGGCTTCGAGTCCGCCGCGCTGTATGGCGAGGAGGCGCAGGAGCCAACCCGCAGCATCCCGATCGCCACCTATGTTTCGGTGGTGCTGATCGCGATCTTCTATCTGGTTTCGGCCTGGCTGACGGTCGGAGCGGTCGGCGCGGCCGAGGCCAGCCAGCGCGCGCGCGCCGAGGGTGGCGCGTTCATGATGAACCTCACCGACCAGTATGCCGGGGCCGGGATGATGGCGGCTATGGGCTTGCTGGTGTGCACCTCCGTGCTGGCCTCCTATCTGGCCCTGCACAATGCGGCGGCGCGCTATCTGTTCGCGCTCGCCCGCGAGAAGCTGCTGCCGCCGGTGCTGGGCAGGTTTCACCCGACCCGCTATGCGCCCTCGAACGCCAGCTTCGCCGTTAGCCTGATCACGCTGACCTGCGTCGTCGGCTTCGGGCTCACCCGGCTTGATCCCTATCTCACGATGATCCCCGCGGTGATCGGTCTGGGCACGCTCGGCATCATCCTGATCCAGGCAATGGCCGGAGCGGCGATCGTCGCCTACCTCTGGCGGCGTCGCGCGGCCGGTCGCTGGTGGGTGATGGCGGCGTCGCTGGTCGGCGCGGTCGGGCTGATCATCGCCGCCTGGCTGGTCGAGCAGAACTTCAGCCTGATGGCGGCCTCGCCGCTGCCGTGGACTGCGTGGCTGCCGAGCTTCTATCTGGCCACGCTGGCCTGCGGCATCGTGTTCGCCGCCTGGATGCGCCGCAATCGGGCGAAGGACTATGCGGTCCTCGCCGAGAGCCACCTGCGCGCCGAAAGCCATCGTGAAATCAACAAGGTCACCTTCGACGGCCGCTACTGCATTGTCGGCGCCGGTCCGTGCGGCTTGTTGGCGTCGCGCGCCTTCACCCTGGCCGGCGTGCCGTATGACCAGTTCGAACGGCACAACGACGTCGGCGGTATCTGGGACATCGATAACCCCGGCACGTCGATGTACGAGTCGGCGCACTTCATATCCTCGAAGTACACCTCGAACTTCTTCGGCGCTCCGATGCCGGAGAGCTATCCCGACTATCCCGACCATCGCCAGCTGCTGGACTACATCCGTGAATTCGCGAGGCGGTTTGGGCTGCGTGACAAGGTCACCTTCGGCGTGGAGGTGGTCCGCGCCACGCCGCTGGGGACCGGCGCGGAAGACGGCTGGCAGGTGGATCTTTCGAACGGCCAGACGCGAACCTACCGGTGACTGATCGTCGCGAACGGGGTGACCTGGCGCCCGAGCCTGCCCACCTATCCGGGGCTGGCCGACTTCAGGGGCGAGGCGCGGCACGCGGTGACCTATCGCGATCCGAGCGAGTTCGTCGGCAAGCGGGTGCTGATCGTCGGCGGCGGCAACTCCGGTGTCGACATCGCCTGCGACGCGGCGCGCGCGGCCGACGCCGCGTCGATCAGCCTGCGTCGCGGCTATCATTTTGTGCCCAAGCACATCTTCGGCGTGCCGACCGATGTTTTCCTCAGCGGTCAGGTGCATCCGCCCAAGGGTGTGGTGATACCGGACGATCCCGACAAGATGCTGAAGGCCATCGTCGGCGACCTGACGCGCTATGGACTGAAGGCGCCCGACCACAAGGCGCTGCAGTCGCACCCGATCATGAACACGCAGATCCTGCACTATCTGGCGCACGGTGACCTGACCGCGAAGGGCGACGTCGAGCGGTTCACCCCGACCGGCGTGGTGTTCGCGGACGGATCCACCGGGGACTTCGACCTTGTGCTGTTCGCCACCGGCTATGAGTACCGCATGCCGTTCCTGGACGAGGACCTGTTCGAGTGGAAGGACGGTCGCCCGCAGCTCTACCTGAACATCTTCCATCGCCGGCTGACGGGGCTGTCGGTGGTCGGCTACATCGAGTTCGCCTCCGCCGGCTATCAGCGGTTCGACGAGATGGCGCAGATGGCGGCGATGGACGCGGTCATCGAGCAGTCCGGGGCCGGCCGCGACGCCTGGCGGGCGATGAAGGCAAACGACCGCCCCAACCTGCGCGGCGCCTCGACCTACATCGACAGCCCCCGCCACGCCAACTACGTCGATGTTGGAGTGTATCGGCGCGTGCTGTCGGAGATCAGGGAGAAGTTCGGCTGGCCGGACCCGGATGACGCGCTTTACGGGCCGCTTGATCGGGGAGGGGGGGACTCCCCACCATTTAGCAAGAACTAGTTTGCGGCTGTGTGCCCGTGATTTTGGGTAGCCTCGGCTCGAAGTTTGTCTGGGTCTTGAGCATGGCGCATGCGACGGGCTTTCTGGTGACAGGGCTTTCTGGTGACAGTGCACATATTCCCCGCCGCTCAGCCCTCCTTAACCGCCGGCTTCCGACCGGGGCGCGCCGGCGCCAGGCGTCGCCTTGTCCGGCGTTCGAGGTCGGCGATGAAGGCCGCGCTCCCCAGCGGCCGGCCGATCTGTTCGGCCCGGCGCAGCCGTGCGCTCGACGCCTCGTCCTCCCCGGCCGCCAGACGCGCCTCCATGTCGGGAAAGCGCTCCCTCACCGGCGCGGCCGTGGTCAATCCATCCCCTGCCACGCTCCCCAGGTGCGCGGGCGTGCTGGACCATCGCCAGTCCTCCGCGTGCTCCACCAGCCTCGCCCGCACCGGATTCAGCGCCACATA
>JANXTX010000144.1 GCA_025352165.1 Caulobacteraceae bacterium | reverse complement strand
AGGGTGAAAGCGTCGGCTGTGGCGCCGGCAAATCCGGCTACCACCAGCCCGCCGGCCAGAGTACGCACCTTCCGGGCGTTGCCCTTGACGATGGTCTGGCCCATGGAGACTTGGCCGTCGCCGGCGATCACCGTCGATCCGCCCTTGCGCACGGCAAGGATGGTTGTGCCATGCCAGTCGGGAAAATTTTGCGTCTGATCCATGTTGGCGCATGTGGCGGCGCGAGGAGACCGGGTCAAGGACGATGAGTTTTTCAAACGAGGAAGTCGAACGCTACGCGCGCCATCTGGTGCTGCGCGAGATCGGCGGACCGGGGCAACAGAAACTGAAGGCCGCAAGCGTGGCGATTGTCGGGGCCGGCGGTCTGGGCGCGCCTTCGGCGCTCTATCTGGCGGCGGCCGGCGTAGGACGCATCGTGCTGATCGACCATGACAGCGTCAGCCTGTCGAACCTGCAACGACAAATCCTCTATGAGGGAAAGGATATCGGCGCGCCCAAAGTCGAGGTCGCCGCGCGTCGCCTGCATGGCGTTAACCCCAACGTGGTGATCGACGCCACGTCCTCCGAACTGACCCTTGAGAACGCTAAAGCACTGGTCGCTGGTGTCGATCTGGTGCTCGACGGCACCGACAACTTCCCGACCCGCTTCATCATCAACCAGGCCTGCTTCGAGACGGGAAGGACGCTGGTCAGCGGCGCGATCGGTCGCTGGACTGGCCAAGTCGCCGTATTCACCGGCAAGCCCTGCTATCGCTGCCTGGTCCTGGAGGCGCCGCCGGACGCTGAGACCTGTTCCGCGGTCGGCGTGGTCGGCGCATTGGCCGGGGTGATCGGCTCGATGATGGCGCTGGAAGCGGTCAAAGTGATCACCGGCGCCGGTGAGCCGCTGATCGGGCGACTGCTGATCTACGACGGACTTGCGGGGGAATCGCGCACGGTGCGGATCGGCGCCGATCCGGGGTGCGAGGTTTGTGGCGGGACTTGACCGACAGGGTCCAAAACGTCCACGGTTGACGGACCCAAAGGGGGATTGGCATGCGCTGTCATGGACTGTTGATGTCGACCGTAGCTGTTTCGGTGGTGGCGGGAGCCGCGTTCGCCGCGCCGCCCCCATTGGCCGACTACGGAAAATTGCCTGCCGCCTCTCAGGTCGAGATTTCGCCCGCCGGTGACAAGATCGCCTATATCGCCTTCGAGGATAACCAGCCCAAACTCGTCGTGCGTCAGATCGACGGAGCGGTCCTGATCGCCGCCAATCCCGGCGCCCAGAAGCTAAGGTCCGTAGCTTGGCTGGATGGGGATCATGTCCTGGCGCAGACCAGCATGTACGCTTACTCGGGTCTGTTTTCGGATTGGGAAGCGGAAATCGGCGGCGCCATCATACTGAACACAAAGCCGATAAAGGCGCTTGTTGTGTTCCATGACCATCCAAAAATCTTTCCAACCACATACGGCTATTTCGGCCACTCTTCGCACGGAGGCAAAACCTATGCCTATTTCGGGGGGATCACACTGGCCGGCAGCGGCAGCGGTTTCGCCGATTTCGACAATAACCATTACAGCGTCGACCATGGACACACGGACCTCTACCGCGTGGACGTTGACACCGGCGATGCCCAGCCCCTCGCCAAGGGGACCGAACGTTGGAACACCGAGTGGCTGGTAACCGCTGACGGGTCGATTGCGGCTCATACCGAGTATGAACAGCGAAGCGGCGACTGGAGGCTTTTCGCGGGTCCGGCGAATGGCACGCCGATAGCGAGCGCAAAGGACCCAACCGGCGACATTTCCATTCTTGGTTCCGGCCGCACCGCCGGATCAATTCTGGTCAATCAACCGGCCGGTGAAGTACACGACTTCGCCCACATCGAGTACCAGCCGACAGCCGGCGCCGAGGGGATCAGGCCTTTCGGCGACGAGGCGATCGCCGATGAGATACGCGATCCAACGACGGACCTACTCATTGGCGGCGTGACGAACTCCGACACGCCCCGAACAATCCTGTTCGACCCCACCCTGCAGTCGCGCTTCGACAAGGTGACGCGCGCACTTGGCGGCGAGAATGTCACTCTTGAGTCCGCGACATCGAACCTCGACAGGATGATCGTCCGGGCAGAAGGCCCCGGCGATTCGGGAACTTTCTTTTTCGTCGACGTAGCGGCCCGTAAGGTGGAGGCGGTCGCCTGGGCATATCCCACCATTCTGCAGGATGCCGTCGGCGCGGTGAGCATAGTGGACTACAAGGCCGCGGACGGTCTAGAATTGCATGGAGTCCTGACGCTCCCGCCGGGCAAACCCGCGAAGGGCTTGCCGATCGTGGTTCTGCCGCATGGCGGACCCGAAGCCCGCGACTACGCCCATTTCGACTGGTGGGCGCAGGCCTTCGCATCTCGCGGCTACGCGGTGTTCCAGCCCAATTTCCGAGGGTCCGACGGCTTCGGCAAAGCCTTCCGGGACGCAGGCTACGGTCAATGGGGCCGCAAGATGCAGACTGATGTATCAGACGGCCTGGCCGAACTTGCGCGGCGCGGGATCGTCGACCCAAAACGCGCCTGCATCGTCGGTGCAAGCTACGGCGGCTATGTGGCTCTGGCTGGCGTGACGGTTCAGCAAGGCATCTATCGCTGCGCCGTTTCGGTGGCGGGTCTCAGCGATCTAAACGCGTTTCTGTATTGGCGAGAGCAGAAATTCGGCCAGGTGAATGAGGTCGTACGGTCCGACCATCTATACATGGGAGTTGGCGGCGCGGGCGACTCTTCACTGGGCGCCTTTTCGCCCGTCCACCTCGCGCGGCGGGCTGACGCGCCGGTACTGCTGATCCACGGAAAGAACGATTCTGTCGTGCCGATAGATCAGAGTCTGGTAATGCGCGATGGGCTCCGAAATGCCGGCAAGCCAGTCGAACTGATCGAATTGTCCGGAGAGGACCACTGGCTCTCCAAAGCGGAGACCCGGACACAGATGCTCGAGGCATCGGTCGCCTTCGTCGAAAAGTACAACCCGCCCGACTGAATTCAGGTTTGGGGGCTGGAGGCGGCGATGCGCTGAACCAGGCGCGGCCCTACCCCACATGCCCGCTGGTGCAGGGCGCGTCGCCGGCGGCGCATATTCCAACGAAGCCATGAGCAACCCCGCCCGCGTCAAGGTACAGGCCCACGATCGAACCGCCGGCGTTGGCCTTCTCGATGACGGTGTATGTCGAACCAGGGTAGTCGAAGTTATAGTAGTTGCCGCCGACCCAGATCAGTCCATGCGTTATGCCGCCGATGTCCCCCCAATAACCGACCGCTTCGCCGCCGGCGGAATAGGCGTTGAGAAACGTCTTGGCAGACCCGGGATAGTCGAAGAGTGTGTAGACGCCACCATTCTCGGTAAAGCCGTGATAGTGCGAGGACGCGTCGCTGTAGCCCCCGGCCACCGTTCCGTCGCCTGCGACATATGAGATATAGGTGGTCGTTGCGCCCGGCGGATCGATCGTCTTGGTCTTGGTTCCGGCACGCGTGAAGCCGTGCGTGACCGATGAAGCATCAATATACCATCCGCCGATCGTTCCGGCGTCGTTGATGGTGGACGGATATGTCGACTGGGCGTTCTTCACGTTGATGGTCTTGGTAAGAGTGTTGTTGTCCTCCCAGCCCTTGAGAATCGGATTGTTTCCCGAACCGACATTGTCGCCGATAATAACGCCAGAAGAATTGATTCCGTTCGGAAACGTTCCGTAGGCGTCATGTTCGGCGATCGTCCGGGTCAGTTGTGTGACAGGGTCATAAACGAAGGCCTTGTAGGGGTACTTGCAGCAGGTCGCGAGGTAGGCTCCGACAGCGAGCCCCTGCGCATTGATACGCAGGGTGAATGCGCTGTAGCCAATATTGATGTTGGTGACGGCGCCGTTCTTCCAGACTACCGCGTGAATTTTTCCGCTGGCGTCACTGTATTGCGCGGCGACCTGGCCGGCATCGTTGATATCAGTGGCGTCACTTTGCTGCTGTCCCGCGACCAAGTTCAGCGGAACCAGCAACAGGCTGCCGGCCCGCGCCGGAAGAGCGCTGAGCGCGAAGAGTGGAATAGCCGCAAGGGCCAGCGCCCCAGCCCGGAATGAACCGATCATCATGTCAGGAGTCTCACGAACTTCAGCCGGGATCGGCTACTCAGCCTAGCCACGATAGCGCCACGGTTCGGTCGCCGGTAGTTGCAGCGGCATGCATTTCAGTGCAGCGGCGCGCACGAACTCGCCACGCGACCAAGAGCACGGCTCACGCGTAACTGACGATTAAGGACATGCCGAGAATCGCTTCAGGCGATCCGAAATTCGCGTTCCCAGGTTAGCAGGCGTTCGCGCAACCTGGCGAAACGGTCCTCATCGGCGTCACCGAACAGAGGGTCGCGCGCGTCGGTGATCCGAAACTCGATTTCCGACCACTCGTCAAGCGACAGTATCCGTTCCGCGGCAGGAAAGAAGAAATCTTCCTCCATCCGCATGTGGTGTCGCTGGTCGTCGATGAACCGACCCGCCGCGCCAACGATGGTGGAACGGGCGACATCTGTATCGTTCAGCAGGACATTTATGACTTCCCGAAACCGGACCGCGTCGTCATGGAGGGTCCGATGTTCGCGCATCATGTCGACCAGACCGGTGGTCTTGTCGGAGTGCCTGTCCTTCAGCACCTCAAAGACGGCATTCTCTTTTGGATGGTGGCATCGATCGGGGTAGTCGAGGAAATATTCCGTGATGCCGCGGACAACATCGTAGTCGGGCCTCACCGCCTCGGCGAACACCTCGATCTGGTGATCCAGTGCGTCGAGCAGCCGCGCAAGGTTTCGATGTTCCTCCCGCAGCGTCTCGATCACTCTGCTCACGACCGTCCTCCAACCCCAGAGCCTGGGTCACAGGACTAAAGTGTCTGAAGCAAGGCGACATTGACCGCGATCAAATCAGTGCCTGTAAGGCCTCAGCAATTCCAGCGCGCGGGACTGGCCCGGAGCATAACCGGTCAAAGCATGGATGGAATGACCCGGTCGGGCGGACGGTGGCCATCCATCCAGGTGCGGATATTGATGATCACCTTCTCGCCCATCTCGATGCGGCCCTCGATGGTCGCCGAGCTCATGTGAGGCAACAGCACGACGTTCGGCAGCTTCAGGAGCTTGGGATTGATCGCCGGTTCATGCTCATAGACATCGAGTCCGGCGCCGGCGATCTCACCCCGCTGCAGCATGCCGGCGAGCGCCGCCTCGTCGATAATCTCACCTCGTGCTGTATTTATCACCAGTGCATGTGGCTGCAGCAGCTTGAGCCGGCGTGCGGACAGCAGGTGGTAGGTCGCCGGAGTGTGCGGGCAATTGACGGAAATCACGTCAGTCCGGGCAAGCATCTGGTCGAGGCTTTCCCAGTAGGTGGCCTCCAGTTCCTCGGCAATCCGCGCGCCGACCGGCTTGCGGTTGTGGTAATGCACGGCCAGACCGAAAGCGCGAGCGCGCTTCGCCAGAGCCTGACCGATGCGCCCCATCCCGACGATGCCCAAACGCTTTCCCGAAAGGCGTCGCCCGAGCATCCAGGTTGGCGTCCAACCATGGAAGTCACCGGCCTGGACGATGTTGGCTCCCTCGACCACCCGGCGCGCCGCGGCCAGGATCAGGCCCATGGTGAGATCGGCGGTGTCCTCGGTCAGCACCCCCGGCGTATTGGTGACGACAATCCCGCGCGCATTGGCGGCGGTGACGTCGATATGGTCGACGCCGACGCCGAAGTTGGCGATCAGCTTCAGCTGGGGGCCAGCCCTGGCGATCAGGTCGCCATCCAGCCTGTCGGTGATCGTGCAGGCCAAAACCTCCGCGCGAGCGAGGGCCGCAGCGAGGGTCTCGACATCCATCGGCGTGTCGTCGAGATTGAGCTCAGTGTCGAATAGCTCACGCATACGGGTCTCAACCGCATCCGGGAGCTTTCGCGTTACGATAACTTTCGGCTTGCGAAGGGCCATGGGTCGGTCTGACAAGAAACGCCTGTTGCGCGACGGTGTGTCGCGGAACTACCCAAAACGGCTTTGCCCGGCCAAGCAAGGGGGATGTTGCGGTTGACGCCATTGCGATCGATAGAAACGGCCGCTCTGCTGGCGCTCGGCGCCATGATCCTGGGCGCCTGTGGCGAACATGTTGCCGAAGGAAAAGACTGTCCCGCTGCCCAAAGACAGACCGCGTCGGGTTACTGTGTGCCCCGCTGGCTCAGCCTCAAGCGCGCCGAGGTCATTGGCCGCAAGGGTCCGGGAACCGACTATCCGTCGGTTTGGGTCTATCGTGTGCGCGGCCTGCCGGTGCAGGTGGTCGCGGAAACCCAGGACTGGCGACGGATTTGTGACCCCGATGGAGGCGCCGTCTGGGTGCATCGGCTGATGGTAGATGGCCGACGAACAGTGATGGCGCTCGGCGCCACGCCCCTTTCACTGCATCGCAAGCCGGCCATGGATGCTCCGGTATCCGGCATGCTGAACGCCCGTTCCCTGGCCAACCTCGACCGCTGCGAGGGTGGCTGGTGCAAGCTGAAAGCATCGGGCATCACGGGCTGGGTTTCCGCCGATCGGGTATGGGGCGTTGCGACGACACCGCAATGCCGTTGAGGCGAGCGGCAAGTGCGTGCTACCTCAGGCCATGAGCCACGTCCCAGAGACCAACAACACCAGACCGTCCAGTTTCGAACGCGACGACCTGCTGGCATGCGCCAGAGGCGAAATGTTCGGCCCGGGCAATGCCCAACTGCCCTATCCGCCCATGCTGATGTTCGATCGCATCACCGCAATCGAATCAGAGGGCGGCGTCTACGGCAAGGGCTTCATGACCGCCGAACTGGATATCCATAGGGATCAATGGTTCTTCGCCTGCCATTTCATCGGCGATCCGGTGATGCCCGGCTGTCTTGGCCTGGACGCGATGTGGCAGCTGGTCGGCTTCTTCCTGGGTTGGTCGGGCGCACCGGGACGCGGACGCGCTCTGGGCGTGGGTGAAGTCAAGTTCAGGGGCCAGGTTACTCCGAAGGTGCAAAAGGTCGTCTATCGCATCGACTTCAAGCGGGTCATACTGCGCAGACTGGTCATGGGCATTGCTGACGGAGTGCTCGAGGCCGATGGCAAACCTATCTATGAGGCGAAAGACCTCAAGGTGGGCGTTTTCAGCGCCGCTGATCTGGCCTGAGTGACCCTTTAGAGATTCCCGGGCGGGAGGGAACGGTTCATGCGTCGAGTGGCCATCACGGGCCTGGGTATTGTCTCCTCCATCGGCAGCGACGCCGGAGAGGTCACCCGATCCCTGCGCGATGCCCGATCCGGGATCGTCGCCGCGCCCAAATACGCGGAGCTCGGCTTCCGCTGTCAGGTTCATGCCGACCCGGCGATCGACTGGGAAGCGCGCGTCGACCGGCGCGCGGCACGGTTCCTCGCCTCGGGAACGGCCTACGCCCATATCGCCATGGAACAGGCGATCGCCGACTCGGGTCTGGGCGAGGATGAGGTCTCCAATGATCGCACCGGCCTGATCATCGGCTCGGGCGGCGCATCCACCCGCTCGATCGTCGAGTCCGCCGACATTGCCCGCACGAAGGGTGTAAAGCGCATCGGCCCCTTCGCGGTGCCCAAAGCGATGAGCTCCGGCCCATCAGCGACCCTGGCGACATGGTTCAAGATTCGCGGGATCAACTATTCGATAGCCTCCGCCTGTGCGACCTCGACCCACTGCATCGGCTCCGCCTACGAGCAGATCCAGCTCGGCAAGCAGGATGTCGTCTTCGCCGGTGGATGCGAGGAGCTCGACTGGACGCTGTCGGCGCTGTTCGATGCCATGGGAGCGATGTCATCTCGCTTCAACGACACTCCCGCCAGGGCAAGCCGCCCCTATGACGTCGACCGCGACGGCTTCGTCATTGCCGGCGGAGCCGGCGTGGTGGTGGTCGAGGACCTGGAGCGGGCGCTGGCCAGGGGCGCGACGATCCACGCGGAGATCGTCGGCTATGCCGCCAATTCCGACGGCCACGACATGGTCGCTCCATCCGGAGAGGGCGCTGCTCGCTGCATGAGGCTGGCGATGGCCGGCGCCGGCAACCGAAAGATTGACTACCTGAACCCTCACGGCACTGGGACGCCGGTTGGCGACCAGAAGGAAATGGCGGCGGTGCGCGAGGTGTTTGGCCCCGCAGCCCCGCTGATTTCCTCAACCAAAGCGCTCACCGGCCATAGCCTCGGAGCGGCCGGCGCCCAGGAGGCCATATACAGCGTGCTGATGATGCGCGAAGGCTTCGTAGCCAAGAGCGCCAACATTGATACTCTCGATCCGGAGTTCGAGGACATGCCGATCGTGCGCGAGCGCATCGACCGACAGCTCGATACAGTGATGTCCAACAGCTTTGGCTTTGGCGGCACAAATGGCTGCCTGGTGCTGAGCCGTGTCTAACGATTCCTGCCTCCCCATTTGGGGAGGGATGCGTTCTGTTCTGTTGACGTGACCGCGATTTCTCGGCATCGCAGCGGCATGGGAGATAAGAACAACGGTGTCGTCATTGTGGGCGCGGGCCATGCCGGAGGCACGGCCGCTGCATTGCTGAGACAATACGGCTACGAGCATCCCATCACGCTGATCGGCGACGAGCCAATCGCGCCCTATCAGCGTCCTCCACTTTCGAAGGCCTGGCTGAAGGGAGAGGCAGACGCACAGAGCCTGATGCTGAAGCCGGAAAGCTTCTACGCCGAGGCCGCGATCGATCTGATCCTCGGGACCAAGGTGGCCCGCCTCGATCGAGAGAGCAAGATCGTCGAGCTCGCCGATGGACGATCAATTCCCTATGAGTATCTCATCCTGGCGATGGGCGCGCGCGCCAGAACCTTGCCGATTCCTGGGGCGGAACTAGCGGGCGTAATGTGTCTGCGCTCCGCGGCCGACGCCGAGACGCTCAAGGCGGCTTTGGGACCGGGCAGGAGGCTTGCGGTTATCGGCGGCGGCTATATCGGCCTGGAAGCCGCCGCGTCGGCCAGAGCGCTGGGCGCGGAAGCGGTGGTGCTGGAGCGTGAACCGCGCATCCTGGCCCGTGTGGCCTGCCAGGTGCTGTCGGACTTCTTCACCAACTATCATCGGGCCAAGGGCGTAGACTTCGAGGTCTCGGCAATGGTCGAGGGTTTTGAAGGTGTCGACGGCCATGTAACCGGCGTCCGCCTCGGAGATGGCCGAACAATCCCCTGCGATGCCGCGCTGGTCGGCGTGGGCGCGCCGCCGAACGACGAACTGGCTCGTGAAGCTGGACTGCAATGCGAGAACGGAATTGTCGTCGACGAACATGCGCGTACCGCCGACCCCGCGGTGTTTGCGATTGGCGACGTCTCGTGGCGCCCGATGCCGCGCTTCGATCGAATGTTCCGGCTGGAAAGCGTGGCCAACGCACTTGAGCAGGCCAGGCAGGTGACGTCGGTGATCACAGGCCGCACGCCGCCGCCGCACGAGGTAACCTGGAACTGGTCCGACCAGTACGACCTCAAGTACCAGTTCGCCGGCCTGCCGTTCGACGCTGACGACATTATCATTCGCGGCGATCCAGGCACGGCAAGATTTGCGGTTTTCCACCTCAAAGGTGACATTCTGGAAGCGGTTGAGGCCGTGAACGCGCCCGCGGAATTCATGGCCGGCCGCCAGCTTATCGGCCAAAGAAAGCCTATATCGCGCGCGAGGCTTGCGGACGCGACCGTTTCCATGAAAGAGGTCGCCGCTTGAAAGTATCGCGCACGGGGAGTCCATGGCGAAGATAACATACATTGAACACAGCGGCTCGGAGCACGTCATCGACGTGAAAAGTGGGCTTTCCGTCATGGAAGGCGCTGTGAAGAATAATATTCCTGGCATCGACGCGGACTGCGGGGGCGCTTGCGCGTGCGCAACGTGTCACGTCTATGTTGACGAAGCGTGGGTCGATAAGGCCGGTACGAAATCGGCCATGGAAGAATCGATGCTCGATTTCGCGGAAAACGTCGCGGACAATTCGCGGCTATCCTGCCAGATCAAGGTCACCGACGCTCTAGACGGCCTGATCGTGCGCATGCCGGAAAGCCAGCACTAAGGCTTCGGTCTGGCCCTCACTTGCGGCTTTCGCGAGGAGGGGCGGTCCCCCTAGATAAGGCGAGGCTTGGCCTCTGGCGCCTGCACGGTATCCGGCAGGTGACAGGTGAAGGCTGCGCCAGCGCCCGGCTCACTCTCCAGCGCCACCCAACCGCCATGGAGTTCCACCAACGAGCGGACCAACGCCAGCCCCAGTCCCGGCCCACCGCGGTTATGGCTGCTGAAGCGGTCGAAGATGTGCGCCTGGACATCGAACGGATAGCCGCGTCCATTGTCCGTGACCGAGAGACATACTTCGCCAGGCGTGCGCACGGCGGACAGCGAAACCCGTCCCTCCGCCGGCGTATGGCGAAGCGAATTGTCGATCAGATGATCCAGAACCTGGCCCAGCCGCGCACCGTCGGCGCTGATCAATCCCAGATCCGTTTCCCCGATTACGCTCACTTCGATACGAGCAGACCGAGCGTCCGCCGCGCAGCGTGCCGCAGCCTGGTGCAAAAGCCCTGCCACATCCACATCACCTATATCGAGAACCGTCTCACCGGCGTCGATTTCCGCGGTTTCCAGTACGTCATTGATCGAGCGCGCCAGATGCACGGCGGCGGCGCGCACGGCGGCCACATACCCCCGCTCATGTTCACCCAACCCCGTCACGCCTGCTTCCAGCAGTTCAGAATAGCCGATGATCGTGGTCAGTGGCGTTCGCAGCTCATAGGAAACACTGCCGACAAATGCCCGCTTCAGCCGCTCGGCTTCCGCGAGAGCCGCCTCGCGGTCACCCAGCGCCTCCTCCAACCGTCTAGTGTCGGTGATATCGGAGAAGCCGATTAGGGTTGCGCCGTCCGGCAATGGGCGGGACTGAAAGGCTACGACCCGACGTTCCGAAGTTGTCATCTCCACCTGCGCGGGAGCCCGCGCCAGCGGATCGAGATCGGTAATTCTGGCCTTGAGATCACGCCAGAACTGCCGGTCATGCAGTCGAGGAATACATAGCTCGGCCACGCCTTCAAAATCCGGCGTGCGTTGCAGTTGTCCTGCTGGAATGCCCCAGAACGTCTCAAAGGCCTCATTGTGCAATCTAAGTCGTCCATCGGCGCCGAACACCGCGACTGCGTCGCTCAATTTGTCCAACGTCGCCCTCTGCACCTGGATAAGGTGGTTGAACTGGCTTTTCAGCCGCAACTCGGGCGTGATGTCGGAATAGATCAGGGTCAGTCCACCCGTTGGTTGTGACAGCCGGACAATGCGCAGCGTCCTTTCAGACGGCAGGCGCCAGATGTCCTCCGAAGCAGCCTCGACCTGTTGATGGCAGGCCAGCTCATCAGCCTTAAAGCGAGCGTAGTCGACTGTTTCCGGCAACTGACGTCGCTGCCGCAGTCGATCCAGCAATTCGCCATGGCTTGGCCTGTCGGCCAACCAGGCGGGCTCAAGGTCCCACAATGTGGCGAACGCTGGATTGTGATGAACGAGCACCCTGTCGGCGTCGAAAATCGCGACGGCGTCACCAATATGATTGAGCAACAGCGCACTTCCTTCCGCCGACTGACGTGACGCCTCGCGGGCGATCTCAAGCGCGGTGACGTCCCGCGCCCAGATCGCCACTTCGCCCCGCTCGATCGGCGATGCGGTGATACTCAGCGCGCGTCGCCCCCCCGCCGCGGCGATCCAGCGCAGACTATGACGAACCGTTCCCCCCATCGCCGCGGACCTAGCCAGCGCGTTGACGCCACTATCGAGATGGACCCCCTTCGCCCGGGCTTCTTCGAGGCTTACGGCGCCCACCGCTTCCAGCCACGCCCGATTGACCCAGGTGGGCTCGCCATCCGCGCCGGCTATCCATGCCGGGTCCTGCAGCTTGTCGATGAGGGCGCAGAGTTGTTCGTCACCCAGGGTGCTCGCTGGCGGATCCTGAGCGATTTCAAGTCGTAGCCACGCCCAGGCCCCGCCACAACGCCCTTCGACGAGCACGGCTCCGGCGGGTCCATGGGTGATGAAGGTACAGGGCTCGCCACCTCGCGCCAGAGCATCAAGGCGTTCCCCATGTGCCGGATCCAGATGGCAGATGGCCTCCAGAATGTCAGGGACTTCCGCATTGACGCCAAGTGCCTGCGCGCAAGCCCGCAGCGAGTTTTCACCCGCGACCAGCGAAGTTGCCCCGCCCTCAAGCAGGATCAACACATGTTCGAAGACTTCAATTGCCGCCTGAAGGCGATTCAGCGTGGCGTGCTCAAGCCGCGAAGCCTCAACCAGGGCTGCTGACCGACGTCTCAATGGCACGAGGAAAACAAGAGCGATCCCCAGCCCGACAGCGATCGATACGCCCGCGACCAGGAGATCATGCAAAGTCATTCGCCCGAGGCTCGAATCACGCTTGCGAGCAGACTATCAGAGCGAGGCGCTATTGATCCTGTCACGAATGCGGCGGAGAATATCTGTCGTTGGGAGGGACATCTATGAGCGCGAACTGGACAGATGCAATCGCGCCATCCCCGGAAGATCTGGCGACGTTGGCGAGGGCCGCATTCGATGCGCTGCCGCCGGCTGTCCGCACTGCCGCGGGCGACGTCGAGTTCCATATATTCGAATTCGCCGACGACAGGACATTGACCGACCTCGGCATAGAAAACCCGTTCGAGCTAAGCGGCCTCTACGACGGCGTCGACCGACTGCATGCCTCGCTGCTGGACCCTGTTCCTCAGATACCAAGGATTTTTCTGTTCAGACGTCCGATCCTCGACGAATGGGCAGAACGAGGTGACGCCACGCTTGGAGAACTGGTCGGCAACATCATGATACACGAGATCGGCCACCATATGGGCCTCTCGGACCGGGACATCGAAGAGATCGAAGCCGCACCTGAATGAGGCCTTTGCGGAACGCATAAAATCATGTCAAGCTTTCCCTAATCATAATTAGGGAGAGGGTATTCAATGTTGGACTATGCACCGGTAGCAGTCGTCAGCCTGACCGCGTTACTGCTTTATTTCTACATGGGACTGCAAGTGGGACAGGCGCGAAGCCGCTTTGGCGTCGCAGCGCCAGCGACAACCGGCCACGAGGATTTCGAACGTATATTCCGGGTTCAGGCCAACACATTGGAATGGCTACCGATATTCCTGGTCTCACTCTGGCTGTTCGCGCTTTACTGGAACGTGCTGTTCGCCACCGGCGCGGGCATTGTCTGGATCATCGGTCGCTTCCTCTACATGACCGGATATTCGAAAGCCGCCTCATCGAGAAGCATGGGTTTCGGTATTCAGGCTCTGGCGACCGCCGTGCTGTTGTTCGGCGCGGTTGGCCGTCTTTTCTATGTCATGTACGCACACCACATGTAGCAGTGTGCCGCTGGCTATTGGGAGTGCTTATAGAATGAAACCGGTTGCAGCGCTTGGTCTGGCTGTTGCGCTTGGCCTTTCCATGGGCCTGGCGGGTTGCGAGACCGCAACACCCTACCAGCCGCTCGCAAAAGGCTCCGCAACCGCCGGCGGCTTCACCGACCAGCAGATCGACGCGGATCATTTCCGTATCACATTTGATGGCAACAGCCTGACATCGCGGGAAACCGTCGAGACATATCTCCTCTATCGCGCCGCGGAACTCACCGTCGCGAAAGGCTTCGATTGGTTCGAGATGGTCGATCGCCATACCGACAAGGACAAACGCACCTACGTCGATCCCGACCCGTTCTATGGGCCAGGATATGCGTGGGGATACTGGCGCCCCTACTGGGCCTTCTATGGCCCGGGCTACGGCTGGCGTGGTTGGGATCCGTTTTGGGGTAGCCCATTCTGGGCGGACGGCGCACAGGTGCAGACCGTCCAGAAGTTCAAGGCCGGCGCGGAGGTTGCGATGGGTCATGGGCCCAAGCCCGCCGGCGAGGTCCGCGCGTTCGACGCCCGCGCGGTGATCGCCAATCTGGAAAGAAAAATCCAGCGGCCGGGCGTGAAGAAGTAACCTGAAATCCTCCCTCCCCTTCCGGGGAAAGAGGATGACTTACATTTAGCGCGGGGCCATGCGGATGGCGCCGTCGAGGCGGACGTCTTCGCCGTTGAAGTAGCCGTTTGTGATCATCGTCAGCGCCAGGTCGGCATACTCTTCCGGATTGCCGAGGCGTTTGGGGAACGGCACTGAGGCAGCGAGAGCTTCCTTCACCTGAGGCGGCGCGCCGTTCATCAGCGGGGTGTTGAAGATACCCGGCAGGATGGTGTTGACGCGAATGCCCTCACTCATCAGGTCGCGTGCGATCGGCAGGGTCATGCCGACGATGCCACCCTTGGATGCCGAGTAGGCCGCCTGGCCCATCTGACCGTCCTCTGCCGCGACCGATGCGGTGTTGACGATCGCGCCGCGCTCACCGTCTTCCAGTGGCTCCAAGGTCAGCATACCGGCTGCGCTCTTGGCGATACACCGGAAGGTGCCAATGAGGTTGATCTGGATCAGCCAGTTGAAGGCCTCGATCGGGAAGTGCTTGATCTCACCGGTCTTGCGATCGCGGCTAGCGGTCTTCGCGGCGTTGCCAGTGCCGGCGCAATTGACCAGGATGCGCTCCTGGCTATGAGCGGCGCGGGCCTTGGCGAAGGCGGCGTCGACGTCGTCATCGGAGGTAACGTTGCAGAGGCAGAAGATGCCCCCGACCTCTTTCGCCACGGCTTCGCCCTTGACGTCGTTCATGTCGAAGATGGCGACCTTCACGCCCTGCGCGGCCAGCGCCCGCACGGTGGCTTCGCCAAGACCCGAGGCGCCGCCGGTGACCACGGCGGCAATGGAAGAGTCGAGCTTCATGGAAATTCTATCCCTGTGGTTGAGTGTTCAATGAGAAACTGAGGTCGCTTTAACCCCTTGCCCGCAAAGCCAAAAGTGTCACCCAGCGTCAACCATGCCAATGACCCGCGACCAGGGCCGCGAACAGCAGCGCCCCGGCAAGCGTATTGGACTTGAACAGGCGCAAGGCACCAACTGGATCGTCGATGCGAACCTTGATCGCCTGGTTAACGAGATTGACCCCGAACAGGAACGCGAGCGGCAGAAATAGCGGCCCCAGTCCACAGGCCCACCAAGTTGCGAGCACCAGCAGCAGGCTCGCCGAATAGAACCCCATCACCGCCGGGGGCACTGCCGAACCCAGGCGACGAGCGGACGATTTCACGCCCGCCAGCGCATCGTCCTCAAGGTCCTGCACCGCATAGATGGTGTCGTAACCAAGGGTCCAGGCGATGCAGGCGGCATAAAGCAGGACCGAGCCCCAGGGCAGGCCTGGCGTGACGACAGACAGGTTGTAGCCCGACGCCCAGGCGCCGATCGTCAGGGTCAGCACATTGGCCGAGGACGGACCGCCTCGCGCGGCCGCATAACCCAGAAGGGCGCCCCAATTGAACGTCAGGCCAAGCCATGCCTGCGGCCACCAGGTAATCCGCTTCATGAAAGGGTAGGCAGCAACCAGCGCCAACGACGCCACGCCGAGAAACAGGCTGAGGATGTTCAGTGTCAACAAAATGCCAAGCCCGCCAAGCGCGCAGGCGATCAGGAAACCCCACGCGCCACGCACGCTGATCTCCGCTGCCGGGATAGGTCGGCGCGCCGTTCGCGCCACCTTGGCATCGACGTCGCGGTCGACGATGTCGTTGTAGGCGCAACCGGCAGCACGCATCAGCGCCGCCCCGAGCGCAAACTTCAACAGGAGGACCGGGTCAGGCCAGGCTCCCTGGATCGCCGCCGACAGCGCAACGCCCTGCCAGCCGGGCAGCATCAGCAGCCAGATACCAGTCGGTCGGTCAAAGCGGCCGAGTTTCAGCCATGGCCGCAGACGGGTCGGCGCCAGCCGATCGACCCAGTTCGCGGGCGCGGCGTCGGGAAGGTGCGATGTCACGCGCCTACAAAGCGCGGGCCGGACCATTCTGGCAAGCCCGGTCCCTTCCGGCAGACTCTGTGGCCTTTTTGCGCCACGGGGCAACGATCGCCCCCGCCCCTCTCCCTCGAAGGACGAAATGAGAGTATCCAACGGCTCTTCATGGAACAGTATGAAGACGATGAGGTCGCCCGCAAACGGGTGCTGACCAACGGGCAGGTCCTGGCGTTCATCGCCCGTTTCTGGTCGCGTCGCCGTGGGTTGTTCACACTGACCATCGTTCTTTACCTGGCCGCCGTCGCTTTTGAATTGATGGTTCCAAGGGCATCCAAGGGCCCGGTCGACGCGGCGGTGCAAGGTCCGGCGCACGTTGCGACCGCCTGGCGAGCGTGGGCGTTTTTCCTCGGCGTCTATGTCGCCTTCTTCGTGCTGCGAAACCTCGCCATTCGCGCATGGAATCCGATGTCGGCCCACACCATGCGGGAAATGACCAACGAGGGTTTCATCCGTGTCCAGTCATTTTCCTCCGACTGGCATGGCGACACCTTTGCCGGAGCGACCGTGCGACGGCTGTCGAGGGCCATGTGGGGCTACGACCTTGTCGCCGACGCCCTGGTGCTTTGGATCATGCCGGCACTGATCATCCTGTTCGGCCTGTCGATCCAGATGATGCTGCGCTGGCCGCTGATCGGCGCGTTTTCAACTGGCATGGTCACCCTCTACGTTGCCTCCAACATCCTGTTTTCCAACTACTATGTCCGTAACGCGAACATGCGTTCGGTGGCGATGGACTCGCGGATCGGCGGCGCGCTGGCCGACTCGATCTCGTCAAACCCGGTTGTGAAGAGCTTCGGCGCCGAGGCGCGGGAGGAGGCGCGTATCGCTCGTGTCACCTCCGACTGGCAGAAGGCGACGATTGTTACCTGGAACCGCTACACAGACGTGTGGCTGGTTCAGAACCTGCTGCTCGCCGCGCTGCAAGCCGGCCTGACCGGGCTCCTGGTCGACCGATGGGCTCATGGCGGAGCAAGCGCTGGTGATGTTGCCTTTGTCATCGCGACATTCCTGGTGATGAGCGGATATCTGCGCAACATCGGCGAAAACATCCGCATGCTGCAACGCGGACTCGCCGATGTCGAGGACGTGGCACGATATTCCCGCACCGAACCGCAGGTCGCAGACATTCCGGGCGCGCCAGAATTCACCGGTCAGCGCGGCGAAATCGTCTTCGAAGGCGTCTCGTTCCGTTACAAGGCCGCCGCCGAGCCGATTTTCGATCATTTCAATCTGCGGATCGCGCCGGGCGAGCGTCTGGCGCTGGTAGGACCAACGGGCTCGGGCAAGTCGACCTTCGTCAAGCTGGTCCAGCGGCTCTACGACCTGCAGGAAGGCCGCATATTCATTGACGGCCAAGACATCGCCGAAATGCAGCAAGGCAGCCTGCGCCGGAACATCGCGCTGGTGCCTCAGGACCCGGCCCTGTTCCACCGCACCATCGCCGAGAACATCGCCTACGCCCGCCCAGATGCGACCCCGGACGAGATCGTACTGGCCGCCAAGCGCGCCCGGGCGCACGCGTTCATCGCGGCCTTGCCGAAGGGTTACGAGACCCTGGTCGGCGAACGCGGCGTCAAGCTCAGCGGTGGTGAGCGCCAGCGCGTGGCGATCGCCCGCGCCTTCCTTGCGGACGCGCCGATCCTGGTGCTCGATGAGGCGACCTCATCGCTGGACGTGGAAACCGAGGCAAAGGTTCAGGCGGCGACGGAGGAACTGATGGTCGGACGCACAACCATGGTCATCGCCCACCGGCTGTCGACTATCCGCGGCGCCGATCGCATCCTGGTGTTCCAGAACGGCCGCGTCATCGAGGAAGGCCGGCATGCCGAGCTGGTGGCGATGCGCGGCGCCTATGCGCGCCTGCACGCCGTAACGATGGGCGCGGACTGACTCGTCGATATGGAGAATAGGATTGCGGGCGCGGCCCATCGCTACGGCGGTGGGCCGGTCGCGGCGCTCCAGTCCGCGGCCCCGGTTGTTGGGTTGCGGGTGGCTACGTGTACAAAGGACGGGTGGCGAACCGTCCAGGCGCCGTCATGCAGGACGCAGCTGGTCGGATCGAGTTTGAGGAGCGTGCAAAGCCTGGCTACAGTCTCACCGACGGGGCGATCGGGGTAGTTGCGGAATTCATCGTACTCGGAGCGGAAATTCTCCGCCGACTCCACAATTGCCTCGACCTCTGCTGCCTCCGCCTCGGGATGGGCATCGCAGAAGGCGTCGATCACGGCGATGATAATCGCCTCATCCATCGCCCCTTTGTGGGCCTTGTCGAGCGCCACTCGCCGGGTGGATCGCGCGGTGGTCAGGCCGGCGCGGCGGGTGTTCACCTGTTCGGCGAGCCTGGCCTCCAGGTCGATGGTGCGGCGGATGGTCTGGCTGATCTTCGAGAAGGCGGCGGTGGGATCCTCGCACGGCGCAAGCGCGCCGTCGGCGCCTTTCGCTGCCTCGATCCGAGCCTGCGCCAGTTCGGCGAGCGACTTTGCCAGGGTCAGACCGATTTCGGTGAGTTCGGCCAGAATGCGCAGATGCCGTTCGCCCCGTGCGACGGCGGTGGCGACCTCCACGGTCTCGGGCGTATCGAGATTCGCGTCGGAGGGCGGACGGATATCTGGGCAGGGCCGATAGTTCATGGGTGGAGGAACCATATTAGTTGCTAATTGTCAATTATTAGTTTCAAAACGCAAGTATTAATTCCTCCTTCCTGTTCATGGAAAGGGCGGAAGAAATTTGCGGAATGCTACCTCCTGGAATCGAGGCGCAGGAGCCGCAATGGTCAGTGGAGGCTGAAAGGTTTCGCACCCTCGCGACCCTGATCTCGACTGTGGGGCTCAACCGATTTCATCGCGGGCGTTCTGGGTCTCAAAGCGGATGATCGCGCCCGGGATCAATGCCAGCGTGTTCCAGTAATTTTCGCAGATCCCTGACCGCATCCTTGGACAGGTTATGCATGGCATCGTTGAATGAGTGGGTATGGCCGTTCGGCCTGATCATCAGGTGGCTGTGGCCGCCGCGTGTGATCTCGGCGCCCAAAGCCTCAAGCACCGATTTGATGGACTTGGGGTCGATGTTGCTGCTGATCGGGTGCGTGAACAAGGAATGCAACATTGCGCGGTGGTTATGGTTCATCTGATTAAACTCGCCAAATCATGTACTCCGACAACCAGACCCGATGGTTGGAGACCAGCATTGAGGTGGGTCAATGGCCAGGGCCCCGGACGACTGGACAGATCAACGGCGAAGTCCCTGTCATCAATGTGCTTGGACATGGGCCGAAGGAGGTGTTGGGTGGGGCGGCGCAGCTATCCATGTGACAACTTCAATTGAGGCCGGAATGACCCGCGCGGCCAACATCGTCATCATCGGCGGCGGCATAATCGGATGCCTGACGGCCTGGTTCCTGAGGGAAGCCGGGCACGAGGGGCCGATCACCGTCGTCGAACGGGACTCCAGTTATAAGTTCGCCTCCACAGCGCTGTCGGCGGCGTCGATCCGGCTGCAGTTCGCCTGCCCGGTGAATGTCGAGCTGAGCCTGTTCGGACTGTCATTCCTGCGCGCGGTCCGCGAGCGGCTAGACGCGGACTCGAACATCGGCCTGGTCGAACGCGGCTATCTGATCCTGGCGGGCGACAAGACGCTCGAGCGTCGGCGAGAAGCTCTGGCGATGCAGCGCGCGCTGGGCGCCGAGGTGGTCGAACTCGATCGGGATGCGCTGAGGGCGCGCTACGAATGGCTGTCACTGGATGGAGTGACGATGGCGACGATCGGCGACAACGACGAAGGATGGTTTGACGCCTGGTCGCTGCTGCAGGCGGCGCGGCGCGCGGCGTTGAGGCGCGGGGTGACCATCATCGAGAGCGAGGCTGTCGGCCTGCGCACGCATGGAGACCGCGTGACCGGTGTGGCGCTCGCCGATGGCCGACGCATCGCCGCCGACTGGTGCGTCAACGCCGCGGGGGCGCTATCCGGTCGCGTATCCGAATTCCTGGACATCCCGATCCCGGTTGTTCCCAGGAAGCGCACGGTGTTTCATTTCAAGGCCCCGCTCGACGCGCGATCGATGCCGATGCTGATCGATCTGACGGGCGCCTGGCTGCGGCCGGAGGGCGAGGGCTTCATCGGCGGCATCCAGCCAGACGAGGCCGCCGATCCCAACGCCCATGACGATTTCGAACCCGACCACGCGCTCTTCGAAGAACGTCTCTGGCCAGTGCTGGCCGAACGCGTCCCGGCGCTGGAGCAGGTCCGGCTGCTGAACACCTGGGCCGGACACTATGAGATGAACCTGTTCGACCAGAACGGCATTATCGGGCCGCACCCGAAGATTGCGAACTTCGTGTTCGCGACCGGATTTTCCGGACACGGACTGCAACACGCCCCCGGCGCGGCGCGGGCAGTGGCCGAACAGATCGTCTCCGGCGCCTACCGGACCATAGATGTCACGCCGCTGGCCTTCGAGCGCATCGCTGAGGGCCGCCCGATGGTCGAGAGCGCGATCTATTAGGGCAAATGCGGTTGCAAGCCTTCGCGTGGCGACAGAGCGAACCTAAATCCTCCGGCAAGCCAGGGCGGGGAATCGACCCAGGGCGGGCCACCGCCCTGACTGACCGCTGCGACCCCGCGATCTGGTCCCGTTGGGCGGTGGCCGTTCCCAGGCGATACTGGCGCCTGACTTCCCTCGACGCCTCGCGGAACGCTGGTTTCTGGAGTAGCGTTTCGCCGATGCGGGGAGATTTCCCCTGTTTGCGGCCGGTGTGGCGCGCGAGTCGGGAGGCCGGCAAGAAGCGGGGCGATGTGCTCGGCTACAAGCTCCCGAGAGTGGACGCGCCTCGCGACCACGAACCTGACCTGTACCTGCCGGTCGAATACAAGAACATGGCGGTGTTCGACCTGTCGCTGAAGGACCCCGACGCCCAGACGGCGGCGGTGTTCGGTAGCCTCGCCAAGGCGCGGGAAATGGCTGTCGACCGCGAGACAATGCGGAATTCGCGCGGACAGACGCTTCCGCGCGAACTGAAGTTCATCAACTAGTCGGGCCTCGCTACGGGCGACGTGCCTCGAGTGTAGCCCACAGTTCTGGTAGCGATTCTAATTGAATACGCTGTTCAAATGGAGCCGCGCCGCCCTTGTCATAACCGCCCCCCCCCCGGAGGCAGGCCAGAGGCGTCGGATCTTATGTTTCTCCGCGAATGGTCCAGACAACCCGGGGGAACGTATATCGACAGCATCTCCGTTTGAGAGTGTGGAGGTTGGCAACGTGACGTCAGGGAATTCGCGATCGACCGTTTATTTCGACGGCTCGTGTCCCCTGTGTCGGGCGGAGATCGGACACTATCGGCGCAAGGATCGCGCTGGCGCGCTTTGTTTTGTCGACGTCTCTGAAGACGTCGCCCCAATGCCGGATGGAATTACCCAACAACGGGCGATGAAACGGTTCCATGTTCGGGCAAGCGATGGGCGCGTTCTGTCCGGCGCGGCGGCGTTCGTCGAGGTTTGGGCGCGTTTACCAAGATGGCGTTGGGTGGCGCGCGCCGCATCGCTGCCGGGGGCGCTGGCAGCGCTGGAGTTGGGCTACCGGATGTTTCTTCCGGTCCGCCCATTCATCTCCCGCCTGTTCGCACGCGTCCCGCGGTCTTGGGCAATACGTCACGGCGCCAGGCGCGGGTGACCGGGGTGCGGATCCATGCGTCCCCGGTAGCAGCCAACGGCGGGTTGTCCGACTGGCGCGGCCACCTCGTGCCCTGGTGACCACATGGCTCGGATGCGCCGCAAGGATGATCTGCCAAGCAAGACCTGCGTCGCTTGCGAGCGGCCCTTCGTCTGGCGCAAGAAATGGGCCCGCGACTGGGATAACGTGAAGTACTGTTCCGACCGCTGTCGCGACGCGTCACCCCGGACTGTTTCGAAGCCGGGAATGGCGCGGTGATGACCGTCCTGAGAATTATTCTCGGCGACCAGCTCTCGGTCGACCTGTCCGCGCTGGACGACCTCGATTCGGCGCGTGACATCGTCCTGATGATGGAGGTGGCGGACGAGACCACTTACGTCCCGCACCACAAACAGAAGATAGTGCTGGTATTGTCGGCGATGCGGCACTTCGCGGACATGCTTCGCCGGCGGGGCGCGGTCGTCGACTATGTAAAGCTCGACGCGCCCGACAATACCGGCAGCTTCACAACCGAGGTCCAACGCGCGGTCGCCCGGCATAGCCCTGTCCGCGTTGTGGTGACCGAACCTTCGGAGTGGCGTGTGCAGGCGCTGGTCGAGTGCTGGTCGTCGCTTACAGGCACCCCGGTCGAGGTGCGTCTCGATCGGCGCTTCTTTGCGAGCCGCGCCCGGTTCGCCGCCTGGGCGAGCGGGCGCCGCGGCTGGCGGATGGAACATTTCTATCGCGAAATGCGGCGTGAGCATGGGCTCCTGATGGACGGCGCAGAGCCGGCGGGCGGCGAATGGAACTATGATCGCGCGAACCGCAAGAGCCTGCCGGCCCGCGTCGCACCACCCGCGAGGCTGCGATTCTCGCCCGATTTGACGACGCGTGAGGTGATGGCGCTGGTCGAAGACCGGTTTCCTGATCATTTCGGCGGGCTCAAGGATTTCCGATGGCCCGTGACGCGCGCCGACGCATTGCTCGCGCTGGACGATTTCATAACGCAGGGCCTGCCTGCTTTCGGCGATTACCAGGATGCCATGAGAGTCGGCTCCCCCTTCCTGTTCCATTCGCTGCTGGCGCCGGCTTTGAACCTCGGGCTTCTTTCGCCGCTTGAGGTTTGCCAGGCGGCCGAGGCCGCGTGGCGTTCGGGCGCCGCGCCCTTGAACGCGGTCGAGGGGTTCGTGCGTCAGATCCTGGGCTGGCGGGAGTATGTTCGCGGCGTCTACTGGACCCTGATGCCGGACTACGCGGACCAGAACGCCCTGCGGGCGACGCGAAGTCTGCCGGCGTTCTATTGGAGCGGCGACACAGATATGCGCTGTCTTCGTGAGGCGATCGGCGGCACGGCGAGGTACGCCTACTCGCATCATATCCAGCGGCTGATGGTAACGGGCAACTTCGCCATGTTGGCCGGCGTCGCGCCGCGTGAAATCGAGCGCTGGTATCTCGCCGTCTACGCCGATGCCTTCGAGTGGGTGGAGATGCCCAACACGCTTGGCATGGCGGTGTTCGCGGATGGCGGGCAGATGGCATCCAAACCATACGCAGCCTCGGGCGCCTATATCGACCGGATGTCGGACTCCTGTTCCGGCTGCCGTTACGATGTCAAGCAGAAGACCGGTTCGAACGCCTGCCCATTCAACTATCTCTACTGGGCATTTCTGATTCGACAGAAAGATCGGCTTTCCGGAAACCCTCGCATGGCGATGCCTTATCGTACGCTGGCCCGATGGCCGTCAGAGCGCGCGGCGGCGATCCTCGCCGAGGCGGACGCCTTTCTCGATCATCTCGATGAAAACCATCTCCATACCGGAGCTGACCCATGATCGCATCCACGGCCTTGCTTGTGGTCTCGATGCTTGTCGGTGGAATGATGCTATTTTCCTTCGGTTTCGCGCCGATGGTATTCAGCGCCTCGCCTGCTCAGGATGCCGGCCGTTTCATCCGGGCCGCGTTTCCCTGGTGCTACCTTTTCATGATCGCCACCGCTGGTGTCGGCGACGCGATCCCGGGTAAGGTTGACAGTGCACTTTACTAGCGGCGTGGAAAGTCCGAGTGACCTTGCGGACGGCCAATTTATGCACTGTCACCGCAAGCCGCCAGGCGACGCATCCGGCATCCGGAAAGTGTGGCTAACTCAGGAAGAAATCGCGCTGGTCAAGGCCGGGGCGAGACCCCCTTTCCGCACCACCACGATACGCTCAAGCCCAAGCCATGCGGCCATGCTTTCCAGCTCCGCGCCCAGCGCCGGCGCCACCACTCCGGCATTGGCGTCGGGCTCCAGATGAGCAGCCTGAACGAGTAGGACGCCGGCCTGTCGGTCGGCCTTGAGGTCGACGCGAGCGGTGATGGCTTCGCCTTGCAGGAAGGGCAGGACGTAGTAGCCGTGCTCGCGCTTTTCGGCGGGAGTGTAGATTTCAAGGCGAATCCGGCAACCGAACAGGCGCTCGGCGCGTTCTCGGCGCCAGATCAGGTTGTCGAACGGCGAAAGCAGAGCGCAGCCAGACGCGCGGCGCGGCAGGCGGGCGCGGGGCCATAGATAGGCTGGTTTGTCCCAACCCTGCACACTGACGATCTCCAGTTCACCGGCCTCGACAAGCTCCGCCAAGCGTTCGCGCGTACCCGCGACCGGCATGCGGAAATAGTCGCGCAAGTCGCCTTCGGTGGCGACGCCGAGCGCCCTGGCCGAGATGCGGAGCAGTTCCCGCCGTGCGTCGGACTCGGTGGGCGTGGGCGCCGAGGCAATCTCACGCGGCAACACACGCTCGGTAAGATCATAGACGCGCTCGAAACCACGGCGGGTTTTTGTGGTGATGAATCCGGCCCAGAACAGCCACTCAAGCGCGCGCTTGCCATTCGACCAGTTCCACCAGCCGGCCTCGCGCTTTTCCTCGGCGAAATCACCGCCGGTGACCGGGCCCTCGCGCTCGATCCGGGTAAGCACCGCGTCGATGTAGTCGCGATGTTCGCGGCCGAACCGGGCGAGCCCGCTCCAGGTTTCCCCGGCGCGGGCGCGATCCATGCGCCAGCGAAACAGCGGCTGACTTGTGACCGGCAACAGTGATGCCTCGTGGCCCCAGTATTCGAACAGTTTCGGGCGCTTGCCCCATGCCTCGGCTTCAAGGTGCTGGCGATCATAGGCGCCCAGGCGGGAAAACGCCGGCAGGTAGTGGGTTCGAACCAGCACGTTGACCGAGTCGATCTGGACGACGCCCAGTCGGTCGACCAGCCCGCGCAGGTGGCGAAGGCCAGGCGCGGCGGTCGAGGATGGATCGGCAAGGCCCTGCGCCGCCAGTGCAACGCGGCGCGCCTGACTGGCCGTGAGTGACCGCTGGCTAGACAAGCGCGGCCGTCGCCGCCTGATCAGGATGGGTGACATAGAAGTCCAGCTCCGCCAGCAGGCGTGTCCAGGCGGCGTCTATCTCAGCGGTCCAGTCGGAGCCGATCAGGGCCTGGATCGAGGCGGCGACGACGCTGAAGAACGTGCGGAATACTTCCGGCGGGGTTCCGTAACCCTCATGCGTCACCACCTCACACTGGATCAGATATGACGCGTAGGCGCGCTGGTCGATGAAATCGAGGATCGCCTCGATCACCCGTGCCAGCATCTCGCCGCGCACCGAGCCATCCGTGTCGCGGATGAATAGCGCTTCCATCTCGGGATGCGCGGCGAACAGGCGGGTGTAAACGAACGGAGTCAGATCGTCGCAAAGCTCGGCGGCCTGCTCGAAACTGGCGACAATCAGATCCGCACCCTTCATCCGATTTTCCCTGCCGCCCGTTCGAGACGATCATTGATGGCCTCGCCAAGACCGGCGTGAGGAATCGGCGCGACCGCGATTGCAGTGGGTGATAGCCTATCGGCCGCGCGCAGAAACGTGAAGAGATTGGCGGCGGCCTCGTTGAGATTCCCCGTTGGACTGAGGTTGAAGATAGCCGGACCCTCGAGTGCATCGCCGAACGCCAGCCAGGCCTCGCCAAGCGCGGGATCGGCAACATTCAGGCGAACCGGCGAGGAGGGCGCGTAGTGTCTGGCCAGCCTGCCGGGAGAACGGCCCGCGTCGGCGCCGGCATCGGCCAGCGGACCAATAAGCGCCTCGATCTGAAAACGTGTGACAGCGCCAGGCCGCAGCAGCTTCGGCGGTCCATCAAGCAGCGACACGACGGTCGACTCTAGACCGACGGCGCATGACCCGCCGTCGAGCCCGACGGCCGCGAATGAACCGGTTTCCGCCATCGCATCAGCGAAGGTTGTCGGGCTCGGACGACCTGATCTATTGGCTGAAGGTGCGACGACGGGGCCGCCGAAAGCGGCGAGGCACTCGCGAGCGATCGCATGCGCCGGGGCGCGAACAGCGACGCTATCGAGCCCGGCGCGAGCAAGATCGCAGATCGCGGCCCGGTCACGGATCGGCGCAACGATCGTCAGGGGGCCCGGCCAGAAGGCCTCGATCAGACGCCGGCCTCGTTCGTCGAGATCGGCGACCGCGGCTGCCGCGGCTTCGTCGAGCACATGCGCGATCAGCGGGTTGAAGGCGGGGCGGCCCTTTGCGGCATAGAGAGACGCCACGGCGATTGGGTTGCCCGCGTCGGCCGCCAGCCCATAGACGGTTTCAGTCGGCAAAATGACGAGGCCGCCGGCGCGCAGAGCCTCGGAGGCGGCGACTATTTCGCGCGCGTGGCGGCTATTGCGATCGATAGAGTCACGTTCGCCGGGAGCACGTCGGTTTTCTGCCACTCATCCTGTCCTACGCCGAACGCCAGGCGGTTGAGGGCGAGGCTCGCCGTCATGTTCGCCTTCGACCCGGTGATGGCGAGAGTGAAGGGCAGAGTCAAAGGCTTGGAGACGCCGCGTAGCGAAAGCTGGCCGACAGCCTGATAGTGGTTGGCGCCGAGGCTCCTGAACGAATTAGCAGTGAAGATCGCGCGCGGGAACTTCGCCGCGCTGAGGAAGGTCGCTGTCGGCAAGGCCTGATCGCGGTCTGCGTCACCGGTCGCGGCGGACGCTACATCGATGCTGGCGGTGACGCTGGAACCGGCCAGATTGGTCGGATCGAAGCGGATGACGGCATCCCATCTCCGGAATGCGCCGGAGAATCCCTGCCCGTTCAGACTGCTGCTGAAGCGGACGGCCGAGGCTGCCTTGTCGACGGTCCAGGATGGGGCGGGCGCGGCGACGGCGTTGGCCGCGGTTAGGGCGAGGATTGTGAGAGAGAGTCGGAAGATTATTCGGCGAACGGTGCTCGCGTGCCCCCTCCACCCCTTCGGGGTCCCCCTCCCCCGCTTCGCGGAGGAGGATTTATCCTCCCACATGCTCTTGCATGGGGGAGGGGGACCGCGAAGCGGTGGAGGGGGCGCGAGCCGTGTGCTATCTCTCGGTGAGGTTTCGAACTTCAAGCTGCGCCTCCACGAAGAAATGGCAGCATGCGCGCCAGTACCTCATCCCGCTTGATGAACTGATGACGCAGCGCCGCCAGGACATGCAGGACGATCAGGGCATAGGCAAGCTTACCCAGCAGGCCGTGGGTCAGTTCGAACAGCTTGTGCGCCTGATGCATCCGCGGATCGGCCAGAGTGGTCAGCGGTCCAATTGCCGGCCATTGGACAATGCCGAACAGGGTGATCGGATAGATGTGAATGAACTTGCTGGCGGAGACCATCGCCCAACCCGACAGCGGCAGACCGATCATCACCAGATAGAAGAGAGCATAGGTGGCGCGGGCAGCCCAGCGCTCCCAGCCTTGGACCGAAACGGGCAACGGCGGGGGCGGATTGACCAACCTCCAGCCAAGACGAAGCAGGCTCAGCAGCAGGACCGTAATGCCGATCGACTTGTGCAGCTGGGTCGGGGCGATCTTCGGCAACCCCGTCAGCGTGTTGAAATACCAGGCGATGCCGATATTGGCGATCAATAGCGCCGCGATCAGCCAGTGCAGACTCATGGCGACGGCGTTGTAGCGTTCCAGGGCAGGCGGGGCGTTGCTTTTCACCTTCGATCGAACTCCGCTTCAATGTCGATGCTCACGTCGTCGCCGACGAGGTTGAGCAGAAAGGTCGAACCGAAATCCGACCGTTTGATGGTGGTCACCGCCGAGAAACCGGTGATCGTGCCGCCGAACAGACCATGTCCGACGCCAACGAAGGTGACGTTGAAGGTTTCAGGATGGGTGACGCCACGCAGCGTCAGGTCGCCGGTCATGGCTCCTGTCCGGCCGTCCGGCGAGGGCGTGATCGCGGTCGAGACGAAGGTAATGGCCGGATGATTTGTCGCGTCGAGGAATTCGTCGGCGAACTTGCGTCCATAGGGGGCGTTAACATCCATCGAGGTGGCTTCCACGCTCGCCTTGACCCTGGCGTCGGCCGGATGAGCCGGATCGTAGGTGAAACTGGCGTCGAGTGTATCGAAACGAGACGTGTAGAGGGAAACACCCATGTGCAGCACCTTGGCGGTGATGCTGGCGTGTTTCTTGTCGAGCGAATAGACGCCGGCGGGAAGATCCGCGGGGCTCTGGCTGGCGGCGATCGCGGCGACAGGGCCAAGCAGAACGGCGAGCGCTGTACCGACAAGGGTCCTTGGCTTCATCGGTCCGCGATCTCCTGTTGCGCGAGAGGGTTCGACGACGCGCCGATTTGCTCTAGATAGTGCAACAGCGCGCAAGAGGACACCGCCATGACCTATAACCCCCCCGTTCGCGACCTGATTTTCGCTCTCAGGTCAGCCGCGGATTTTTCCAGGCTTTCAAGCCATTTTCCGGCGGCTGACACCGACACCGTCAATGCGGTGCTGGAAACGGCGGGTTCGCTGTGTGCCGACGTGCTGGCGCCGTTGAACCGGCCGGGCGATCTGGCCGGCGCGCGACATGAGAACGGAAAGGTGCTCGCGGCGCCCGGCTTCGGCGACGCCTATCGGCAATTCGCGCAGGGTGGCTGGAACGGTCTGTCAGCCGATCCGGCCGAAGGTGGGCAGGGACTGCCCAAGGCGCTGGAGATCGCGGTGTTCGAGATGGTCCAAGGGGCCAACATGGCGTTTGGCCTGTGCCCGATGCTGACCCTGGGCGCCATCGAGGCGTTGACCAGCCATGGCACGCCGCGCCAGCGCGCGCTCTATGTCCCTAAACTGGTCTCCGGCGAATGGACCGGCACGATGAACCTGACCGAGCCGCAGTCGGGTTCCGATCTCGGCGCCATCAGCACGCGCGCCGAACCCGACCGGGATGGCGGCTATCGCCTGACCGGACAGAAAATCTTCATCACCTGGGGCGATCACGACGTCGCCGAGAACATCGTCCATCTGGTTCTGGCGCGCCTGCCCGACGCACCTCCTGGATCGCGCGGCCTGACGCTGTTCGTGGCGCCCAAACGACTGGTGAAAGAGGACGGCAGCCTCGGTGAAGCCAACGCACTGCACGCCGCGAGCATTGAGCATAAGCTAGGCATTCATGCCTCGCCCACCTGCGTGATGATGTTCGAGGGCGCCCGGGCCGAGATGGTCGGCGCGCCAAACCAGGGCCTGGCGGCGATGTTCGTGATGATGAACAGCGCTCGATTGCACGTCGGCGTGCAGGGCGTCGGCATCGCCGAGAGGGCCTATCAGGCGGCGCTGGCCTATTCGCTGGATCGCAAGCAGGGCCGTTCGGCCTGGACCGGCGCCCTCCCCTCCCGCCTGTTCGATCACCCCGATGTGCGCCGCACGCTGATGCTGATGAAGGCGAGGATCGAAGCGGCGCGCGGCATCTGCCTTTCGACCGCGGTCGCCGCTGATCTGGCGAGGCTATCGGTCAACCCCGTCGATCGCGACGACGCCAAATTTCGTGAGGACCTGTTGACGCCGATCGCCAAGGCCTGGTCGACGGACATGGCGGTCGAGGTCGCCTCGATGGGCCTGCAGGTTCATGGCGGCATGGGCTTCATCGAGGAAACCGGCGCCGCCCAATACTATCGCGACGCCCGCATCCTGCCGATCTATGAAGGCGCCAACGGCATCCACGGCATCGACCTGATGGGTCGCAAACTGGCGCTCGGCAAGGGCAAGGCGGTGCGCGATCTGGTCAGCGATATCTTCCCGACCGCCGCCGCGCTGAAAAGCTCGGACGACGCCTGGCTGCACACCATTGGCGCGCGCCTGGAGACGGGGATTGCAGCGGTCCAATCCGCTACGGGGTGGCTCATCGAGCGCCGCGGCCACGCACAGCCGGATGCCCTGGCCGGCGCCACGCCCTATCTGAAACTGCTGGGAGACGTGGTCGGCGGCTGGATGCTCGGCAAGCAGGCGCTGGTCGCGTCAGCGAATATCGCGGCGGGAGAAGGCCCTGGCGATTACTGGCGCACGCGCATCGGCCTGGCGCGGGTCTACTCGGAACAGATTCTGGCCCAGGCCCCCGGCCTTACACAGGCCGTGACGCAAGGCTCCGTCGACCTGTTCAGGGCCTCCCCGGAGTCGTTGGGGGCGTAGACCTTGTAGCGACGGCATCCTGCAGGCTCTTCGACGTCCAGGGGAAGAGCCGGCAGGATGCCGGCGCTAAAAGAACTACAGCTGGGCGAGCATGTACTCGGCGGAGGAGACCTTGAACTCACCGCCCTGCTCGACGTTGACTTCCTTGACGACGCCGTCGTCGACGAGGATCGAATAGCGTTGCGAGCGCTTGCCCATGCCGAAGCCGCTGGCGTCGAGCTCGAGGCCGACGGCGCGGGTGAAATCGCCGTTTCCGTCGGCGAGCATCAGCACGTCGTCACCTACGCCCTGGCTTTCGCCCCAGGCCTTCATCACAAACACGTCGTTCACCGAGACACAGGCAATGGTGTCGACGCCCTTGGCGCGGAATTCGGCGGCATGTTCCTTGTAGCCGGGCAGGTGCTTGGCCGAGCAGGTCGGGGTGAATGCGCCGGGGAGCGCGAACAGGGCGACCTTCTTGCCCTTGAACAGTTCGTCGGTGGTGACGGGGCCGGGTCCGCTGGCGCCGAAGGTGGTGAAGGTGGCGCTCGGAACCGTGTCGCCGACTTTGATGGCCATGATGTCTCTCTCCTGGTGATGGGACAGGCGTGGAGATAGACACCGTCGGCGGGATCGCCAAGGGTCGACCCGAAGGTTTGGCTTGAAACATTGGCCATCACCGCCGATCATGATTTCATGTCGGACACGTCAGGACATTCCCTCGCCGGTCGGCTCCTGGTGGCGATGCCAGGAATCGGGGATCCGAGGTTCGAGCGTGCAGTGGTGTTCCTCTGCCTGCATGACAGTGAACACGCGCTTGGATTGACTGTGAATCGCCCGATCGAAGGTCTCACCTTTGCCAACCTGCTTGAGCGCCTGGACATGTCACCGAGGACAAAGCCGAGGGAGGATCTGGTCCTCATGGGCGGTCCGGTCGAGACGGAGCGAGGCTTCGTTCTGCATACCGACGACTACTTGAACGACCCCGCCAGCGTGCCTGTGGTCGGCGGGCTGGCGCTGACCGCGACCCGCGAGGTGCTGGAGGCGATGGCCAATGAAAGCCCGCACCCGAGGCGCGCGGTGTTGGCGCTTGGTTACGCCGGCTGGGCGCCAGGCCAACTTGAGAACGAAATTCGGCAGAATGTCTGGCTGACCTGCGACGCCGACGAGGACCTGCTGTTCGATGACGACCACGCCCACAAGTGGTCCAGATCCCTGGCCAAGCTCGGCATATCCGCCGAACACCTGTCGGGCCAAGGCGGACGAGCTTAGCGCGGTGGAGGGATCAACCCCAGCGTTCGCCCTCGCGGGGCGTAACCAGCAGGCCGAACAGGAGATGATCGCGCCAGGCGCCGTTGATGCGCAGATAGGCGCGCGCCAATCCCTCCTGCTGGAAGCCGGCCTTGGTGAGAACCGCGCGCGAGGCCTCGTTGGTCGGCAGGCAGGCCGCTTCGACGCGATGCAGGCCGAGGCGTCCAAAACAGAACCGGGTGACTGTGTTGACCGCCGCCACGGTATAGCCGCGCCGGGTATGCGGCTCGCCGACCCAGTATCCGATCGATCCCATCTGGGCCACGCCCCGGCGAATGTTGGACAGCGTGATTCCGCCAACCATGACTCCGTCATTCTTGCGGAATACCAAAAATGGATAGGCGACGCCGCGCTCGATGTCGTCCGCATAGGCTGACAGGCGACGCCGGTAGGCCGCCCGGGTGAGGTCGTCGCCGGGCCAGGACGGCTCCCACGGCTGCAGGAAATTTCGCGATTGGGCCCGCAATTCCGCCCACTCTCCAAAGTCGGAGGCGCGATGGGGCCGCAGGATTACGCCTTCCCCGTCAAGGCGAAGGTCATGGTCGGGAGCAATCCAGTCGAACAGGGCCATAGGGCGATCCTGCCCCGATTATCGACTTTGGCCAAGAGGCGCCGCGTCAGGCGAACAGCGCCTGCATAAACGCCGGCTGCGCACTGGCGGCGTTCTTCGGGCCAAGGCTGCTGACCGTGGCGAGGCCCGGCCCGAGCAGACGAGCCCCCAGCCGCGCGATATCCTCGGCCGATACCGCGTCGATGGCGGCGGCCAATTCCCGCGGCGACTGAAGGCGTCCGAATGTAAGCCTCTGGCTCGCCGCGAGCTCGGCGCGGGAAAGCAGCGACTCGCGGCTCATGAAGAGCCCCGCTTTCAGCTGGGCTTTCGCGCGGCCCAGTTCCGGCCCGGCGACCTGCGCGGCGAGGGCGCGAATCTGTTCGGCCGCGACCTTGCCCAGCGCCGCCGCGTCGGCGGCGTCGCATCCGGCATAGATGCCGAGGACACCGACGTCGGCATATGAGTCGCTATAGGCGTCGATCGCATAGGCGAGACCGAGCCGCTCGCGAGCCTCCTGGAACAACCGAGACGACATGCCGCCGCCCAGCATCTCGACGAACAGGCGCAGCGCCCAGATGTCGGAGTCAAGCGAACCGGGGGCCGGCAACAGGAAAACCAGGTGGGCTTGCTCGAGCCGCCGCCGTTCGGCTACCCCGCCACCCGTGAAGCGAGCCTGATCGTGCGTCGGTGCGGCCGGGGCCGCCGATTGGCCAAAAATGCTCTGCGCGTGAGCCAGCAGTTCCGCCTCATCGACGGCTCCCGCGGCGCTGATGACGAGGCGATCGGGCGCATAGACCGCAGCCCGCCAGATTTCGAGCGCACGAGGGTCCGCGGCGCCGACTGTTTCCGTCTTGCCCAGGATCGGGCGGCCAAGAGCCTGTCCGGCGAACGCCGCGGACTGGGCGAGTTCGAATACCTGATCGTCCGGGGTATCGGCCGCCTCGGCTATTTCCTGGCCAACAACCCGCTTTTCGCGGGCCAGATCTTCCTCGTCCAGCGTCGGCCGTTGCAGCAGGTCGCCGAGAATCTCCAGCGCCAGCGGCAGTTCGCCGGCCAGGGCGCGGACCTGAAAGCTTGTGCGTTCGTGTCCGGTCGCGGCGTTCAGTTGTCCGCCGCGCGCCTCGATGGCCTCCACGATCTGGCGGGCGTCGCGCCCTCCCGCCCCCTTGAAGACCATGTGCTCAAGCAGATGCGACCACCCCGAGCGCCCCGGATCTTCCCATCGCGCGCCACGACCGGCGACGACACTCACGGCGATGGTCTCGAAACCCGCCGCTGGATCACAGATCACCGTGACGCCGTTGGAGAGCGTGTGGACGCTCGGCGGATCAGATTTTGAACCTGTCACGTCGCCGCGAACTCCCGCACATAGGCCTTCACCGCCTCGACATCCGCCGGCAGGCGATCGAACCGTTCCGGGCGATCCGCCAGGGCCAACGAGGCGCGCGGCGCGGTGGGGGTCACGCCGGTCGCGGCGAGAACCGCTTCGGGGAATTTGGCCGCATGCGCCGTGGAAAGCGTGATCAGCGGAGCGGCCTGGGGCTCCGGCCACGCGGTTGAGAGCCCGGCCAGGGCGACGGCGGTATGCGGATCCACGAGTTCGCCGGTCATCGAGAGCGTCGCCAACATGGAGCGAACCGTCTGCGCCTCGCTTATCGCCACGCCGCTGAACAGCTCACGCATGCTGGCGAGCATCTCCGGCGGAATGACCAGTGAACCGGTGCTGGTGAAGCTGGTGAATGCGGCGGCGGTCGCGGCGCCATCGCGCCCGGAGGCTTCAAAAAACAGCCGCTCAAAGTTTGAGGCAACCTGAATATCCATCGCCGGGCTCTGGGTCGCCACGGCCTCGCCGCGGCGGTAGTGCCCAGTCTCCAGCGCGCGGGCCATGATGTCATTGCCGTTGGTGGCCACCAGGATGCGTTCAATCGGCAGGCCCATGGTTTTCGCCGCGAACCCGGCATAAGCGTCGCCGAAGTTGCCGGTCGGGACTACGAATGAGACTGGTCGGTCCGGCGCGCCAAGCGAGGCCGCCGCGGTGAAGTAATAGACACTCTGGGCCACGATCCTGGCGAAGTTGATCGAGTTGACCGCCGAGAGGTCAACCGCCCGCGCGAATGTCTGGTCGGCAAACATCTGCTTGAGGATGGCCTGACAGTCATCGAAGTCGCCAGCCACGGCGACCGCGCGAACGTTGGCGGCCGTAGCGGTCGTCATGAAGCGACGCTGGACGTCTGAGATCCTTCCCTCAGGAAAAAGAGCGACGATGCGGGCGCTGGCGCGGCCGGCGAATGCCTCGACGGCGGCTCCGCCGGTATCGCCCGAGGTTGCGCAGACGATGGTCAGCGAGCGGTCCTGGCGCGCCAGGGCATGGTCATACAGGCGGCCAAGCATCTGCATGGCGACGTCCTTGAACGCCAGCGTGGGTCCATGGAAGAGCTCAAGCATGAACCGGCCGGGCGCCAGCTGCTTCAGCGGTGCAACGGCGGCGTGCGAGAAGGTGGCGTAGGCCTCCGTACAAAGTTCATGCAGCACGTCATACGGAATCTCGTCGCCGGCGAAGATGGCGAAAATATCAGCGGCGACCTGCGCATAGGGTGCGTTTGCGAAGGCGGCAATTTCGGCGTGCGTCAGCCGGGGCCAGGACCGCGGAGCATAGAGACCGCCGTCCGGCGCGAGGCCGGCCAACAGCGCTTCGGTGAACCCTACGGGAGCGGACGCGCCGCGCGTCGAAATGTACTTCATCGGCTGCTCAGCCTTCGCCAGAGAAACGCTGCGTATACACAGGCCAGCGCGCCAGCCAAACCGAACCAGGTCAGCGCGTAGCCGAAATTATCCCGAGGGACATCCTCGACGACCGGCGACGGCTTGACGCCGGCAACCGCCGGCTGTTCGGATTCAACGACCAGATAGTATGGCGCTGGCCTGGACAGGCCGGCAAGTAGGGCCACGCGCCCGACAGCGCGCGGATCGAGCACTCGCAGGAGGGTAATGTCAGGCACACCCGAGGGCATGGAGTCACCGAACAATGGCGACGCCCCCAGGACCCTCGACACGCCGGTGACCGTGGCTGGTCCAGGGAATCGCATCGCGTTTGGGGCCATCACCCCGCTGAGCGTAGCGACCAGCCCACGGTCGAGCAGGATTCCGTCGAACGGGCCGCCGCTCAGAGCGCACATCGCCAAAAGGCGCCAGCTGACGACCCCATCGGCAATAGCATATCGGTAGACGACCGGCGCCGAGGCGCGGGCCGGTTGGCAATCGACAACGATTCGCCTGTGGTCCAGGTTAAGGGGAATGGTCGTGGCGAGCAGTCGCGCCAATGGCACGGCGGGCGCGTTGGACAGAGCGGCGATCCTCTCCCGATTGCGGGTGGTCTCGGCCAGTCGGTTCAGTTGCCAGACACCTAGGCTGATGAGCGCCCCGAGCGCCAGCAGCGCCGCGAGCGTCAGCCCGACTGGAAATCGCTTCACGCCGCGTCGTCCCGCCTGTGCTCCGAGGCCTTGTTACGAATCTGCGCGCCGATCATCAGCCCCTTCAAAGGTCGAAGCAGCGAGAGGCAAAGAACCACCGCCAGCGGGAGCCAGATCACCAGATGCAGCCAGATCGGCGGATGTAGCGCGATCTCCGTGAACAGAGCCGCGAACACCACCAGGAAGCCGACGATGATGATCACGAAAACCGCCGGACCGTCACCGCTGTCGGCGTGAGCCAGATTGAAGCCGCAGGCGGTACAGGCCGGCGTCAGGCTCAGAAAGCCCTTGAACAGCCGCCCCTGACCACAATGCGGGCACCGGCCCCGGAGGCCGGCAAGCAGGGGATTGACCCCTGCCGCATCGGTCAATGGCCCCAGCCCGCACCGAAGATCAGATACAGGAAGGCAAAGAGGAAAAGCCATACCACGTCAACGAACTGCCAGTACCAGGACGCCGCCTCGAGACCGAAGTGCTTGGTCGGGGTGAACCCGCCGTTCATCAGCCGGATAAGGCAGATAATCAGGAAGATGGTGCCGATGATCACGTGGAAGCCGTGGAAACCCGTGGCCATGAAGAAGGCCGAACCATAGAGGCCCGCGTTGGCCGACTCGGGCGAATAGAACAGATGCTCGGTCAGGATGTGATTGTATTCATAACCCTGGATGAAGGTGAACAGCATGCCGAGGGCGATGGTCAGGATCAGGCCGATCTTGGCGCCTTCTCGGTCATTGCGTTCCAGAGCCCAGATGGCCCAGGTACTGGTCGTGCCCGACAACAGCAGGGTGATGGTGTTGACCAGCGGAAGCTGGAGCGGCGGTACGACCTCAATGCCCTTTGGCGGCCAGGACGCCCAGGCCGTGCGAACGTCGTCAATCGGCGACCCGACGCGGACGTGATGGAACAGCGCCATCTCGAAGAATATCCAGAACCAGGCGACGAAGAACATTACCTCGGAGGTGATGAACAGCATCATGCCGTAGCGCAGGCCGATCGACACGATCTTGGTGTGATCGCCACCGTTGGCCTCCTTGGTTACGTCGACCCACCAGCCGGCCATGGTCCACAGCACGCCGATGGCGCCCAGCGCCAGCAGCCACCAGCTTCCTTTCGGAATGCCGAGAATGCCTTTGAGGCCAACAACCAGCCCAAGGGCCAGCAGTACCGCAGACGCCGAGCCAACGAGTGGCCAGATGCTGGGGTTCACCAGATGGTAGTCGTGTTTGACGCCCTCATGAGCCATGTCGTGTTCGATGCCTCTCGTAGCCGCGAGACCGCGCCGCCCGGCGCACCCGCATCCCGTCCATTGTTATCGCCGTTGCTATAGCCCCGCCCGCCGCGATCCGCCAAGAGGCGACACGCGGCTAGATGACGTTGAGCTTTCGCTGCTCGTAATTCTCTGTCCCGTGACCGCCGGGTAGAAGGTATAAGATAGGGTGATGCCGCCGCCACCCCGAGTGTCGGCATCGGTCCCATAGCGGGGATCAACGAAGTAGACGACCGGAAATTCGACCGTCTGGCCGGGCGCAATCGTCTGATTCTTGAAGCAGAAGCATTCCAGCTTGGAGAAATACGGCCCCGCGGTCTGTGGCGCCACGTTGTAGACCGCCCTGCCGGTGAGGGGCCGATCTCCCAGGTTCGTCGCCCTGAAGAAGGCGAGCTTGGATTCACCCGGGTGTGAAGTCTGGCTGGCCTGCTCCGGCGCGAATCGCCAGTCGAGGCCCCGTACATTGGTGTCGAATCGCACGGTCACCATCCGAGCAGACACAGGGCCGGGCACGGACGCCGCGCGCTTGACCGCGCCATTGAAGCCCGTCGCCTGACAAAATGCGCGATATAGCGGCACCGAGGCAAACGCCATGCCGACCATCGCGACAAACACAGCGCCGCAGATAGTCGCCAGCCGCGAATTAGATAGCGGCCGCAGCGCCATCAGCCGCCTGACTTCTTGATCAGCGTAATCACGAACACCAGCACCACGAATCCCACCAAGGTCAGGGCGATGGCGACGTTGCGGCCACGTCGGGCGCGTGCCGCCTCTGGATCCTCGTTATAGGGGTTACTCATCGGCTCACGCCCCGCGCGAAAACAAGGATAACGTCGGCAGGTTCAGCAGACGCTCGACAAGCAGAGCCGCGAACAACCCGAACAGATAGGCGATGGAATAGGCGAACAGCGCGCGCGCCCGCGGCGTCTCTTGTGAGTCACCACTCATCGCCAGCCGGAAGGCCAGACCAGCGAATGCGCTGCCGCCAACCGCGGAAACGGCCAGATATAGCCATCCCCCAAGTCCGGTGAACGCCGGCGCCATGGCAAGCGGAGCCAGCACCAGACTGTAGGCGACGATCTGCTGGCGGGTATGGCGCGCGCCCCTCGCGACTGGCATCATCGGCACGCCGGCGGCGGCGTAGTCCTCGCTGGTGAACAGGGAAAGCGCCCAGAAGTGCGGCGGCGTCCAGAAGAAGATTATCGCCACGAGCAGCCAGGCATTGAGCGGCGCGGCGCCGCTGGCCGCGGCCCAACCGACTGCCGGGGGCAGTGCGCCGGCAAGGCCGCCGATGACGATGTTCTGCGGAGTGCGACGCTTGAGCCAAAGCGTGTAGACGACGGCGTAGAAGAAGATGGTGAAGGCCAACAGGCCGGCTGCCAGCCAATTGGTCGCCAGTCCCATGATAGCGACCGAGAACATCGAAAGCGTCGCGCCAAGACCCAGGGCGTCGGCGCGCTGAATGCGTCCTGCAGGGACCGGGCGGGCGCGGGTGCGACGCATCAGCGCGTCGATGTCACCCTCGAAACCCATATTTAAGGCTGCGGAACCGCCGGCGCCGATGGCGATACAGAGCACCGCGATTGCGGCCAGCAAGGGGTTCATCGTTGTCCGCGCGCACAGGAGTCCGGTAACCGCGGTGAAGATCACCAGCGACATGACCCGCGGCTTGAGCAACTGGACAAAGTCGCGCCACGTTGCGGCGGAGGGAATGACTGACGTGGTCAGCGCGGCGGCTTTCATATTGTTATTCCTCCCTCACCCTTGTGGAGAGGGACAGACGGCGAAGCCGCCGGGGTGGGGAACGGCGCCAGACACAGGCGACACAGCTCTGTCACCTTGCCCCACCCGTCTTCTCGCAAGGGCTCGAAGCCACCCTCCCCATGAAGGACAGGGAGGTGAGGAAAACCGCTGCCATCAATGACTTTCGGCGTGAATCACCGGCAGTTCGTTGAACTGGTGGAACGGCGGCGGGGACGGCAGGGTCCACTCCAGCGTCGTCGCGCCTTCACCCCACGGGTTGGCCCGAGCCGCGCGGCGGCGAACCGCCGCTTCGACCAGCACCACCAGGAACGTCATCAGGCCGACAAAGGTGATTTCATAGCCGATCGAGGACAGGTGGTTCCAGAAATAGAAGGCCTGCGGGTAGTCGATACTGCGACGGGGCATGCCCTGCAGGCCGAGGAAGTGTTGCGGGAAGAAGACGATGTTGACGCCGATGAAGGTGATCCAGAAGTGGGCGGCGCCGAGAGCCTCGTTGTAGCGCACGCCCCACATCTTTTCGAACCAGTAGTAGAAGCCGGCAAAGATGGCGAACACGGCGCCCAGACTGAGCACATAGTGGAAGTGCGCCACGACATAGTAGCTGTCGTGCAAGGCGTAATCGATGCCGGCGTTGGCCAGCACGACGCCGGTGACGCCGCCGACGGTGAAGAGGAAGATGAAGCCGATCGCCCAGAGCATCGGCGTCTTGAACTCGATCGAGCCGCCCCACATGGTGGCGATCCACGAGAACACCTTCACCCCCGTCGGCACCGCGATGACCATGGTGGCGGCGACGAAATAGGCCTGCAGGTTCAGCGGCATGCCCACGGTGAACATGTGGTGCGCCCAGACGATGAAGCCGAGGAAGCCGATGGCAACCATGGCGTAGGCCATCGCCAGATAGCCGAACACCGGCTTGCGTGAGAAAGTCGAGACGATGTGGCTGATCATGCCGAAGCCCGGAATGATCAGGATGTACACCTCGGGGTGACCGAAAAACCAGAACAGGTGCTGGAACATGGTCGGATCACCGCCGCCGGCGGCGTCGAAGAAGTGGGTGCCGAAGTTACGATCGGTCAGCAGCATGGTGATGGCGCCAGCCAGCACCGGCAGCGACAGCAGCAGCAGGAAGACGGTGACCAGGATCGACCAGACGAACAGCGGCATCCTGTGCAGGGTCATGCCCGGTGCGCGCATGTTGAAAATGGTGGTGATGAAGTTGATGGCGCCCAGGATCGAGCTGGCCCCGGCGAGGTGGATCGACAGGATCGCGCAATCCATCGCCGGGCCGATATGGCCGATGGTGGAGAGCGGCGGATACAGCGTCCAGCCGCCGCCGAAGCCACGTCCTGGCCCCCCGTCGACCATGGTCGAGACCAGCAGCATTATCCACGAGGCCACCAGCAGCCAGAAACTGACATTGTTCATCCGCGGGAAGGCCATGTCCGGCGCGCCGATCATCAGCGGCACGAACCAGTTGCCGAAGCCGCCGATCATCGCCGGCATGACCATGAAGAATATCATGATCAGGGCGTGGGCGGTGACAGCCACGTAGTAGCCATGCTTGCTTGCCTCCGGAACGCCAGGAAGGCCAAGATGCGAGATCTGGTCGAGCCAGGATCCGTGCACGAAAATCTGCACACCCGGGTCCATCAGCTCCAGACGGATCAGGCCCGAAAGCAACGCCCCAATAATCCCCGCCTGGATCGCGAAGATTATGTAGAGGGTGCCGATGTCCTTGTGGTTGGTCGACAGGAACCAGCGGGTGAAAAAGCCCGGAGCTCCGCTGTGGTCACCATAGCCTCCATGCGCTTCGGCATGGGCTACGCGTCCGTGGGTGTCGGCGATCTCGGCCATGGGTTGCGGTGTCTCCCTGGAACTCAGGCTACTCTAGTGAGCGCTCGCCGGCGCGGCGGCGCTGGCGGGCGCGGCGACGCTCGGAGGCGCCGCGGGCGAAGTGGTGGCGGGCGTGGCGGCCGCCACGACAGTCGGCTTGGGCTGCTTGCTTGCGACCCATGCGTCAAAGTCGGCCTGGCTGACCACGTGCACCTCGATCGGCATGAACGAGTGATCGACGCCGCAAAGCTGCGAGCATTGCCCGTAGTAGACACCGATACGGTTCGCCTTGAACCAGGTTTCGTTCAGGCGACCGGGGATCGCGTCGATCTTGATGCCGAAAGCCGGCACGGAGAATGAGTGGATGACGTCTTCGGCGGTGACCTGCACGCGAACAGTCTTGTTCAATGGAACGATCATCGGCGCATTGGTCGCCAGCTGATAAGGCAGGTTCTTCGCCTTGGCGTCGGCCGTGGTCATCAGGGTCGAGGTGTAGGCGGAAATCTTCTGGTCGGGATATTCGTAATCCCAGTTCCACTGGCGGCCGGTGACTTTAACCGTCATGTCGGCCTTGCCCATGTCGTGCTCTTCGAACAGCAGCCTGAACGAAAAGATCGACACCACCATCAGGATCAGCACCGGACCAACCGTCCAGAGAATCTCCACGGGCGTATTGTGGCTCCAACGCGCCGGCGTGGGATTGGCCCGACGATTGAAGCGGATCATGACAATGATCAGCAGCACCAGCACCAGCGTCGAAATACCGATGATGACCGGCAGAAGCAGGTGGTCATGGAACGCGATCTGATCGGCGCGGATCTGTGTCGCGGCGGGCTGCAGGCCAATGGCCTTGTCGACCGGCTGGCCGACGATTTCCGCCAGGGCCGGAGCCGATACCGTGATCGTCGTCAAGGCGGTCATTGCCGCCATCGCCAGCCGCCCAATGCCAGAAAGCTTAAACTGCATGTTCCTCACGGCCTGTTCCGTCGCTCGGCCTCAACCTCGGTATCCCGAAGCTCCGCCAGCGCCGCCCATCCAAAATCGTCACTGCCCGGCGGACCAAAGCCGGTCACACCCCATGTTACCCCCCGCGTCGCAATAGAGGGTCCCACAGCTTGGCGGGTGCATACGCGGATCATGCAAGGTTGCCAAGGTGGTTGGCGCAAGGAAGGTGGGGAGAGACGGGTGGTGAGCACTTTTGGGGCGGCGTCCTCGTACCGCCGGTAAGCTGCCCATAGACGCTGGCCTCGGAAGTTTGGCCACAAGCCTCACCGCCGGCGCGCCGGCGGTACGAGAATGGTCAGGCCAGAGCGGGTGAAAGCGTGCTGGCCAAGCGGAAACCAATGTTGTTGTTCCGGCTGGCGCGCTCCCTCCTAGATCGACCAATCTTCCCATCGCAAACCGGGGACGCGCGCGAACTCACCGACGTTGGCCGTTACCAGAAGCGCGTCGCGACGCCGGGCCTGCGCGGCGATCAGCAGATCATAGGGGCCAATCGGCGTTCCCGCGCGTTCCAGGTCGGCGCGAATGTCGCCGGCCTCTTCCGCATCGGTCGGGTCGAAAGCCAGGAGAGTCACGGGCAGTTGCAGAAAAATCGCCAATCGCTCGGCGTTTTCAATTTGACGGCCGCTTTTGGCGACTCCGTAGCGGAGTTCAAACAGGCTGATGGCCGGGAGCATCATGAGGCCTCCACCGACCTCGCGCTCGAATCGCTCCACCAACCGCCGTGGCGTCCCCCTCAGGAATCCGATTACGACATTGGTGTCGAGGCAGATCATCCGCCCAGGTCAATGTCGGCAGGCTCCGGCATAGCGGGCTGGCGACGACCATCTTCCATAAACGGCACGGCACGGTAACGATCGAGAGCGTCAAGAATATCGCGGACATCGCCGGAGCCGCTCTCAATGGGCTCCAATAGTACGCCCCGGCCGACGCGCCGCACGCGCACCTCCACGCCCGGTAGACGAAAGGCCTTGGGCAGGCGGACCGCCTGACTGCGGCCATGCACGAACAGCTTGGCGATCGCCGGCTCGGACAAGGAAAGGCCTCTCGCGATTATCGATGGTATATGCGGCCGATAGCTATCGCATGAATGGCAGAGCGCGCAAAGCGAATCGGGCGATCAACTTCTCCCCCCAAAATTCGCGGCGCGCGGGCCCGCGGTACGAGAATGGGTTTGCCCGGATGCGCATAGGCCCTATCTGGGAAGGGCACCATCCATCCCAATGAAAGCCGCGCCGCATGAACGCCCCCTTCTCAGCCCCCTCCATCCTCGAAGCCTCCGGTGTCGATCCGTCGCGGGCCGTGCAGCTGTTGGGCGAGGCGTTGGCCGGCGCTGATGACGGCGAGATTTTTCTGGAACGGTCGGAGAGCGAATCGTTCGTGTACGATGATGGCCGGCTGAAATCGGCGGCGTTCGATTCGACCGAGGGCTTCGGGCTGCGGGTGATCGCCGGCGAGACCGCCGGCTATGCCCATGCCAGCGAGATATCGGAGGCCGCGATAGGCAGGGCCGCCGACTCGGCCGCCCTGGCCAAGCGCGGTTACAGCGGCGTGGCCGCCGAGGGCCCGCGCGCCACCAACAAGAAACTTTATGGCGACGACGATCCACTGGCCTCGCCCGGCTTTTCGGAAAAGGTCGAATTGCTGAAGGAAATCGACGCCTTCGCGCGGGCGCGCGATCCGCGGGTGGCGCAGGTGATGGCGTCGTTGGCCGGCGAGCGGCGGGTCGTGGAAATTGTGCGTGCGGACGGCCAGTTGATCCGCGACATCCGGCCGCTGGTTCGCCTGAACGTGCAGGTCACGGTCGAGAAGTACGGGCGGCGCGAGAACGGCTCGTCGGGAGCCGGCGGCCGCGCGGGGTTCGAGGCGTGGATCACACCCGAGGCCTGGCGCGATCAGGTGGAGGAGGCCCTGCGGCAGGCGCTGGTCAATCTGGATGCGATCCCCTGCCCCGCCGGCGAAATGGACGTTGTGCTGGGCGCGGGCTGGAACGGCGTTCTGCTGCACGAGGCGGTCGGTCACGGCCTGGAGGGTGACTTCAACCGCAAGGGCACTTCGGCATTTTCCGGCCGGTTGGGCGAGCGGGTCGCGGCCCCTGGGGTGACGGTGTTTGACGATGGCTCCCTTGATGGCCGCCGAGGTTCGCTGACCGTGGACGACGAGGGCACGCCGACCTCGCGCACCGTGCTGATCGAGGACGGCATCCTGGTCGGCTATATGCACGATCGCCAGAGCGCGCGGTTGATGGGCATGGAAGCGACCGGCAATGGCCGTCGTCAGTCCTATGCGCACCTGCCGATGCCGCGAATGACCAACACCGGCATGCTGGCCGGGACCGACAAGCGCGAGGAGATGATCGCCTCCACAAAACGCGGCCTCTATTGCGCCAACTTCGGCGGCGGCCAGGTCGACATCACCAACGGCAAGTTCGTCTTCCAGTGCACCGAGGCCTATCTGATCGAGGACGGCAAGGTCACGGCGCCGGTCAAGGGCGCGACGCTGATCGGCGATGGCCCCTCTGCCCTGACCCGTGTCACCATGATCGGCGACGACTTCGCCTTCGACCCCGGCATCGGCGTCTGCGGCAAGAACGGACAAGGCGTCCCGGTCGGCGTCGGCCAGCCCAGCCTGAAGATCACCGGGCTGACCGTGGGTGGGACGGGGGTTTAGGGGAAGGTCCACTTCCCTAGCGGGCTGTTCGCGGCGCGACGGCCGACGACGCCGAAACGAGCACGGGCAACAACCGGGCAGCGGGCGGGCAGCATCGGGCAACGTCAGGGCAGCTGCTTGGCAACTTGCAGGCAACCGGCCGGCAGCAAACCGGCAACCGCAAGGCATCATCCCGGCAACAAATGGCAACAAATGGGCAACCATCACGTCCTCAGAACCTCTGTTTTCATTGACTTTTGTCATAAATTTTCCGTTCCGTAGATATTGAGCCGCCGCGATTGCCCCACGCGGCCGCCGTGGTCCACACATATTGTCTATATTTTCAATTTGTCAACCATCGGCCCAGGGCCGCCGGTGTTTGGGACGCCGTTGAGATTCAGCTGTTATACGCAGCGGGAAAGGACGCAAGCATGCTAAGCTGATAAGGAGATAAACGCCTACAAGGATGTTTCATGCCTGACGACGCGACGACCCGTTGGACTGTTTCAGTCTCACGAAAGACCGATATCGCCGTGCGGACCTACCTCGCGGCCCACGGAATGAAGAAGGGCGACCTGTCGAAATTTATCGAGGAGGCGGTCAAGTGGCGTGTGCTCGACCAGACCCTGGCGGAAGCGCGGGGGAAGTTCGCCGATCTCTCGGTGGACGCCCTTGACCGCCTGATTGAAGATGCGGTCGGCGCGGCGCGGTCGGATCGCACCACGGAATCCGCGTGACGATTGCGGATCGTCATTGATACCAACGTCCTGCTCAGCGCCCTTTTTTCCAGGACATCGCTGCCGGCGCATCTGGTGGTTCTCTGGCGTGAGGGCCGTTTCGATCTGCTGACCTCGGCCGACCAATTGGACGAACTCATGCGGGTGACACGCTATCCAAGGATCCGCGAACGCCTGGCTCCGGCCCTCGCGGGCAGGCTGATCAATGAACTTCGCGATCTGGCGGGCATGGTCACGAACCTTCCTGTCGTCGACCTTTCCCCGGACCCTTACGACAATTATCTGCTGGCGACGGCCCTGGCCGGTTCGGCGGATTTCCTGGTGACCGGGGACAAGCGCGACTTGCTACCCTTGCGTCTGTTCGAAGGGACCCGGATCGTCACAATCCGCGAATTCCTGACGATGACCGGGCAATTGCCCTGAGGCAACAACCCGAAACCAATCCGATCTCTCAGGCGACCACCCAATACGAGAGAGTCAGTGCGCGCCCGGCGCCAGCAGCCGCATCGCGTTAAGGCTGATAGCCGGCGAGGCCCGTAGCGCCGACGAGCCGCTGGCCCCGCCACCGAGCCCCGCCATCGCCGCGATGAACGCCTGAGAGGACCCAGCCAGTGGCGGGACACTGGCCGCCGTCAGCAGCGTCACGTTCGTCCCGCCGTGGCCGTCGGAGCCGATGGTGAAGGTCGCACCGGTGTAGGTTCCCGTCAGTTGCAGCTTGGCCACCGTCGTCGCGCCGTTGACGATCACCAATTGATCGCTGCCGTTCACGCTGGCCCCGGTGGCTTTCCTGCCCATTAGATCGATCGTGTCGGTGACCGCCAAGCCGGAGATTGTGGCCGCGAAGGCCGCCGCAGACTTCAGCGCCAACGTCGCGGTCGCACCATTAAACGTCACCATCAGGGTTGAGGCGGCGTTGGAATTCGGCTGTTATTCGCAGGAGGAAACGACGCAAGCGTGTTAGGCTGAATCGTGTCGGTGAACTGGGACTTGCGAGCCATGCCGACAGTGATGATTACTTCCGGGTTCCGGTTTTTCTTCTACAGTCTGGAGGGCGCCGAACCGCCGCACATTCACGTCGAGCGGGATCAGGCAACGGCGAAATTCTGGCTTGAACCCGTTCAATTGGCCGGGTCTCGTGGATTTCGGTCTCATGAGTTAAACCGGATCCGCGCTCTTGTGATCGAACGACGCGTAACATTTCTGGAGGCATGGCATGGGCATTTCAGTCCTTAAGCTCGATGGATCAGCGGTTGATGTGCAAACTACGGACGAGGCTCTGCATATCGTCCTGGCCGATGGACGAGAACTCGATGCGCCCCTTGAATGGTTTCCACGACTGCGCGACGCCACGCCTGAACAGAGGCGTCATTGGCGACTGATCGGGGGAGGCCAGGGAATTCACTGGCCTGATGTCGACGAGGATATCGCGGTCGCGACGCTCTTGCGGGTGAATTGAATCGAAATAGTCGCGGGCTGGAACCTGCGTTGAGGAACACACGCCTCGGTTCGTAAGCCGCGTCTGATACCAGTCCACTTTAAGGCTGACGCACCTCCTCCCTACCGTCATAGCCGGGCGTCAGTCCCGGCTACCCATCTTTCGGCCAGGAGCAGTGTCGATCTGGTCGTGCCCGCACGACCACGCGCCGATGGATCAGGCAGGCGCTCTACACCAGCGGAACGGCTTGGCCACGCGGGGAAAACCGGGACATGATCTATTTCAACTCAATGGATCGCGTTTCAGTCGACACCGTTCCGATTCGACCTTGGGGACATGCTCCAGAGGACCCCTCGCGTCGGCTTGGTCCGCCACCCGGATGGGTCGCCGCCAGGGACACGAACCCATTGCAAGAGGGCAATGGGATCATGTCCCCACCCGATCAATCCCTACCCGTGCGCACCCGGCGGCAGCAGCCGCAACATATTCACGCTCACCGCCGGCGAGGTCTGCAGCGCCGATGAGCCGCTGCCCCCGCCACCTAGCCCCGCCATCGCTGAGACGAACGCCTGGGAGGAACCAGCCTGCGGCGGCACACTGGCCGCCGTCAGCAGCGTCACGTTGGTCCCGCCGTGGCTGTCGGAGCCGATGGTGAACGTCGCGGCGGTGTAGGTTCCGGTCAGTTGCAGCGTCGCCACTGTCGTCGCGCCGTTGACGATCACCAGCTGGTTGGATCCGTTTACGCTGGCTCCGGTCGCGGCGATCTTCAGCAGGTCGATGGTGTCGCCGACGGCATAGCCGCTGATCGTCGCGGCCACGCCGCCGGGCTTCTTCAGCGCCAGCGTCGCGC
>JANXTX010000143.1 GCA_025352165.1 Caulobacteraceae bacterium | reverse complement strand
GCGGGGACCATCGGCGGAAACAACTTGCTTCTGGTCAATGCCAAGGCCGGGGTAATCGACGCCACGGGGACCAACGCACTGACCTTGGCGACATCCAACACGGTCACCAATACCGGCCTGATCGAAGCTACGGGCGCCGGCGGTTTGCTGATCCGGAGCAGCACCATCGACGATTCGACCGGTGGGACGATTACCGCCAGCGCCGGCTCGGCTGTGACCTTGCAGAGTTCCACCATCGTGGGCGGGACCCTGGCCACCACCGGATCAGGCGTGATCCAGACGTTTGCGAGTGATCGAGGAAGCCTGCTTGATGGCGCCACCGCCCCGTTGGTCCTTTCTGGCACAGTCGATGTCACCAACAACGCCTGGCTCTATCTTCAGGGCACAATCAACAACACCGGTGCGATCAACGTCCAAAGTACAGGCAACGACACGCGGCTGCGGATGAACGCCAACACGGTGCTCAGCGGCGGCGGCTCGGTCACCCTTTCCGACAGCACGGCCAACACCATCGATACGAACGTGGCGGGCTCGACGCTGACCAACGTCTCAAGCACGATCTCGGGCGCGGGGACCATCGGCGGAAACAACTTGCTTCTGGTCAATGCCAAGGCCGGGGTAATCGACGCGACGGGGATCAACGCCCTGATCCTGGCGACGTTCAACACGGTCACCAACACCGGCCTGATAGAAACCACCGGCGCGGGAGGCTTGCTGATCCGCTCAACCACGGTCAACGGTTCGACCGGCGGCAGCATCGCGGCCGGTAACGGTTCGACGGTGACCGTCCAATCGTCGACCCTCGTCGGCGGGACCTTGTCGTCGACGGGAACCGGTGCGTTCCAGATCAATGACCGGGGATCGATCCTCGACGGAACTACGTCCACGATTAACAATGCCGCGACTTTCAATGTCACCAACAACAACTGGCTATATATCCAGGGCACGATCAACAACACCGGATCGATCAACATCAATAGTACTGGCAACGATACCCGTCTGAGATTGAACTCCAACACCACTCTGACCGGAAACGGCGTGATCTTTCTTAATGGCAGTGGCGCGAACACTCTCGAGGGTGTCGCTGCAGGCCTCACCCTGACCAACAATGGCAATACCCTTGAAGGCTCCGGGAACCTGTTCAGTGGAAACAGTCTGATATTCGTCAACGGCAAGGGCGGCGTGGTCAACGCAAACGGTACGGCGGCGCTGGTGCTTTCGACACCCGGTCACACCATAACAAACGCCGGAACGCTCGAAGGCACGGGAACCGGAGGACTGGTCGTCTCGGGTGCGACGATCGTCGGCACGGGTGGAACAATCCTGGCCGGCGCGGGATCGAGCGTGACGCTGACGAGCACCACGGTGACTGGCGGCTCGATGAGCACGGCGGTGACGGGTCAGGTCACCATCGGCAATGGCTCCACCGTCACACTCGATGCCTTGGGCAGTGACACGGGTACGATCATGCTCAACAGCACCGGTTCGGTCACGAGCCTGATCCTGAGCAAGAGCACGAGCCTGACCGGTGGCGGAATCCTGGAACTGAGCGCCAACAAAAACAACATCGTGAAGGGAAGCAAGGGCACTGTCGTGCTTACCAACGTCAATGATACGATCGAGGGCGGCGGCAAGCTGGGCGACAACAGGATGACGCTGGTCAATCAGACGGGCGGTGTGATCAACGCCAATAGCAAGGTCGCGCTGACCATCGGGACGGGCGCAACAGCTATCACCAATGCCGGGCTGATCGAAGCCAGCAACAAGGGCAAGGGTATAATTTCCAGCGCCGTCACCAATACCGGAACAATCGAAGCCAATGGCGGGACCCTGGTTCTCCAGGCCGCGGTGACTGGGACCGGCGTTGTGGATATCGCTTCAGGTACGCTCGAGATCGTCAACGCGAGCGCCGCCGAGAACGTCGGCTTCACCGGCGCGACGGGCAAACTGGTGCTTGACCAGTCGCAGTCCTATACCGGATCGGTCTCCGGGTTCTCGCTGAAAGGCAAGACATCGTTCGATCTGAAGGATGTCGGCTTCGTGAGCGCAACTGAAGCGACATTCAGTGGCACCAAGGCAGGTGGCGTGCTGACAGTTACGGACGGCACCCACACCGCTCACATCAGCCTCGTCGGGAACTATTTGAGTTCGACGTTTGTCGCGTCCAGCGATGGTGCGGGAGGCGTGATCGTGGTGGATCCGACGACGCCGTCATTCATGTCGACCCACGCCATGGTCTCTGCCATGGCCGGACTGGCCGGGTCCTCGGCCGGGTCGGGTGCGCCGGCGGCCTCGTCCGCCACCTCGGCGCTGCAAACGTTGATCACAGCACCGGCCCATATGGGGTAACCGCCGAGACAAGTACGTGGCGGAAAGGGATCGCCGGTGGCTATCCCTTTCCGCCACGCGCTTTCGTGATCGCGGCGTTGAGGGCGTCCATATCCTCTCCATAGATGATATCGTCACCGACGATGAACGCCGGTGTGCCGCCCAGGTCGAGCCTGCTGAACAGCGTGGATATGTCGGCAAGCTGCTTTGCCCCAACCATAGGGTCTTTCAGATCGGCCTGCGTCGCTCCGTTAGCCATGGCGATCTTGTCGATTGCCGCCTCATCCAGGCCGTGGGTCGCCATCAGCGCTTTGTAGAGTCCGAGGTAGTCGCCGCCGGCTTTCCTGACGGCGAGCGCGGCCCGCGCGGCATGTTGCGAGGTCGGCCCGAAGATAGGCGCCTCCTTGAAGACGAAGCGCAGGTCAGGATTGGCGGCAATCAGCGCCAGCACCTTGGGTGCGGCGTTGACACAATGCGGGCAGCGATAGTCGTAGAACTCGGTCACGGTGATCCAGCCGTTCGGGTTGGCGACAAAATCGCGAGGGTCCCGCTCTAACGCTGTCCTTACCGAAGGCAGCATCGCGCGCGCCTTGTTTTCTGCCGCCTCGGCGTCGGCGTCCTGCTTGGCCTGAAGTTTCTCCACCGCCTCCTGGATCACCTCGGGGTGACTCAGAATGTACGCCCTTACTCGTTCGCCGAAAGCAGCGTCATTCTTGGAGGCGTTCCGCGCGGACAGACGGTCGCAGGCCCCAAGCGCCAGTACACCCAACAAGGCGAGAGACGCTGCGCGGGTCAACCGACGTCCCCGATTTCCTTGAGCTGTTTTGCCGTCGGCTGGGAGGCAAGAATTATGTCGTTGGCGCGGCGCCATTCGGGGGAGTCCTTTTTCAAGAGTTCACGGGCCCGAACCGCGAAAACGCGCGCATCGGCAAGCTGGCCTAGATAGAAGTTCTGTTCCGCGGCGGCCAACCTGGCCTGGCCTGCCTCTCCCTGGCTGTCATAGGCCTCCGACAATAATCGCCAACCCAGGGGGTTGTCCTGTTCGGCCGCGAGTGCGTGCTTGAGAACCACCACTGCCTCACTGAGCCGTTTCGGGTCACCTTCGGCGACCAGGGTCTGACCAAGGTTTATCAACAGCAGTGGAGCGTCCGGCTTGAGTTCAACCGATCTTCGGTGAGCCGGTTCGGCTTCCTTGGTCCTGCCCGCCTCGAACAGCACCTGGCCCTTTAGCTCCCACAGGTAGGGATTGCCTGGTTGATCCGCGATCAAGGAATCAATGGTAGTTATCGCGCGCGCGGTTTCGGTTTCCTTGTAGTAGGCGATCGCGCGAGCATAGCGGCCCGGAAATGACTGGTCGCTCAGGGGGTAGTCGCTCAAGGTCTGACCTGGCCCGTATAGGAATGCTTCGAGCTTGGCTCGCATGATCGCATGTTTGGCGATAGCTTCCGGAGTATCGGTCATGCCGAGATGCGGCTGCTGGTTTACCCGGACGGTGAGTGCTTCGATGCGATCGTCGGTCAGTGGGTGGTCGCGGAAGAATGGGAATTTTTTCTCGTCGTCGAAGACTTCCTGGTACCTGAAGTTGTTGAAGAAATCGACGAGACCGCGTCCAGATTCGCCCGCGCGCTCGAGATAGGTCACGGCAGCCTGATCCGCTCGCGACTCCTGTTCACGCGAGTAGCCGAGCACCGAGATCTCAGCAAAATAGCCAGAGGAATAAATCAGGCCGGCCGCGCCGTCGGGTGACCCCGCGATCGCCGCCAATACTCCCAGACCCAGGCCGATGAGCAGCGGTCCAAGCGCCGCGTGGCCGGCCGCGCCTGAACGGGCGATATGCCCGCCGGCGATATGGCCTGTCTCGTGAGCCATGACGCCAATGAGCTCGTTCGGCGTCTTGGCTTCCAGGATCAGTCCGGTATTGATGAACAGCTGCAGCCCGCCGGCCGAAAAGGCGTTGAGCTCCTTGTCGCCAACCAGATGAATCTGCACGCTTCTGGGGTCGAGCCCCGCCGCGACGAAGATCGGATCGCCATCCTGATGCAGGATTTCCTCGATCTCCGTGTCGCGGACCAGCGAGACGCCACCCTGTTCCTGGGCGAACGCGCGTGCTGTTGGCGTCAACAGCAACACAGCGGTCAGCCAGACGGCCGCACGGCGTTGAGACTGGTCGAGGCTCAAGCGGGTATCTCCGTATCGCCCCCGATCAGCCTCAAACTAACCGTTTACGAGTCCCTGCGCCACCATCCCCGCCTTGGCTGGACGGGAGGCTCGGAAATTTCCGCCGGATCCGGGATGGGCGCCGGCGGCGGAGGCGCCTCGGCGGCAACCTCGATTGCTTCCGGCTCCGGTGTCGCGATAATTTCCGGCTGGATCGGAGCGGCAACGATTTCCTGTTCCGGTTCGATCGGCACAGCAGCAGCTTCGGCAGTGGTCTCGACCGCTTCCACTACGGGTTGGGCGGCCTCGGTCGCGGGGGACGGATCAACCTCAATGATGTCTGCGCCCGCGATATCGGTCGTCGTACGCGACTTGTCGCCGCGTCCGCGACGTCGCCGGGCGCGTGGCGTGCGATCAGGATCGGTCGGCAGTTCCACCCAGATTTCGTCGCCGTCCTCGATGGACTGCACATCCACCGGCGCGGGCGGCGTCGCCAGCCATTGTGCGAGGTCCGGTGCCTGCGGCGGCGGAGGCTCGGAAACGTCCACGACAGAAGGCGCGGCGGTGGCGGCCGGAACTTCGGAGTCCGCTATCTGCGCCGCTCGTTCGATCGGTCCCCGCCATTCATAGGGGTCGTCGCCGCTCAGGCGGGCCGGCCATGACCAGCTGTAGACATCACTTGTCCGGCTTTCGTCGCGCGGCCGACGCCCGCCCCTGCGGCCGCGACGGCGGCGGCGTCCGGCCTCGCTCTCGCTTTCACCCTCGACGGGGCGATCTTCGGGGACGGATGAGGCCTGGGTTGGGGCCGCTTCGTCGCGACGGCCACGCCGACGCCTGCGGTTGCGCCGGCGATTGCTTTCGCTATCGGCGGACGATTCCCTGGGAGACATATCTTCTTCGTCGTCGCCATCATCGGAGTCGTCGTCCGATTCCTCGCCTGAGCCCTCGGCAGCGAATTCTTCGCCCTCGGCTTCCTCGTCTTCTTCGTCGTCGAAGTCAGATTGATCCTCGTCCGCGTAGGCGTCCGGGCCGATATCGGGACGGTCGTCCCAATCGATCGGTGGTGCAAACGGGATGTCGGACAAGCGTTCGATCTGATGATCGGCGTGGGCGAGCGCCTCGTCGATGACCACACTGATGAACATGCCGTTGCGACGCAGAACCCGCGTCAGGTAGTCGCGCTTGTGATTGAGAATGTACATCGCGACATCGCGAGGTGCGCGAATGACGACCTCGCCGCCGCCCTTCAACGCTTCCATTTCCACGGCGCGCAAGGCAGACAGCGCGCTGGACTCCACCGAGCGCACTCGGCCGGCGCCGCTGCAGTGTGGGCAAACGTGGGTGGTGCCCTCGAGGATTCCAGTTCGCCGGCGCTGACGGCTGATCTCCATCAGTCCGAACGATGAGATTCTGCCGACCTGGATGCGGGCGCGGTCGCGTGCCAGGCAATCCTTCAGAACCTTTTCGACGGCCCGATTGTTCTTGGCCTCGTCCATGTCGATGAAGTCGATGACCACCAGGCCGGCGAGGTCGCGCAGTCGCAACTGTCTGGCAGCTTCTTCGGCCGCTTCGAGGTTCGTCTTGAGCGCGGTCGCTTCGATATTACGCTCGCGCGTTGCCCGCCCTGAATTAACGTCAATGGCGACCAGTGCTTCGGTCTGGTTGATCACCAGGTAGCCACCAGAGCGCAATGGGGCGATCGGCGAGTAGATCTGGCTTAGGTGATCCTCGATCTTGTGCGCGACAAAAAGCGGCGTCGGGTCGCGATAGGGCAGGACCTTCTTGGCTTGCGACGGCATCAGCATGCGCATGAAATCGCGCGCTTCGCGGTACCCGCCTTCGCCTTCGACCCAGATTCCGTCGATATCCTTGTCATAGAGGTCGCGGATGGCTCGTTTGACGAGGTCCTCTTCCTCATAAATCAGCGCCGGCGCAATCGAATGCAGCGTCGTATCGCGAATGTTGCTCCAGGCGCGTGATAGGTATTCGTAGTCGCGCTTGATCTCCGCCTTTGTGCGCTTTGCGCCAGCGGTGCGTACAATCAGGCCCATGCCCTGCGGCACATCCAGATCGGCCACGACTGCCCGCAGGCGCTTGCGGTCCGTCGCCGCGGTGATCTTGCGGCTTATGCCGCCTCCGCGATCGGTATTGGGCATCAGGACACAATAGCGCCCGGCGAGCGACAGATAGGTGGTCAGGGCCGCGCCCTTGTTGCCGCGCTCTTCCTTGACCACCTGGATCAGCATGATCTGGCGGCGCTTGATGACTTCCTGGATCTTGTAGCGTCGCATCAGCCGGCGGCGGCGGCGGGCGACTTCCTCGTCGATCTCGTCTTCATCATCGCCACCCAGAGATTCGGCGATGATCGGTTCGCCATCTTCGTCGGTGGCCGGCGCGGCCGGGGCCGCGTGGTCATCGTCGTCTTCCTCCGCCTCGCGCATCAGCGCTTCACGGTCGGCGTGCGGGATCTGATAATAGTCGGGGTGGATCTCGTTGAAGGCGAGGAAGCCATGGCGATTGCCGCCATATTCGACGAACGCCGCCTGTAGGCTGGGTTCTACCCTGGTGACTTTCGCCAGATAGATATTCCCGCGCAGTTGCTTCCTGGCGCGGCTTTCGAAATCGAACTCCTCAACCCGATTTCCGTCCAGAACGACTACGCGCGTCTCTTCGGGGTGCGCGGCGTCGATCAACATTTTCTTTGGCATTGAACAGGTCTCCGGGGCGCTCAACGGACATTTTGTCCGGGCGCCGGCTGCGGGCGCGCGCGCGGAAGATAGAGATGTCGCGGTCCGCCCTACCGCGGAACGCGGCGGCGGTCAGGATCGACATCAATTCGCAGGCGGCGCTGCCCATGGGTCATTCTCAAGGTCGCGCTCTATTTCTAAGGCGCGGATCGGATGGTGCGTCACGCCGATAATAGGCGCTGGCCCGACGCGAAGGGCGCGCAAACTCGCTGATGTCCTCGGAGACGACGCATGCGCATCGCATACTGTAGGGGAACCGTGGGCGGAATGGAAGCGATCGTTACCCGCTTGCTTGCGGTGACGTCCCCGCGCCTCGCCGCAAAACGTGAGTCGCTTAACGATTTCTCTACGCTCGTGGTCGCACAAGGCGTTTGGGGCAAACCGTCCTGTGTTGTCGAGGGAAGTAAATGGGCGCGCCATCGGTCGGCGCATTTGCGGCAAGTGTCACGCGTCTGCTCTTTGCAGCCGCGCTGCTGGGCGTGTGCGCGCCGGCGTTCGCAGCAACACCCGTGGCCACATTGGCAACGCACCTGGTCGCCGTGCGATTTGGCGGCGATCAATCCGACACCCGTATGGTTGTCGAAAGCGATCAGGCCCTGTCGACCAGAATTGAAGCGGGCCAGAACAGTGCGCCACGCGTTGTGCTTACGCTGTCATCAAGAGTGCGACCCGGCGGTGATGTCGACCCGTCGCTTTCCGGCGGCGGCTCCGCGCTGATCAAGTCATGGCGAATCCTGGGTGGGCCAAGAGGTTGGAGCCTCGTCCTCGATCTCGAACCCGGGGCGAAACTGGCGCATCGATTCGGCCTGCCTCCCGCGTCGGACGGTGGATCGTTTCGCTACGTCATAGATGTCCAGCCTGTCGCCCAACCGGCGGCCCAAACTATCGCAAACAAGATCGCGGTTGCCGAGGATGGCACGCACCAGCACCAGTCTCATGCAAACGCCCAACCGAAACTCATTGCAGTGAGCACTGTGCATTCGCGCAAGCTGCTGGTTTCGTCGCATATCGCCGCGGCGACGCCCGGGCACGGACGAGAAGTGATTGTCATCGATGCCGGCCACGGCGGACATGACCCGGGCGCGCAGGCCTCGGATCTTAACGAGAAGGATATCACGCTGGCGACTGCTCTGGCCCTGCGCAAGCGGCTGGAGCGCAATGGCCACTACAAGGTGGTGATGACGCGCGACAGCGACGTATTCATCCCGCTCGATTCGCGGGTCCAGATCGCCCGTCACGCGGGGGCGGATCTGTTCATTTCGCTTCACGCCGATTCGGCGGGCGCCGATACCGATACCCACGGAGCCAGCATCTACACGCTGTCCGACCATGGCGAGACGCGAGTCACCGAAGTGCTCGGACCCCGCGAGTGGTTCACCCACCCCGGCGCCCACGCGACCGACAGGGCGGTCGGCCGGATTCTGCTGGACCTGACGCAGCGAAGCACGCTCAATCGATCCGCGGCCTTCGCCGGCCTGCTCATCGACCACGTCAGCGACAAGATTGACCTGTTGCCGCGCACCCATCGCGACGCCGGATATTATGTTCTGCTGGCGCCGGATGTCCCCGCGGTGCTCATGGAAATGGGATTCATCAGCAGCCCGCGCGATCAGGCGAGACTGACCGATCCTTCGCAGCGCTCGCAACTGGTGAATGCGATCGCCAAGGCCATCGATGATTATTTTGGCGGCCAATCTGAACGGACGCCCGCTTCACGCAGATCCCGACCGGTGCTCGAGACAAGCGTCAATTCGCCAGCGCCAGGATTATCTCCCACTCAGCCGGGCTGATCGGAACCAGCGACAGGCGGAACTGCCGAAATAACGGCAGGTCAGCCAGTTCTGGCGTCGTCTTCATCTGCGCGAGCGTGACCGGTTTCGCCAGTGGGGCCTTCGGCGCAACATCGACAGCGACAAATCGGCTGGCCGGATCGGTCGGGTCAGGGTAAGCCTCACCGACGACCTCGACGATCCCGACCGCCTGCAGTCCGATATTGCTATGGTAGAACAGGCCCAGATCGCCGATCCGCATCGAGCGCAGGTAGATAGCCGCCTGATGATTGCGGATGCCGTCCCACCGCGTGCGGCCGTCCCGCAGCAAATCGTCCCAGGAATATTTGTTGGGTTCCGACTTGAACAACCAGTGCGCCGGGCCTCCATCAGCGGGTCGGACGGGCGTGCTTTTGGGAGATTTGGTCATGGCGTAGGGATGCCTCCGATCTGCTGTCGCACGCCTGATAGCCTGGGCATGAATCACGCGTATTAGGGTGCTTGCTGACGCTATCGCCCGCGATTTCATTTTCGTCGAGCGATCAGTGCGATTGCCCGTCCCCTTTTCGGCCGATGCCGCAAAGGATCGGCGCTTCACGACGCGAGAATGGTCTGTCGGCCGCGGTCCGGGCGCGCCGCGGCGCGCATGATGCGCGAGCCGACCGTTGGCGCCCGTCGATAAGGTTGCTAGAGCAACGAAAAGGCGAAGAGGGCGCTTCGCGGAGGTTCGCTCGTTTTGATTCTGTTTGGTCGTCGAGTCGCCATGGCGGGCGTCGCGGTTGTGGGCGCGGTCGCCGTGGCCTCGCTGGCGGCTGCTATCTATGCAGGCGTGCTGTTCAGTTCGATGCCGAGCGGCACAGACCTCGCCGACTACCATCCCCCGACCGCAAGCCGCGTCTACGCCTGGGATGGCACGCTGATCGGAGAGTTTTCCAAGGTGCGCCGCATCTATGTGCCGTATGATCAGATGCCCCCGCGGCTGATCATGGCGTTCCTGGCGGCCGAGGACCACAATTTCTTCCACCATGGCGGCGTGGACATGGGAGGCACCTCGCGGGCCTTCATCAAGGACATATCCTTCATCCTGCAGGGGAGGAGGCCGGAAGGTGGCTCGACGATCACCCAGCAGGTCGCCAAGAATGTTCTGCTGAACAATGATGTCTCGGTGGGGCGCAAGCTGAAGGAAGCCATTCTGGCGACCCGGCTCGAGCAGGCGCTGACCAAGACCCGAATTCTCGAACTGTATCTGAATGAAATCTGGCTCGGCTATCGATCCTATGGCGTCGGCGCGGCCGCGTACAATTACTTCGGAAAGTCGATATCCGATCTGAGCTTGGCGCAATGCGCCTATCTTGCCGCTCTGCCAAAGGGGCCGGACAACTACCAGCCGGTCAAGCAGAAGGCGGCCGCGATGCGGCGCCGAAACATGATCCTCGATGACATGGCCAACCTGGGATGGGTAACCCGCGCCGAGGCGGCAAAGGCCAAGGCGGAGGACCTCACGGTGGAGGCGGCGCCCGCACGGGCCAAATACCACGACGCGGACTACTTTGTGTCCGAGGCGCATCGTGAGGCGGCGCGCATCAATTCCGTCGGCGCCAATGTCGACCAGGGCGGCTACTACATGCGCACGACCCTGGACGCGCGGCTGCAGACCGCCGCGCGGATCGCATTGATGGATGGGCTGGAGACGTACGACCACCGCCATGGATGGCGCGGCGCGTGGGGCCACGTCGACATCGTACCTGGCTGGCAAAAGGCCACCCTCGCCCAGGCGCCGCCGGCCGAGCGCAGGAAATGGGTCGCCGCCGTGGTCACCGCTGCCGCGGGGGGATCGGTGCATGTGCAGGTTGCGGCCGACAATTCCACGGGGGCCATCGACGGTGGCGATGTCGCCTGGGCCAATGCGAGCCGGCCGCTGAAGGTCGGGGACCTGATTTTCGTTGAACCCGCTGAACCCGGGGTCTTTCATCTTCGGCAGATACCGGCGGTGAACGGCGCGTTGGTGGCGATGGAACCCAATTCGGGCCGGGTGCTCGCCATGGTCGGCGGCTACAGCTATTCGCTCAGCAGCTACAACCGGGCGACTCAGGCCTACCGTCAGCCGGGCTCATCGTTCAAACCGTTCGTCTATGCGACCGCTCTCGAGAGTGGTCAGTTCACGCCGGCCAGTGTCGTGCTTGATGCGCCGATTTCGTTGCGCGGGTTCAATGGTCAGACCTGGAGTCCGGAAAACTACGAGAAGCATCAGTTTTTTGGCCCCCTGGTCTTCAGGCGAGGACTCGAGCTGTCCCTGAACACGATGACCGTCCGCATCGCCCAGCAGGTGGGCATGTCGAAGATCGTCAACACCGCCAAGAAGTTTGGCGTCGTCGACTCCATGGATCCGGTGCTGGCCATGGCGCTCGGCGCCGGGGAAACGACTGCTTTCAGGATGGCCGGCGCCTATTCATCGTTCGTCAACGGCGGCCGAAAGGTCTCGCCGCACCTGATCGAACTGGTCGAGGACCGTGATGGCCACGCCGTCTTCAGGGCCGATCGTCGCGGCTGTCTGACATGTGAAGCGGCGTTCACCGGCGACGATGGCCCGGATATCCAGCCTGCGGGTGAGCAACTGATCGATCCCATCACGGCTTACCAGATCGATACGATGCTGGAGGGAGTGGTCATCCGGGGGACTGGCGCGGCGGCGTCGGTGCTCGGACGCCCGGTCGGCGGCAAAACCGGCACGACCAACGATTTCCGCAGCGCATGGTTCGTTGGCTTTTCGCCCCAGATAGTTGTCTCGGTCTATGTGGGATTCGACAACAACACATCGCTCGGCAAAGGCGAGACAGGTGCTGTCGCCGCATTGCCGATCTTCATCGAGTTCATGCAGGAGGCGATAAAGGGGCTTCCGCCCCTCGAATTCAAGGCGCCGCCGAATACCAAGTTCGCGCAGGTCGGGCCGAACCGCGAGGCGTTCAGACCCGGCACCGAGCCAAAGCAGATTATCGCGCCGGTCGCCCCGGAAGCCGGCGGCGCGGAGGGGCAATCGGCGGTCACGCCGCTCGAACCCGCGCCGGCCAAAACCCCGATCGCGTTTCAGGTGGTACCGAAGTCCACGCGGCCACCCGAGACGCCCGCTAAGCTGAACGGATTGTATTGAGCGCCCGACCGCGCTAACAGGCGCGCCCACTTTGCCAATGACCACGACAAGGCAGTAAAATCATGCGAGCGGATATTGATGCCATTGGCGCCGATATTGAGCGGTCCATCGGACTGCTCAGGAGGCGTCTTTGACTGGGCTCCGGCCCTAAGACGCCTGGACGAACTCAACGCGCGGGCCGAGGATCCCACGCTGTGGAATGATCCCGATGCCGCTCAGTCGCTGATGCGGGAACGTACGCGGCTGGCGACCCAGATCGAGGCTGTGCAACGCATCGAGCGGGAGCGATCCGACGCCCTGGAATTTGCGGAAATGGCTCAGGCCGAAGGCGACGACGGCTCGCTGGACGATGCCCAGGCGCAACTCGAAAACCTTAAGGCATTTGCCGCGCGCGCGGAACTTGAGGCGCTGCTATCGGGCGAGGCGGACGCAAACGACTGTTTCGTTGAAATCAACTCCGGCGCCGGCGGAACCGAATCTGCAGACTGGGCCGCGATGCTGTTGCGCATGTACACTCGCTGGGCGAATGCGCACGACATGAAGGTGGAACTGATCGAAGAGACCGACGGTGAAACCGCGGGCATAAAATCGGCGACTATTCGCGTTGAGGGCGTCAATGCCTACGGCTGGTTGAAGACGGAGGCGGGGGTGCATCGGCTGGTGCGAATTTCCCCCTTCGACGCCGCCGCCAAGCGCCACACCTCATTTGCCTCGGCCTGGGTCTATCCCGTGGTCGACGACAAGATCGAGATCGAGATCAATCCATCCGATGTTCGCACGGATACCTACCGCGCCAGCGGCTCGGGCGGCCAGCATGTCAACAAGACCGACTCCGCCGTGCGGTTGACGCACATTCCCACCGGCATCGCGGTTGCCTGCCAGAATCAGCGGTCACAGCATCAGAACCGTGAACAGGCGTGGAAAATGCTTCGCGCCCGCCTTTACGAGGCCGAGTTGCAGCGACGCGAAGTGATCGCGCAGGCTGTCGAGGACAACAAGACCGATATCGGCTGGGGCCACCAGATACGATCCTACGTTCTGCAGCCCTATCAGATGGTCAAGGATCTGCGCACGCAGGTGGAGACGTCCGACACCGATGGCGTGCTCAATGGCGATCTCGATCGCTTCATGGCCGCATCGCTGGCGCAGCGCGTCGGCGCTACCCGCGATGCTGGTGAGGATTAGGCTCACGCCGGATAGGGACTGATACAGGTGGGCGCCTGATCACGGCGCGGGGAAGACTTCTCAGTCGTGAGCGCCTATCGCGGACATCGTCGCGACCACCTTCACCTCATCGCTTGCGTTGGGGCAGTATATCACGACCGTCGACGCAGTGCGAATTTTCAGTCCATCCCGGGTTACCTGACTTACCACCCCTGTCCAACGGCCTTCGGCGCGCAATTCGCCGATGATTTCATCGAGAGGGTGAATATACTCGGTCTTCAATAGGGTTTGAGTATAGCACCCCAGTGCCTCATCAGCCGTGAATCCGAATAGGTTCTCGCATTCCCGTGACCAATATTCGATCCGGCCGTCGGAAGAATGGATTATTACTGGGCTCTGTTGCAGGGCCCGCGATAGCTCCCTGTCCTTTTCGAGTCTCAGCCAGAAGGTGCGAATGGCGACGGAGCCCAGCAGCACCAATAATACGGACAGCAGTTCGACGTTGAAAAGCAGCGCGACATTTGTCTGATAGGCCCGTGATTTGACGCCCATCTCTATCGTGTAAGCGCCGATCACCGGCGCCAGAGCCAGCGGCAGAATGTACCTGGATATCGCAAGGCTGTTGTCCGACCCTGTCAATGTTGCGAGCCACCGCGGGTCGCCACGCAGCAGGAATGCCAAGCTGGCGCCGATCGCGGCGATGAGCACTAGCTGAAACAGAATGCAGGCCGGTTGGCCGAACAGACCGTTGAAATCCCCTGCCAGGATCAAATAGGTCAGTTGCCAGAACGCGGATCCCCATAGCACCGTGCGAACGATGGTCAACGAAATGACTTGGGTGAGGACATTTGGCGCGCGAGCAAGCGGCAGCACCGCGCCGCATACCGTCAGGGCCAGCGCCATGGCCAGATCGGCCCAGCCTTTTTGCAGCGGGATCGGGCCCGCGATCCAAATCCCCGCCGTATACAGAATGGGCTCAAGGTCGGGGCGTGGCGTAATTGTCATCAGGCAAAGGGCGGCGAGGCCTATGCTCCCAACTGCAACTCCTGTTGCACCAAGCAGGCGGCGCTGATTCCACATCCCCGCGATCAGTCCGACGGCGGCGGCGACCGACCCCAGGGCATAGATCGATTGCAGAGTGAGGCCAGATCCCGGATGCGCTCCTTGCAGGAGGTTCACCGATGCAAAGCCGACAGCGATCGCCAGCATGAACAGATAGAGGAATGCGTGGTTGCGACGCGGTATCCCGTGGATTGGATCGCTCATCCAGGCGTCTCGCACAAAGATTCGCGGGCGCAGTTTACCCGCCCGCTTGCCCCGGCAGTCGCTGTTGGCTTGAAGAAGTCGTTTGCCGGTCCCCACATCGACAGTCTGACGCTATGATGGCGGCGAGGGTTTGGCCGCTTCGCCGATAACGCCGGGTCCGGCTTGAGGACCGGGTGTCGGGGGGCCTTGCGGGCGCTGCAGTCGCAGCGACCTTCCCTGGAAGAACGCTCCGGTTTCCATGGCGAGTTGTTCGTGGGTGATGTCACCGTCGACGTGGCACGCGCCGAAGAGTCGAACCTGCTTGGCCGTGATCGCGCCGACCACGCGGCCGCGGACTTCGACCGCTTCGGCAAAAATGCAACCGTCAACCTGTCCGCCGTCGCCGATCGTAACACGCTCGACCCGGATATCGCCCTTCACGGTCCCGTCGATCTGAAGTTCACCCCCGCCGGAAATATTTCCCTCGAAGGCCATTTCCGCCGCGATCAGTGAGGCGCCCTTACGGGGTCCGTTCGGTTGGCGCGCCGCGACGTCGGTTGGCAGCTCCATCTTGGCGGCCTGGGGAGAGCTATTGGGTTTGCTGAACATATTCACCAGCCTTCACAAATCGCATCGGGTTCTGGGCTCGGCCATCCACCCATACTTCATAGTGAAGATGGGTCCCTGTCGAGCGGCCTGTCGAGCCCATTGAGCCCAGCTTCTGACCCAGCGCGACATGCTGCCCCACCGTTACAAAGATCGACTCAAGGTGTGCGTAGCGGGTCTTGAAGCCCCAGCCATGATCAATCTCAACGGTGTTTCCGTACCCTGAGCGTAACCCCGTAAATGAAACTACGCCAGGGGCGGTCGCAGCCACCGGTGAGAGGAATGCTCCGGCAAAATCCTGACCCGAATGAAACGCCGGGCGGCCGGTGAACGGGTCGAGCCGCACCCCAAAGCCGCTGCTCTCAGAGGTATTCCCTGTCGGTCGTCCCAAAGGCACGACCTGCGCCGCGTCGGTAAGTCCACGAAGATCGGATAGGTCGGTGGCGGCGCTCTCGATGCGCCTGGCGAAGTCTTCATCAACATCAAGTACGGCGGCGAGGGCGCGCGGATCTTTGGCCTCGATCAAGGGGCCGCCCAGCGCGCCGCCACGTCCCGCGTAGACATTCGGATCCAGGCCCGCCAGCCGGAACGCGAGCCTGAGGCGGTCCGCGCGATTGCGTGCGAAGGAGCCCGCCGCCTCGATCAATTTTTCCTGATCGACCTGCACGGTCTGTATGCGCTGCGCGGCGCTGCCGCCGGCGCCCGGCTCGGGGTGCATGACGATCGGCGTCAAAGCTTCCACGGCGCCCGGAGTGTTACGCGCCTGCGTCAGCAGCATCGCCAGCGCCGCGTGCCGTTTTTCCAGAGTGTTGGCCAGGTCGACAACCGAGTTGGCCGGGCCATTCAGCTGCGCCATCGCGCTGTTTAGACGCGCTTCGCGATCGGCGATCCATCGCTCATATTTCGCTTGCGTCTGGGTTACCTGCGCCTCGGCTTTCGCCCGGGCCACTGCTTCGAAGACCATGCCGGCTGTCGCTATCGTCATCCAGGCGGCGCATGCCACGACGACGCCGAGCACCGTCAGTTGCTGCACCGGGGTCAGCACAAACCCGTGTACTTCACTTCCTGAACGAACATAGAGGTGGCGTTCGTGAAACTGTCCGAGCATCCGTTGGGCGAGGCGCTTGACGCGTCTGAAGTCCATATCGGCTAGCTTCCAGGGTTTCAGGAGGAGGCGCGCGATATGCCCCGAACAACGACTCAAAAGCAAGCGATGCGATGTCGATGGCCGTGTCAACCGAAATCCGGTGTTTCACGTTCGGCGCAGTGACCTTGCTCGTCGAGACCGATCGTGAGTGGTTGCGAGTGATTTCCAACTTGCGTCCAGGCGTTGGTGTGCGTTCATTCGCGCCCCGATAGTCGACCGGAGTCGAACCATGCACGAGCACAGTCCGCGATCTGGCCGTCTCAATGTCTGGCTTGCCGGGCTTGCCTTCGGCCTGGCGTTGCTCACCTTTGGTCTGGCCTACTGGGCCTGGTATGATCAGGCGACGGCGTTCCATGCCGCCGGGCTGCGTGCACACGAGAATGCCGCGTTCATGGCCCTGCGCGCCTTCGATTTCGATGAGGCCTACGAGAACCCCGAAAGAGTTCTGAGCGACTGGCGTCTGGTAACCGCCCGCTGGACCGGAATGGCCGTGTTCACCGGGGCATTGATTGCCGCGGGACTGGCCCTGTTCCAGTCACAGATCGCCGCGCTGAGAGCTGCACTGATCAGGGATCATGTACTGATCATCGGCGATCATGAAATGGCGCTCGCCCTTGTCGATCAGGCGCTCGTGCAACGACTGCCGATTTTGCATGTCAGCACGGCGGTCACTCACCCCGCGCAATCGGGAAGCCTGATAACCGTGCCGCGCCTCACCGGCGAGGATCCGCTAAAAGTCGGCTCGGTGGCTCGTGCCGCAAAGGTTGTCATCGCCGAGATGGATCTCGGCGCCTCGGCGGAAGGCGCACTGCGCGCTCATGAGCGTCTGGGATCCGGCCCTCGGACAAGAACCGAGCTCGCCGTTCACCTGGATGATCCCGGCACCGCGGAATACATCCATCATGCTCCGGGCGGCGACCACCTGTTCGCCTTTTCGGAAGCGCAGGCGGCGGCTCGCGAGGTTATGGCGCGTCATCCGCCTTATCTGCTGGCGCGGCGCATAGGCGCGTCGCGGGCTCACATCCTGATTGTCGGCTTCGGCCGGTTGGGCAAGGCGCTTGCCCGCGATCACGTCCTCAACAACCTGACCAGCGACCTCGACGCGCCTAGCATCACCGTCATCGATCCCAGGGTCGAACATGTGCATGGCGATTTCCTGCATCGACATCCGGAGTTCGGCGACGCCTGTCTTTTCCAGATATTCGGCAGCCTTGCCGAAGCCGCGGCCGCCGGCGCGATTGGCGGTGATGCCACGCCCGTGTGCTCGGCCTACGTCTGCCTGCACGAATCCGCACGCGCCCTTTCCGTCGCCATACCGCTACGCGAACGCGCCAGCCGGGACAGCCTTATCGCGGGGCCGATCTTCGTGCGCCTTCGCTCCGGCGGTCTGATGCGCCCCGGTGGCGGCGTCCGTAATCTGGAGCCGGTTCGTCTCTACAGCTTTGGCGGGCTGGACGCGGCCGCTCGCGGTTCACGTGTGCTGGATCCCGACCCGGACGCGGCCGCACGCACTATCCATGAGGCCTATGCCAAGCTTGGTGGCTACAGCGCCGCGCCCTGGGACACGCTTTCCGAGGAGCTTCGCGTGAGCAACCGTCGGGTCCTCACCCATCTGCCGGCCAAGTTGGCCAGCCTTGGCTTTGATCTCGAACCGTGGCTGTCCGAACCGAGGCTGCCGGCGCTGCCGACGATTGCGCCGACGGAGACTATATTGCGCAACGAAGCCGATCGTCGCTCGCTCGCTGAACTGGAGCACAGGCGGTGGATGGTAGACCGGCGCATGAACGGCTGGCGCTTTGGCCCGATCCGTGACAACCGCCGCAAATTCCATCCCGACCTCGTGCCGTTCGATGATCTGCCGGACGGCATACAGGCTTATGACTACGCCATCATCGATTGGCTGAATGACAATCTGCCGAGGGCTGCGGGTGGACTGAAACGAGCCTGAGGCGCGCTATCCAAGCGCCGAGACCGCGGCCAGTACCTCGGCGACATGGCCGGGAACCTTGACCTTGCGCCATACGCGCCGGACCACGCCGTCGCGGTCGATCAGAAACGTCGCACGCTCGATGCCCATGTACTTGCGTCCGTACATGTTCTTTTCGACCCAGGCGCCGTAGCGCTCGATCACGTCGCCGTCGGCGTCCGAGCCGAGCAGCGGCGTCAATCCGTACTTGGCGCGAAACTTGGCATGGCTGGCCACGGTGTCCTTCGAGGCGCCGACCACGACAGCACCGATGGTATCGAACTCCGTTGCGGCCTCGGTGAATCCCTTGGCTTCATTGGTGCAGCCCGAGGTGTCGTCCTTGGGATAGAAATACAGCACCACGATCTTCCCCTTGAGGTCGGCCATGGAGACGGGGCCGGTGTCTCCCGGCATGGTAAAGTCGGGGGCGTGGTCGCCGGCATTGACGGTCATTGGAGCTCCTTCACACGGGCCTGATCAGCACGATCTTTTTCCGCCCAGCGGCCAACTTGATCAACCCCTCGGCGTTGCAATCGGCCAGATTGATTGTGCGTTGGCCATCGTTTTCGGCAACATCGTTCACCCGCAGGCCGCCGCCCTGGGCAAGCCTGCGCGCCTCGGACCGCGATCCGGCCAGGCCGGCATCGGTCGCCAGAGCCGCGAGCGCAATGCCGGCCTCGAGGTCGGCGCGCGCAACCTCGATCGTCGGCAGGTCGTTCGACAGCCGGCCTTCCTCGAATGCCGCCCGCGCGGCGCCGGCAGCGACCTCCGCCGCCTCGGCGCCGTGCAGCATTGTCGTCGCCTCGTTGGCCAGCACCTTCTTGGCCTCGTTGATCTCGGCCCCCTGCAGCGCTTCCAGCCGGGCGATCTCATCGAGCGGCAGATCGGTGAACAGGCGTAGGAAGCGGCCGACGTCGGCGTCCTCTGTATTGCGCCAGAACTGCCAATAGTCGTACGGGCTGCGCATCTCGGCGTTGAGCCACACCGCGCCGTCGACAGTCTTGCCCATCTTCACGCCGGACGCTGTTGTCACCAGTGGGGCGGTGACGCCATAGGCCTCCGCGCTCTCGATACGGCGGATCAGGTCAATGCCATTGACGATATTGCCCCACTGTTCGGAGCCGCCGAACTGCAGGGTGCAGCCGTGGCGCCGGTGCAGTTCCAAAAAGTCCGCCGACTGCATCAGCATGTAGTTGAATTCGAGGAAGGTCAGCGGCAGTTCGTTTTCGATCCGGTTGCGGACGAATTCCAGCGTCAGCATCCTATTGATGGTGAAGTGCACGCCATAGTCGCGCAGGAACTCGATGTAGCCGAGCTTCTCCAGCCAGTCGGCGTTGTTGACCATGATCGCGTCGGTCGGCCCCGCGCCAAACCTCAGGAAGGGCGCGAACGCCCGGCGGATGCCTTCCAGGTTTTCCGCGATCACCTCGTCGGTCAGCATCGGCCGTTGGGTGGCCTTGTCCGAGGGGTCGCCGACCTTGGTGGTGCCGCCGCCCATCAGGACGATCGGCCGATGTCCGGTCATCTGCAGCCGGCGCAGGGTCATGATCTGCACCAGACTGCCGACGTGCAGGCTGGGGGCGGTGGCGTCGAAGCCGATGTAGGCCGACAGCGGGCCCTTCAGCGCCGCCGCGTCCAGCCCTTCCAGATCTGTGGCCTGGTAAACATGGCCGCGCTCCATCAGGATGCGGACAAGGTCCGATCGAGGTTTGAAACTGCTTGGGGCATTCATTGGGCGGCTCCTTTTAGAGGCTGGCCGGAGACCGCCTCCTTTTACGAGCCGTCGCCGACCGGTGGGCGGCTGGCGTGAGTGACCGGCCGCTCGCTAGGGGTGAGGGCGGCAATAGGACGGACGTTGAGGGGCGCGGCAGATCATGGGTGCGTCGTAGCCGCGCGAACAACCTCGCGTCAAGTTTGAGCCCGCTGTGGACAGCGCTCCATGGTCGATTTTCGGCGCTCTGTACGACTCGCCAAATCCGCGCGAGACTACGGTCGTGCGAGTCCTAGGCTTCATGACCGGCACGTCGCTCGACGCGGTCGATATGGCGGTGCTGCAGACGGACGGCGAGACCGTGGCGGCGTTCGGGCCGGCGGGGGAACGCAAGCTCGACGCCGCGACACGCGCGATCATCCAGCAGGCGACCGCGGAGGCCAGGGCCTGGCCGCGTGGCGCGCCGGAGCCGGCGGTCTTCGAGTTCGCCGCTCGCGCCATCGCCGATGAACACCTCAAGGCGGTCGCCGAGTTCGTCGCTAGCACGGGCGTGTCGCTGAAGACGCTCGACTTTGTCGGTGTGCACGGCCAGACGGTCCTGCATGAGCCACCGATGCCAGATCGGCCGGTCGGGCGCACCATCCAGTTGATCGACGCCCATCGGCTGGCCGACCGGCTCTGTCTGCCAGTCGCCTATGATTTCCGCACCGCCGATGTTGCGTCGGGCGGGCAGGGAGCGCCGCTCGCGCCAATCTACCACCAGGCTCTGACCCAGTGGTCGTCGATCAGGCCGCCTGTCGCGGTGCTCAATCTGGGCGGGGTCGGCAACATCACCCTTATCGGCGAGGACGGTGTTCTGGAGGCGTTCGACACCGGACCGGCCAATGGCATGATCGACCTGTTCGTGCAGGCCCGCACCGGCGCGCATTGCGATGAGAGCGGCGCATTGGCCCGCGCGGGAACCGTCCATGCCGACATTCTGGCGAGCTACATGGATCATGCCCATTTCAGCACCTCCGGCCCGAAATCGCTGGACCGCTTCGACTTCTCGCTCGATCCCGTCGCCGGGCTTTCGCTGGAGGATGGCGCGGCGACGCTCACCGCATTCGCCGCCGAGGCGGTCGCCGTGGGCTTGCGATCCTGTTCGCAACTGCCACGCCGGGTGATCGTCTGCGGTGGAGGGCGGCACAATCCCACCCTGATGCACGCAATCCGCAAGCGCTACGATGCGCCGGTCTCAGGCGCCGAAGGGGTCGGCTGGCGCGGGGATTCCATCGAGGCCGAGGCGTTCGCCTATCTGGCCGCGCGCACGTTCACCGGCTTGCCGATCTCGTTCCCGGGCACCACAGGTGTCCCGCACCCGATGTGCGGCGGCCGCATCGCGCGACCTTAGGGGCGGTCGTTATTTCTTTGTAGCGAGATAGCCGATGATCGCCTGCCGCGTCGCCGCGTCCGGCACGTGGATCGGCATCGCGGCGCCCGGGACCATGGCGCCTGGATCGGTGAGAAACTTGTCGAGGTTTTCCGGCGTCCACACCAGTCCCGAGGCCTTCAGCGCCGGGCTGTAGCCGAAGTCCGCCACCGAGCCGGCCTTGCGACCGACCACGCCGGTCAGGTTCGGGCCTTGCCCACCCGGACCATCGAGGTGGCAGAAGCTGCAGCGATCCCCGAACAGATCAGCGCCGCTCGGCGTAGTGGTCGCAGTTTGCGCGGTGGCGTTCGCGGCCAGAACCGATACGGCCAGGGCAGCCATAATCATCAGTCTCATTTCGCAGTTCCTATCGGTGCTATGCGCCAGATTATGCCAGAGCCGTCGTCGGCCGCCAGCAGTGCGCCGTCGGCGGCGACCGTGACGCCGACCGGACGGCCCCATACACCCTTGTCGTCGACGACGAAGCCGGTCATGAAATCCTGGTAGTCGCCGGTGGGCTTGCCGTCCTTCATGATCACCCGCACCAGCTTGTAGCCGGTCCGCTGACCGCGGTTCCATGAGCCGTGCAGCGCCACGAAGGCATCGCCGCGATAGCCGGCCGGGTAGGCCGCGACACCGGCGCGGGTGTCATAGAAAGTAATGCCGAGCGGGGCCGAGTGCGCCTGGACCAGCACATCTGGCACGATCGCCTTGCCGGCGAGGTCTGGCCGCTCACCCTTGCGACGCGGATCCTCGTGATTGCCGATGTAGTACCAGGGCCAGCCATAAAACCCGCCGGCTCGTACGCTGGTGACATAGTCGGGGGGCAGATCGTCGCCCAGCAGGTCGCGTTCGTTGACCGCGCACCACAGAGCCCCGGCGCGCGGTTGTACCGTTATGGATACGCAGTTTCGGATGCCGGTGGCGAACACGTGGCCGCCGCCGCCGTCCGGATCGAAGGCCAGGATATCGGCGCGGTCGGCGTCGCGGTCCCATGCCGCGCCGAGGGCGTGTGTCGCCGCCCAGATCTTTGTTTCCTCAGGAGTCTTGTGGATTGAGTTTTCCAGGACGTTCGAACCGGATTCGACCGAAAGGAACAGGGTCTTGCCGTCGGCGGAGACGGCCAGGTCACGCGTCGTATGGTAGCTGCTGGTGTCGGAGATCTTGCCGACGATGACCTGCGGTGCAGACGCGGCTTTCAGGTCGCCGAAACTGTAGGCGTAACGCAGAACGCGGTTGTTCTCGGCGACGTAAACCCAGTGGGGCTTGGGTCCGAGCGGCCAGAAGGCGATCCCGAACGGCCGGTCCAGGCCCACGGCGTAGGTGGAGGTGGTCGCGGCGACGCTTGCGCCCGCCGTGGCCCGCAACACCTGGATACGACCCGAGTCGGTTTCCGCAATGAATATATCGCCGTTCGGAGCGGTGCGGATCTGCCGCGGGTGATCAAGTTTGGCGAACTCGCTCACTGAAAAGCCGGCGGGAACCTGCGGCATGGCGCCGGCGGGCCTGGCGACCACGGCCAGAACCGAGGCATGCCATTGTGTCTGCGGCCCGACATCACCCGGTGAGATGTGTCGCACCACGCCTGGGGCATCCTGGCGCCAGTCGCCCATCGCCGCCAAGCCCGTGCGCGTTTGCGCCCCGGCCGGCGCGGTCGCGAAAGCCGCCGTCAGCGCCGCCGCGGTCGTCCAGATCAACTGTTTCACGATAGGGTCCTGGCGCGCTTCAGGCCGCGATCATCTTGTCGAGCCGGCCGCGGATCAACTGCTCAGCCTCCGCCATCGTCCGGTCGATCAGCTCTTTCACGGTCGGGATGTCGTGGATCAGTCCCGCGACCATGCCGCACGACCAGCCGCCAACGTCCATTTCGCCGTCGACCATCACCTTGGGGTAGACGCCCGCCACTTCCGGCGCGATGTCGGCGAACGTCAGCGCCGAACCCAGGGTACGCTCCTTTTCCAGCAGCCGCTCGACGCCGGCGTTGATCATCACCCGCTCGGTATTGCGCAGCGGTCGCATGATCAGGCGGGTGTCGAGTTCGGAGGCATTGACCAGCGCCTGCTTCACGTTGTCGTGGATCGGCGCCTCGACCGTCGCCATGAACCGCGTACCCATGTTGATGCCGTCCGCGCCCATCGCCAGAGCCGCCACCAATGAGCGCCCATTGGCCATGCCGCCGGACGCCAGGAACGGAATCTTCAGTTCCTCCGCCGCGCGGGGCAGCAGAATCCAGTTGGGCACGTCGTCCTCACCCGGGTGACCGCCGCATTCGAAGCCATCGACGCTGACGGCGTCGCAACCGATCTGCTCGGCCTTGAGCGAATGCCGCACCGACGTGCACTTGTGGATCACCTTGATGCCGCCCGCCTTGAGCGCGGGCATATATTGCTCGGGGCTGCGGCCGGCGGTCTCGACGATCCTGACCCCGCCTTCGGCGATCGCCGCGATATATTCGGGATAGGGCGGCGCGGAAAATGTCGGCAGAAAGGTCAGATTGACGCCGAACGGCTTGTCCGTGATGTCGCGGCAGCGCGCGATTTCCTTGGCCAGCAGTTCCGGGGTGCGCTGCGTCAGACCAGTGATAATCCCAAGACCCCCCGCACTGGAAACCGCCCCGGCGAGTTCGGCGAAACCAACATAATGCATACCGCCCTGGATGATGGGATGTTCGATGCCAAACATCTCCGTAATTGCCGTTTTCATTCATTCACTCCCCGGGTTCGTTGATCGCTGCCTTGTTAGCACAATCACCATTTCTCGCCGAACGGACGGATCTCGTGCTCGAAGGTCCAGGCATCGGGCGGCTGCTGATAAAGCTGCCAATAGGCTTCCGCGACCGCGGCCGGACGCATCAGGCGATCCGGGTTGAGGTTCTCGATCGCCTGCGGGCCCTCACGGCTTGCGATCAAATTCCGCACCCATTCGGTATCGACGCTGGAGTCGATGATGAGATGCGCGACGTGGATACGCTTGGGGCCGAGCTCGCGCGCCATCGACTGCGCCACTGCGCGCAGTCCGAATTTGGCGCTGGCGAAGGCGGCAAAACCCGAACCGCCACGCAAGCTTGCGGTGGCTCCGGTGAAAAAGATGTTTCCCCTGCCGCGTGGCAGCATCAAGCGTGCCGCTTCCCGGCCTGCCAAGAACCCAGAGTAGCACGCCATCTCCCAGACCTTGCGGAACACGCGCTCCGTCGTCTCCACAATCGGAAAATTCACATTGGCGCCGATATTGAAGACACAGACCTCGAGCGGGGCATGCTGGTCCGCGTCAGACAGAAATTTGACGACTTCATCTTCTTTGCGCGCGTCGAGTGCCCGCCCGATCACCGTGCCACCGGCCTGCTCGATTTCCTTCACCAGCGGTGCGAGTTTCTCGCCCTGACGCCGACCGGCGAAAACGGTGAATCCTTCGGCGGCAAATTTCCTGGCGATTTCACCACCGATGAAGTCGCCTGCGCCGATGACGGCGACTGTCGCGTTTCGCTTTTCCAACGATGTTCTCCCAATGTGAATTGTGGAAACCGGGAAGTGCGCGCCGGCATCAGTTTGCGCGCAACGCTTCGGCCAGTTTGTGTTTGAGGATTTTTCCGGTCGATGTCGCCGGCAGCGCTTCCAGGACAATGATTTCCGACGGGCGCTTGTAGGATGTCAGTTGCGGCGCGACGTAGGCCATCAGGTCTTCCGGGCTGGTGGTCGAGCCCTGCAGCAATTGTACAAATGCCACCACCTCTTCATTGCCCTCCACCGCCCGGCCCACCACGGCGCATTGAACCACCGCGTCGTGGGTGCTGAGGACAGCCTCGATTTCGGCGGGATAGACGTTGAAGCCGG
>JANXTX010000126.1 GCA_025352165.1 Caulobacteraceae bacterium | reverse complement strand
CACCGACGAGCTCGCCAAGGCCATCGACGAATTCTGTGAGGCATGGCATGAAACCGCCCACCCCTTCATCTGGCGCAAGCGCGAGGTGCGCGGCAGCCAAATCAAAAATACCATCTCTAATTTATCGGAATAGACACTAGCACATCCGAAGGGTGCCGCTACGCGCAGAACCCCAATCGCGAACCCCCGGAGGCTTTTGGCGCGGCCGCCCCCTCCGCCCCTGCGGGGTCCCCCTCCCCCGCTTCGCGGAGGAGGATTGTTAACCAGATAAATCCTCCCCCGTTTCTTTACGGGGGAGGGGACCCCGAAGGGGTGGAGGGGGCACGTGAGCAACGATCGCTTCGCAGCCAGCCCGACCCGAGCCCTACCCCTCCGTATCCACCGTCGCCTGCATCGCATCGGGGTACCGCGCGCCGGTGACAGTGTCCGCATTCACCGTCGCTTCGAGCCGCGCGATAAGGTCGTTCGACAGCCGCACATCCGCCCCGCCGGCGTTCTCGATCATATGGTCGTAGTTGCCCGTGCCCGGGATCGGCACGATGATCTCGTCCTTGTGCAGCAGCCAGGCCAGGCACAGCTGCGCCGGCGTGCAGCCGGCCTCATTCGACAGGGCAGTGAATGCCTCGAGCAGGCGCAGGTTTGCGGCGCGCGCTTCGCCCTGGAATCTGGGCATGTTCAGCCGGAAATCGCCCTCGCCGAAAGCCGAGGGGTCGCTGGCGCCGCCCGCCAGGAAACCCCGCGCGACCGGGCTGAACGCGACGAAGGTCACGCCGAGTTCGCGACACGCATCGAGCACCGCGATCTCGGGATTGCGGGTCCAGGGTGAATATTCGGTCTGCAGCGCCGCAATCGGATGGGTTGCGTGCGCGCGGCGCAGCGTCGGAGCGGAGATTTCCGAAAGGCCGATCTCGCGGATCTTTCCCTCGGCCACCAGTTCGCTCAGCGCCCCGACGCTCTCCTCGATCGGCACCCTCCGGTCCCAGCGGTGCAGATAGTAGAGATCGATGACGTCGGTGTTCAGGCGCTTTAGGCTCTCCTCGCACGTCGCCTTAAGGATGTCGGGCCGGCCGTTGAGCTCGCGCTTGCCGCCGTTGGTCATCCCGCATTTCGAGGCCAGGATATAGTCGCCGCGTCGGTCGGAGAGGAAGTCGCCGATCAGGCCCTCGTTGTGGCCAACTCCGTAGACCGCGGCCGTATCCAGAAAAGTATAGCCGGCGTCGAGCGCGCCCTTCAGCACCCGCTCGGCCTGATCGCGCGGCGGCGGCGGGCCGTAGGAATGCGACAGGCTCATGCAGCCCATCCCGATTGCCGATACCTCGAATCCAGCGATGCGTCGCTTGTCCATGGTTTGCCCTCCGGCCGGTTGTGTTCTTGAAACGATTACCCGCGGTGCTCGAAGCGATGGGCGGACCAGTACTGGTAGCCGCCGTCATTCGTGCAGCGCCAACCTCGCCGCTTCAGCGCGCGCCCGATCAGGTGATTGAAGAAACCGTGCGCGACAACCAGCACGTCCTGGCCCGAGAAGGCCAGCGCCGTCAGTTCCACCGCCACCTTGTCGGCGCGCACTTCGGCCTCGGCGCGGCTTTCCTCTCCTTCGTGATGATCAAGGAACCACCACCAGACCCGGGCGATGAAACCCCAATGACGAGGCGACAGCCGGATCCAATTCGGGAAGTTGGGTGGCGGCAAGGGCGCTTCGATCAGCGCCTCGTCGCGGGTGAATTCCAGGTCGTCGGACAGCCCCCGCGCCGTCTCGATGGCCCTGCGGCGCGTGGACACCAGCAGCTTGCCGGCTTCCCTCGCCGTCGAGACGAGCGCCGCGGGCGGCGTCTGACCCTCTTTGAGTCCGCCGATCTCGTAGCGCGCCCACCAGTCGCGGTACTCGCCGGCGGTCAGACGGACCTCGCGCGACAGCGCCGGCTCTCCGTGGCGGGCCAGAGTGATCGAGCCGCTGGCCTGGGTCACGCGGCGTGCAGTGCCTGCGCGTGGGCGACGGCCGAACGGCCGAGCGCCTCAAGATCGTAGCCGCCTTCCAGCGATGACACGATCCGCCCCTTGGAACGCGCATTGGCGACCGAGACGATCGCCCGTGTCGCCCAGGCGTAGTCCTCGGCCTCAAGCGACTGCTCCGCCAGCGGGTCTCGGGCATGGGCGTCGAAGCCGGCGGAAATCATCATCAGGTCGGGTGCGAACGCGTCGACCTGGGTCATCAGTCCCTCGAATGCCTTGCGCCAGGCTTCTCGAGGCGCGCCCGGTGGAACCGTCGCGTTGGCGATATTGCCAACGCCGGTCTCGGACGGAGCTCCCGTGCCGGGATAGCATGGGCTTTGATGAACAGATGCGAAAAAGATGCTGGGGTCGGCCTCGAAAACGGCCTGGGAGCCGTTGCCGTGATGCACATCGAAGTCGACGATCGCCACGCGCGCCAGACCGGCCGATTGAGCCACGCGTGCGCCAATGGCGACATTGGAGAACAGGCAGAAGCCCATTGCCCGGCCGGGCTCGGCATGATGTCCGGGGGGACGCACCGCGCAGAACGCACGATCGAAGTCTCCGCCCGCCACCGCCCGGGCCGCGGCCGCCACGCCGCCGGCCGCTCGGCGGGCCGCGGTCAGGCTTCCCGGCGACAGCCGCGTGTCGTCGTCGATGATGTGATAGCCGGCCTCCGGCGAGGCCGCGAATATCGCCTCGATGAACCAGGCGGGATGGACCCTCGCCAGATCTTCGGTGTCGACGATCGGCGCTTCGCGAAATTCGAGATCCAGCGCTGACGCGTCCCGCAGTGCCCCGGTGACCGCCGCAAGACGTTCGGGGCGCTCAGGATGCCGCGCGCCCGGCCGGTGGCCGAGCATGTCGATGTGCGTGTAAAGGGCGAGTCCCATGGGAATCATCCTAGATCGGGAAGGCGCGCGAGACCATGAGCAACCAGACGATGGACGTCGAGATTCGGCGGGCCGGGCCGGCCGATGTGGCGACACTGTCACGTCTTTCCGCGGAAACCTTCGCGGCCACCTTTGGCGACATCTATCTTTCCCGCGACCTCGAAGCCTACCTGAACAGCGCCTATACGAAAGAGAAGAGCCGCCGCGAACTATCCGATCCGGAGACAGCGGTCTGGCTGGCCGAGCGAGGCGGTGTCGCTGTCGGTTATATCCACGTGGGGCGCTGCGATCTGCCGCACCCCGAAGTGACGCCAAGCTGCGGTGAACTCAAGCGGGTCTACCTGACCCCGGCCGCCCAAGGTGGCGGGATCGGCTCCCGCCTGATGGATGAAGGCCTCGCCTGGCTGTTGCGCGACGGGCCGCGCCGCATCTGGTTGGGAGTCTGGTCGGGCAACCGCGCCGCCCAGCGACTCTACGCCCGCCAGGGATTTGAGAGGGTCGGCGAGTACTATTTCAATGTCGGCGAGGCGCGCGATCGCGAGTTCATCATGCGCCGCGACTAAACGCACTGGACAGGATCGTCTCGCGACCCCATCCTTGGGCTTCAAACATCCGTTCGAGCCACCTCCAAAGAGCTACGCCTATGTTCATGCGCTTTTTCTCCGAGCTCAAGCAGGCCCGGGTTCCGGTAACGCTGAAAGAATATCTCATGCTCATGGAGGGCATGGACAAGTCGGTGATCGATCGCCGGGTCGAGGATTTCTACTATCTCTCTCGCGCGATCCTGGTGAAGGACGAGAAGCACCTCGATCGCTTCGACGTGGTGTTCGGTCATGTGTTCAAGGGCCTCGAGCTGGTCTCCCTGGAAAAGGCCACCGACATCCCCGCCGAGTGGCTCAAGCGCCTGACGGAAAGCTTCCTCACCGAGGAAGAAAAGAAGCAGATCGAGGAGATGGGTGGCTTCGAAAAGCTCATGGAAATGCTCCAGGAGCAGATGAAGAAGGGCAAAGGCGAGGGCGACGAGGAAGGCGACGAAAACGAGCGCGGTCGCGGCCGCAACTTCCCGATCGGCGCCGATGGCTATCACCCCGAGGGCATTCGCATCGGTCAGGACAAGGGTCGCCACGGCAAGGCGATCAAGGTCTGGGACAAGCGCGAATACAAGAACCTCGACGATTCTGTCGAACTGGGCACCCGCAACATCAAGATCGCCCTGCGCCGCCTGCGCAAGTTCGCGCGCCAGGGCGCGCCGGACGAACTGGACATGAAGGGCACGATCAAGGAGACGGCCAACAAGGGCTATCTCGATCTGGTCATGCAGCCAGAGCGCCGCAACACCATCAAGGTGCTGCTGTTCTTCGACATCGGCGGCTCGATGGACAGCCACATCCGCGTCTGCGAGGAGCTGTTCAGCGCCGCGCGCACCGAGTTCAAGACCATGGAGTTCTTCTACTTCCACAACTGCCTGTACGAGGGCGTGTGGAAGGACAACCGCCGACGTCACACCGAGAAGATGGACACCCAGGACATCATCAACAAGTACGGCCGCGACTACAAGATCATCTTCGTCGGCGACGCCACGATGAGCCCGTATGAGATCACCTATCCGGGCGGTTCAGTGGAGCACTGGAATGAGGAGCCGGGCGCGGTGTGGATGGATCGCGTCTCGCGAACCTGGGAAAGCGTCGCCTGGCTCAACCCGACACCGTCCCGGCATTGGGACCACACGCCCTCGATCGGCGTGATGCGCCAACTGGTCGGCGACCGCATGTTCCCCCTGACCATCCAGGGCCTCGACGCGGCGATGCGCGAGTTGGTCAGATAGGCGCGGTCAACAGGGGGTGATGTCCGTCCTGGTAAAATCGTCCCCCTTGAACAGAAGCCTCGCGCTATTGGTCGTCGTGCAGGCGTAGGCGAAGCAATCACCGAAATTCAGGGCGGCAGGGTGGCGACCCTTGCCGAATTGCTCATAGGCATCCGCGGCGATTTCAAACTCCCGCTCCCCGATGGCGACGAATGAAATATCCGCTGCGGCGAGAAAGCCTCGGATACGGGCGCGGGCGACGTCTAGGGGAAGATCATGACTGCGTCTTAGTCCGGCGAGCGTCTCCCAGACCGACAATGCCGAACAGAGTCGATTGTCTTCCGTGTCCAGGCGCTCCGACAACGTTCGGCCATCGGCCTCGCCGGCAATCATCGAGATCAACGCCGAGGCATCAACGAAGACTGTCAACTCTCGCCCCACAGTTCGTCGAAGAACGCCTTGTCCGCCTCCATGCCGGTACGCGGCGGCATAGGATTTTCGGCCCAGAATCGCTCGAGACGCTGGTGCAACGGCTCGACTTTTGTTTCGCGCTCCAGTTCCGCCTTCACCGCCTGCCGCACCGCCTCGGACTTGGATACTCCACGCCGGCTTGCCAGCTCGGCCACCAGCGCCGCGGCGACGTCATCCTTGATGAACAAAGGCATAGCTGAAATCCAGATGGATATCCTCTTCTATCAATTAGATATCCCCATGGCGCGCAGTTGGCAATTAATTCCGGGGGCGGGGGCGGGGGCGCGCGAGAAGAATTAGCGGGACCTGGAGCTGAGTTGGACCGCCTTGTGTCAGCCCGCGGCCAGCGCCTGCCACGTCGCTATGATCAGGCTCATTGCCCGTAGATCGCCGGTGGTGGTGCCGGCCATCTTGTTCATGGCATAACCGAATGTGGTCTGGGCGTCGAAGTCGATGACCACCAGCGATCCGCCGTAGCCGCCCCAGAACATGCTGTTGGGGTTGGGCAGGGGAACCATGCCGCCGGGCAGGCCGAAACCCAGGCCGAAGCGCACCGGAATGCCCAGGATCAGGTCGGTGCCTTCGATCTGCGGTTCGAGCGCCTTGCGGCAGCCGGCTTCGGACATGATCCGCTTGCCCTTGGCGACCCCGCCGTTGGCAAGCAGGGTGTGAATCTCGGCAACCGAGCGCGCATTGCCCTGTCCCCCCGCGGCGGGGATTTCGGCGGCGCGCCAGGCCCTCGTGCGGGTGTCGAGTGGGTCGACCCCAGGATTGTGCGACATGTTCGCCACCAGCGGCGACTGTTCGCCGTCACCGATCGCTCCGCCAATCGGCGGTGGAATCAGGTCGGCGACGCGATGATCTTCCGAGGCGGGCAGTCCGATATGAAAGTCGGCTCCCAGCGGTTCGGCGATTTCCTCGCGGAAAACCGTGCCCAATGTCCGGCCGGTGATCCTGCGGACGACCTCGCCGACCAGATAGCCCTGGGTCATGGCGTGATAGCCGCTGGCCGTTCCCGGCTCCCAGTACGGCGCCTGGGCGGCGAGCAGGCTGGTGGCCTTTTCCCAATCGTAGAGGTCTTCGCGGGTGATCGGCTCCTTCCATCCTGACAGGCCAGCCGAGTGGCTCATCAGGTGGCTTACCTTTACGTCGGCTTTGCCGGCCTGGGCGAACTCCGGCCAGTACCTGGCTACCGGCGCATCGAAATCCAGCTCTTTACGGTCGGCCAGCAGAAGCGCCGTCAGCGCCGTCATCGTCTTGGTGGTCGAATAGACGTTGACCAGGGTGTCCTTTTCCCATGGCCGTGTGCGCGCCTCGTCCGCCCAGCCGCCCCACAGGTCGACGACCGTCTCGCCGCGTCGCGTCGCGGCGTAGGACGCGCCGATATCGGCTCCACTGGCCAGGTTTCCGGCGAACGCCGTCCGCACCGCCTGAAAACCGTCGCTCGTTGTTCCGCTTACCGCCCCATCCGCCATCGTGTATGCTCCCTGCAATCGAGGTCGCGAGCCTTACACAGGAATTGCGCGGCGGGTAACCGGTCAGACGCTCATTCGCCGCCGGCAAGGTCGCGACGGGCTTTTTCCAGCTCTTCGGCATATCGGCGGGTGGCATAGGCCTCGGTAAGCACGCCAAGCACTTTCCCGTCGTCGCCAACCACCGCGAGTTCGTCGCTCTCGGTTTCGTCGAAAATCCGCATGACCTCCTTGATGTTCATGGAGGGTAGCAGCCAGGCGTTGCGTGTGATGGCTTTGCCGCCGATCGGGCCGCCGGCATCGGGGTCTGCATGAACGGTCGCGACGCGAATGATACCGGCATAGCGGCCGGCGTCGTCCAACGCGACCACCCATCGGGCGGAACCAAGCGGATACCGGCTTCGGAATTCCTCGATGGACGCGGCGGCGGCGATCGACTTGGCGTCGCCGCGCATCATCCGCCCTGCGGTCAGGGTGCGCATCCATCCGACATCCTGGGCGCTGCGGATGGTCTCGCCGCGCATGTGCAGTCGCCAGGTGGAAAACGAGTAGCCGAACAGTTCGCGCACCACGAGACTGGCGGTGATCGAAGCGGCGAGAGTTGCGGCCGTGAGCGCGAAGTCGCCGGTGGTTTCCAGCACCAGGAAGGTCATGGTGAACGGTCCACCAATGATTGCCACCGCCATGGCGCCCATTCCGACCAGGGATGCCGCTACAGGGTCGATCCCGTGGTGGGCGCTAAGCGCGGTCAGGGCCAGGGCATAGAAACGTCCGACCAGCGAGCCGAGGAACAACGACGCAAAGAACAGGCCGCCACGGAATCCAAACCCCAGGGCGATGATCGACGCGGAGGCTTTCGCCAGGATCAGCCAGCCGAGGCTTGCCAGGACCAGATGCGCCGCGAGGTCCATCGCCAGCGCTCCGTGCCCTGACGAGAGCGTCTGCGGTTGCATCCAGGCCAGCCCCGCGAGCAGAAACCCACCAAGCGCCGGCCTGATCCACCGCGGGCCGGGCGCCCGGGCGGCGACACGTTCGACCAGGGCCACCAGTCGCATGATAGCGATACCCAGAACCGCGCAGATGACGCCGAGAATCGCGAACAGCAGATAGTGCGTCAGGGTCAGTGAATCGGTGGCGAAGACATGGATCACCAGCCCACCCTCGCCAAGAAAATGCACGACCAGGGCGCCCGCCAGCGCGGCGCCGACCACCGGCGCGATATTCCCCACGGCATAGGATCCAATGATGATCTCGAAGGCATAGAAGGCGCCTGTCAGCGGTGCGCCGAACGCCGCCGCGATCGCCGCGCCCGCACCCGCGCCGACAAAGGTGCGCAGGTCGCTGCGGCGCAGATTGAGTGTGCCGCCGGTCTTTGAGGCGATCGCCGCGCCCATCTGCGCATAGGCCGCCTCGAGGCCGACGGAAGCGCCGCTGCCATTGGAAATTATGCTCTGCACCGCCAGGAACAGGCTCTCGCGCATCGACATGCGGCCGCCATGCAATGCGTTGGCCTCGACCGGGTCGACGATGGTTAAGGAGCGGCGACGACCCCACAGCCAGGTCATCAGACCCAGCGCGAGCCCGCCGATCACCGGAACGAGAACGGCGGCCGGCGGAACGACGGTTATCGTTGAAAGTCGCTGGTTTGGGCCGACTCCGTAGAACAGCCACTGCAGGCCATGGGCGCATGCCGCGATCACCAGCGTCGACAGCCCGGCCAGTGCGCCGATCCCGATCGCGATGGCGGTCAGCCAGACTTCGCTTGCCCGGATGCGGCGGCGCGCCAGAGCCAGGAGACCAAGCCCTCCGTGGGCTCGCCGCCTGCGTCCGATAGGGTCATGAGCCTCTACGCCTGCGTCCATCAGGTAACGATGCACTGGGCGCCCGTGAAGACGCAGTGGCCATCCGACCGCGCCAGAGCAACCAGGGTCATTCCCGCGGCGGTGGCCTTTTCGATGGCCAGCGCGGTCGGAGCGGATATGGCCACCAGGATCGACACCCCCGCCGCGGCGGTCTTTTCGACCATCTCGTAGGAACACCGGCTGGTTACGATGATGAACGCCTCTCGCGGGTCGAGCCTGGCGCGCGTGGCCGCGCCCACCAGTTTGTCCAGGGCGTTGTGCCGGCCGACATCCTCGCGGATCATGCGCACATCGCCGTTCGCGTCGGCCCAGGCCGCCGCATGGGTTGCACGTGTCTGGTTGCCGAGCGCCTGGCCGGAATCGAGCATGGCCAGGGCCCGCTGAATGGCGCTGTGCGTCAGATTTGGGCCGTGAGTCACTCGCGGTATCGGCCTCACCGCGTCCCTCAGACTCTCGACGCCGCAAAGCCCGCAGCTTGATCGCGACTCAAGGGTTCGTCGGCGCGCCAGGCTCACGGCCCTGGAGGCGCGCGGCGATAGCAAGATATCAGCCAGCAGCCCTTCGTCGGTCTGCGTGATGCTGATCTTTTCGATATCGCGGAACTCCGCGATTCGTTCGGTCAGGGTGAACCCAACGGCCAGATCCTCGATATCCGCTGGGGTGCCCATGACCACCACATAGGGATGGCTGTCATACAGGAGGCCGATTGCCGCCTCGTTCGCCAATGATCGCTCGATGGTCTCGGCAATGGAACCGTCATTCCGCCAGTGGCTGGCGTCACGGTTGGAGGTGGCGGCGGGCGCGGCGTGATCGGGCATCCCGTGCTTTATCCGCCCACGTCAGTCCCGGTGCAATTCATGTCCTTCGCGGAACCGGTTCTCCCCAATCCAGCATCGCGACCTTGGGGATCATCAGGCCCCAGCCGACCACGCCGAGCAGTGACATGCCGGCGGCGATCGCAAAGGCCCAGGCGAACTGCCCGGTGCGATCGACGACAAGGCCGGTGATCACCGGGCCGACGATGCCGGCGAGGTTGGCGATGCCGTTCTGCAGACCGATCCATTTGCCGGCCGCGCGCGGTCCGGCCAGCGTCTGGCCGATGGCGAACAGGGTCGGCGTTCCGAAACCGAAAAACACCGCGGCGGCGATCAGCGCGGCGATGGAGGCGAACGGACCGCCAAATGCTGTGATGCTCAGGCAGATCGCGGTGCAGACGTGGCCGGTGATGATGACGCCCTTGCGGACGATATTAGTGCTGGCGCCCGAGCGGATGGCGCGATCGGATGCCCATCCGACCACCAGTGAGCTGGCGCCGTAGATCAGATAGATCGCCCCCGCCAGTTCGGACATCTGCAGCACGGAAAACCCGCGCGCCTTCACCAGGTACAGCGGCAACCACGAAATTACGAAGTAGAAGGCGTAGTTACTTGAGAACTGACCGAGCGCCGTTCCCCACGCCGCCGGCTTTCGCAGGATGGCCGCGTACGTCGGGGCGGTTCCGGCTTCCGGACGACTGGCGGCCTCCGCGCTCATGTGCCGCGTGGTTGTCAGCCACGGCCACAGCCAGAGCAGTGACAACAATCCAAGTACGAGGAAAGATCCACGCCAGCCGATATGCGCTATCAGCTGGCCGCCACCAAAGGTGCCGACCGCCGGGCCGACCGCCATGCCCATCGCGATCAACGCATTGGCGAAGCCCAGTTGGCCGACCGGAAGGTAACGCGCAAACAGCTTGGAGCTGCAAGGGAACGCCGCACTCTCGCCGACCCCCAGCATGATCCGCAGCAGAAGGAGTGAAGCGAAGCCCCCGGCAAGTCCTGTCAGGGCCGTGGCCAGCGACCATGTCGCCAGGCCCACCGCCAGCACGCGATAGACGTTGAAGCGCTCGGCGAGCCAGGCGGTGATCAACTGGCCCGGCGCATAGGCCCAGAAAAAGGCCGAAACCAGTATGCCGATCTGCGTGTTGCTGAGCTTCAGCGCGTCCTTCATCAGCGGCGCCGCCGTGGAGAAGTTGCCCCGGTCGACATAGTTGATGAAGACAGATACCGCCAACAGCGTGACCACGCCCCTGGCAAGTCGCTCCGTGGGCGCGGACGCGGCAATAGTTATGGTGCTCATTATCGCTGCCCCCGTTATCGTGCGTTACCGGCGGCCAGGGCCGATTCTGATTGCGGCCACACTGCGCCAGCGCCTCAGCTGTTGTCGAGGCTATCGATGTTCAGCTGCCGACTTCGGTCCGATGATGCGTCGGATCAGGCTGATCGCCTGAGTCGTTCGACGCAGGCGATCGGATCCA
>JANXTX010000115.1 GCA_025352165.1 Caulobacteraceae bacterium | reverse complement strand
CGTTGCGGCGTCAGCTCGATGATTTCCAGCGCCGGATACAGGGTATCGCCGGGATACACGGGCTTGAGGAACTTGGCGGATACTTCGAGAAAGCCAATCAGCGCCTCGCCAATCACATGCGGAAAGAGGCCCGCGCCCGCGGCAGTGAACGCCAGCACCTGGAGACCGTGCGCCAACGGCCCGGGATGGCCTAACGCCTGACAATACTCCGCATCGTAATGGATCGGGTGGTTGTCGAGGCTGAGGGCCTGGAAGGAGGCGAAGTTACCGTCGCCGATGGTCCTGGAGGGCAGATTGAACATTTCGCCAACCCGCAGATCCTCGAATCCTCGCTGTGGGACCAGGCGGTGGTCTCGAAGCGGCGCTGGCTTGGCGTCCATTCTGCTCTCCCTTGGATGGCCGGAGCGGCATACAGACTCCTCGACCGGCCGACCATGGGGGCATCGGAAGGGTAGGGCTCGGTCATGAAAATCAAGACCAGTTCCCTTGGCGAAAGTCATCGAGTCGGGCTGGTGAAGGCCGCCGCGGTCTACGAGTGAACGACACCTCAGCTACTGTGGCCGACCACTCCGGGCTCCGCTTGACTTGACGGGCAATGCGGATTGCTCTGTGGGCCGGAAAACCTAGCCGGAGCCCGTGGCATGGCCGATGACGCCGCAACCATCCTGTCCCCCGTAGCCGTCGCAACCGCGCTGTCGGAAATGAGCCGGGAGGAGCGCCTGCGCTGGCGCATGGCGGACGTGCCAGGCCGCCCCTCGGCTGCCGATCGCAATCTGGATATTCCATTCCCGTTCGGATGGTTTCCCGCGCTGCTCTCGGAGGAACTGGCGGTCGGTCAGCTCAGGCCCCTGCGGTATTTCGGCAGCGATCTGGTTGTCTGGCGTGGCGAGGACGGCACGGTCCACATGCTCGATGCTCACTGCAGACACCTGGGCGCGCACATGGGTCATGGCGGGCGGGTGTCGGGGAACCTGCTGGAATGCCCATTTCATGCCTGGCGCTATGATGGTGAAGGCGTCGTGCATGAGATTCCCTATGCGGAAAGGGTCCCGCCGCGGCTCACCCGGCCTTGCGATCGTCAATGGCCGGTCGTCGAAGCAAACCGGCTGATCTGGTTCTGGTATCACCCGCATGGCGCAGCGCCGATGTGGGACGTTGAAGTGTTCCCCGAGGCCACGAATCCTGACTGGACCGACTATGAGATTCACGAGTGGCGCGTCTTCGGCAGCCTGCAGAACATGGCCGAAAATGCCGTTGACGTGGCTCACTTTCACTATGTGCATGGCACGGCGACCTTTCCGACCTCCGAAATGATCTGGGACGGCGTACTGCGCACCTCGATCATCGACGCCGGACTGGACACCCCGCAGGGCCGCATGGAGGCGCGCGTCTATTCAAAAATGATCGGGCCAGGACAGAGCTCGACCCGTTTCACCGGCATTGCCGAAACCCTGCTGATAGCCGCCGTCACACCGGTCGAAAAAGACGAGGTGCGTGTGAGGTTTTGTTTCACCCAGCCGCGCAATCAGGCGTCACCGATCGCTGCAATGATGGCGCAGGGGTTCATCCACGAAGTCTGCCGCCAGTTGGACCAGGACAAGGTGATCTGGGACCGACAGCGCTATCTCGACAAGCCGATCATCTGCGATGGTGACGGCCCGATTCTGCGCTTTCGGCAATACTATCGGCAGTTCTATGCCGAATGGGCGGGTGCTCGGAAAGAATAGAGACTACTCAGTCGTAGCCAGCGCATCGGCCACGACCGATTTTGCCGCTGGATAGTCGGCTTTGCCGTTGCTGGCCCGCAGGGGACGGTCGGCAATGAAGATGCGCTTGGGGGTCTTGTAGCCGGCGAGTTGGGCACGGACGTGGACCTTCAGAACGGCTTCATCGATGCAACAGCCGTCGCGGGGAACCACCACGCCGGTCACCGCCTGCCCCCATTTCTCGTCGGGCATGCCGACCACCAGAGCGTCCTCGACGGTCGGATGGGTCTTGAGGGCTTCCTCGACTTCCTCGGGAAACACCTTCTCGCCGGCGGTGTTGATGCAGGCGTTGCCGCGGCCGAGCAGGGTCAGGGTCCCGTCCGGCTCCACGGTGCACCAGTCCCCGGGAATTGAATAGCGCACGCCGTCGATGACGCGGAATGTGCGCGCGGTCTTTTCCTCGTCCTTATAGTAGCCAATCGGATTGGGCGCGCCGAGGGCGACCAGGCCGCGTACGCCCGAGCCCGGAACGACCGGCTTGTCATCCTCGTCGAACACCCGGCAACGCTCGCCGAGCATGAATTGAGCGGTCGGCACTTCCCCGGCGCTGGTCATCACCGATGAGCCCATGCCGATCGCCTCGGACGAGGAGAACCCGTCGGTCAGCACGACATTGGGCATGTGTCGCAACAGTCCACGTTTGACTTCCAGCGACCACATCACGCCCGAGGAGATGATGCCCATGATGCTGGAAACGTCATAGCGCCCCGGCGCGGCGTCCAGGGCGTTGAGAATCGGTCGCGCGAAACTGTCGCCGACGATGGCCATCGCCTGCGGTTTGTGGGCGTCGACCGCACGCAGCAACTCCTCCGCGTCGAACGTCGGGCTTTCCAGGGTGATCACGCAGCCGCCTGCCAGATGCGCGCCCATTGCGCTCAGCAAACCGGTGCCATGCATCAGCGGCGGCGCCGGCAGGGCCCGAGGGCCCGGTCCGACTTTTCGGGTGTGCTCTACCAGAGCCTCGAGCGTTTCAGGAGCCGGTCCCAGCTTGCGTGCGGCGATCAGGGTAAGCTCGCGAAGGTCCTCATGCGCCCACATGACCCCCTTTGGCATGCCGGTGGTGCCGCCGGTGTAGATGAAGAATTGGTCCTGGCCGGAGCGCTGAATGTCGAGCGGACCGCCATTGCCGTTCACGGCGAGAGCTTCGAAGTTTTCCGCGAAAGCCGGCGGGGCTTCATCACCCACTTCGACCCAGGCCTTCACCTTGGGCAGGCGCGGTCGAATCTGCTCGATCGCGTCGCGGAATTCGGCCGAGTAGACCACCGTCTGGGCGTCTGCATTGTCGAAAATGTACCAGACCTCATCCGGCGTGTAGCGGTAGTTGACGTTGACGTGGGTCAGGCGCGCCTTGAACCCCGCCGCGAGCGACAGCAGGTATTCGGGACAGTTGCGCATATAAATCGCCAGCTTGTCGCCTGGCGCAGCGCCGCGCGCGATCAGCGATCGGGCGAGATTATTGGTGATCCGGCTCGCCTCGCCCCAGGGAATGACCCGCTCACCGTGGATGAATGCCGGCGCTGCAGGCGGCAGCACAGGTTCGATAGCGTCCAGGATATCGCCGAAATTCCAGCCCAATGCCGTTCCTCGCCAATGTAATTCGATTGGCGCGCCACGTGGTTACGAGGAACGCCTCGTCTCACCTATAGCGGAGGATGGAAATTCGGACAGAGACCAAACGAGACTGCGGACGGCTCAGGCGTCCACGGTCTGCAGGGCGTCGCGCCAGATAATGCCGTCGGCATTGCAGACCCAGCGGCCGAGACGGCGGAAATCCTTGCCGTCGATGAGCTTGCCGAACGGCAGCAATTCGATCAGCGCGGCCTCGACATACTGGTATTTGACGCCGCGCGCGTGGCGGGCGAAATCGAGCAACTCCGACTGGGCCCAGGCAATCGCTTCCTTGTCACTGGCGAGCCGCTGCTTCAGTGGCTCCAGCCGGTTGTTCGCCATGGCGTTCAGCCGGCGTTTCGAAGGTGCGTGACGAAGGTCTAGGTTGTAGGTCTTCATGATTGGACTCGATGGGCGGAAACTATTTCAGCCACCGGCGCCAAGGCGGCGCTGGTTAGCTTGGACGCGACTGCGGTAGAGAGCAAGTGCGCGTCCGGGACCCAGATGGGCCTCGCCCGCGAGGGTGCTGTTGGTGAGTAACATCTGGACATCGACGACCGCCTGCGCCTTTTCGGCAACCATAAGGGTGGCTTCGTGGTGTGCCGCCTCCCCACCAATGACCGCCTTCATCATCCGCAGACCAATGACGGTCTGCGCCTCGAGGCCAAGCATCATGGCGTCGCGCGAAAAAGCCAGCCAGGGATTGATCAGGGACTTCACGGCATTCCTCCGGCGAGATGGTGATTTGCTCGATGCCAAACCCGCGTGGGCTTTTATGCTGCATTGCAACATGATAGGCAATCGTGGAAATTACGTAGGCTCTGGAAAATGTCGGCGACGTCCGGTTAGGTGCCACCATGAGAGCTCCCGCCCCAACCCGCGCCCCGGAAACTAAACCGCTTCGCTACCTGCGGCTTGCCGACGAGATCGATGCGGTGCTGGAGGGCGAGCCTGACCGCGTTGCCCGCATGGCGAGCGTCGCGGCGCTGCTGGCGGCGGAGTTCGAGACATATTTCTGGACGGGCTTTTACCGCGTCGACCCCGGCAGGGAGCGCGAGCTGGTGGTCGGACCCTACCAAGGGACGCTGGGCTGCCTGCGAATCGCCTTCGGACGGGGCGTTTGTGGCGCGGCGGCCGATGAGCGCCAGACCCTGATCGTTCCCGATGTCGAGGCGTTCCCTGACCACATCGCCTGTGACTCACGATCGCGCAGCGAGATTGTCGTACCGGTGCTGGACCCCGACGGCGCGCTGATCGCCGTACTCGATGTTGATTCGACGGACCTGGCGGCGTTCGATCAGGACGATGCCACCGGCCTCGAAACCATCATCCGACGAGTGTTCGGAAAAGCGTAGGCGCCGGGCCTACAGAACGCCCTTGGTCGAGGGTGCGGCCCCGAGGGTCTTGGGATCGATCTCGACCGCCATTCGCAGCGCACGGGCCAGGGCCTTGAAACCACTCTCGGCGATGTGGTGGGAGTTTTCGCCGTAAAGGGTTTCGAGATGGACGCAGGCGCCGGCGTGCATGGCGAAGGCGTGGTGGAATTCCTTGAACAACTCGGTATCCATCTCACCGACCTTCGGGCGCACGAAATTGACCCGCCAGATCAGGTAGGGGCGGTTGGAGAGATCGATTGCGCAGCGCGTCAGCGTCTCGTCCATCGGAACGTAGGCGTGACCGAAGCGACGAACGCCCCTGAACCCGTCCAGTGCCCTGTGCAGCGCCTGGCCGATGACGATACCAGTATCCTCGACCGTGTGGTGCATGTCGATATGCAGATCGCCTTTGGTCTCGACGTTCAGGTCGAAGCCTGCGTGACGGGCGAAGCTGTCCAGCATGTGATCGAAGAAGCCGATGCCCGTGCTGATCTGCGATGCGCCGACGCCATCCAGGTCCAGTCCAACACGAATCTGGGTTTCCTTGGTGTCGCGGCTGACTTCAGCGGTTCTCGACATGGTGGCTCCTAAAGTCCGTTCGCCGCCGCGAGGTCGCTCAGCGATACCCCGGGGCGCGGGCCATAGTGGCCGATCACTTCCGCCGCCGCCAGAGACCCGAGTTTTCCGCACTCCGACAATGACCGTTCGCGCGCAAGTCCGAACATGAAGCCGGCGGCATATTGGTCACCGGCGCCGGTGGTGTCGACGACCTTCTCGACCGGATAGGCGGCAATGACATGGCGTTCTTCACCGGCAAGAATAACCGAGCCAAGCTCGCCGCGCGTGATGGCGGCGATCCCACAGCGGCCAGCGACGGCGCGGGCGGCCTGCGCAAAATCGCCGGTCTCGAACAGGGAACAGATTTCGCTCTCGTTAGCGAACAGTACATCCACCTGGGTATCGATGAAGCCGACCAGCGCCTCGCGGTGCCGTTCGACGACGAACGCGTCCGAGAGGGTGAGGGCGACCAGCCGACCCGAGCCGCGCGCCAGGCCGGCGGCCTTGGCGAAGGCGCGTCGCGCCTCGGGCGGATCGAACAGGTACCCTTCCAGATAGACGATGCGGCTACTCTCGATCAGGGCGGGGTCGACGTCGTCAGCGGTCAGTTCGATGGCCGCCCCCAGGTAGGTATTCATGGTCCGCTCTCCGTCGGGCGTGACGTTGATCAGGCAACGGCCGGTCGCCGGACCGCCGGAAAGCGGATTGACACTGAATGTCGCGCCCATCGCACGAAGATCATGGGCGAATACCTCGCCAAGCTGGTCCGCCGCGACCTTGCCGATATAGGCGGACCGCCCTCCGAAACTGGCGACACCCGCCACGGTGTTGCCGGCCGACCCGCCCGAGGCCTCGACGCCCGGCCCCATGGAGGCATAGAGCGCACGCGCACGTGCCTCGTCGATCAGCGTCATCGCTCCCTTGGCCATGTCGTGGCTGGCAAGGAACTCCTCGTCGGCTGTGGCGATCACATCGACCATGGCGTTGCCGATGGCGGTCACGTCGTAGGCGATGGTCATACGGGCGTCCTTGGGGAATGGTCGGCGCCGCCATAAAGCAAGCGACACTTCCTGACGAGCCCCTCACCCGCCAATGAACAGCTCGCGCGACGGACAGAGGTCGGCGATCAGGCAGTCGCCACACCTGGGCTTTCGCGCTACACAGACGTAGCGGCCGTGCAGGATCAGCCAGTGATGGGCCCGGGTGCGCCGTTCAGGCGGTACGATCGACATCAGTTCCGCCTCGACCTGATCGGGTGTCTTCCCCTTGGCAATTTTCAGCCGGTGGGCGACGCGGAACACATGAGTGTCGACGGCGATGGCGGGCTCGATGTCCAGTTCGTTCAGCACAACGCTGGCGGTTTTGCGGCCGACGCCCGGCAGCGCTTGCAGGGCCTCTCGATTCAGCGGAACCTCACCGCCGTAATGCTCCAGCAGGATGCGGGAGAGCGCGATGACGTTCCTGGCCTTGGTGCGATAGAGCCCAATCGATGCGATATACGGGGTCAGCCCCGCCTCGCCCAACTCGACCATCGCCGCGGGTGTATCGGCGACCGCATAGAGTTTCGCGGTAGCCTTGTTCACTGAGACGTCCGTCGCCTGTGCCGACAAAACGACGGCAACAAGCAGGGTGTAGGGCGAGGCATGCACCAGTTCGGTCCGTGGTTCGGCGGTCGCGGCGGCGAACCGGTCGAATATCTCCGCGATGCGGCGTCGTTCTTTCGGGGTTGGTGCTCTAGCCATGCCTCAACCATGGCGAGGTTCGCGCCTCTCGCCAAGTCTCGGTCAGGCGCCTATGGTGAGACCGCGATGGACGGTCCACTCTTCATGGATGCGGTCATCACGCCACACCGATCGCTCAGCAACCGGGGCGCGGTCGTGCTGATCGGCGTGGTAACCGCCTTTGACGCCTTTCTGGCGGCAATTTTCGTCGCCATCGGCGCGGCGCCGATCCCGATCTTCCTTGGCATCGGCCTGTTCGCGGTGATTGCGGCGTTGATCGCCAGCAACCGCGCCGCCATGCGCCGGGAGCGGGTTCTGGTCAGCGCCGAGGAAGTGCGGGTGGTCAAGGAGGACCGAGGCGCCCAGCACCTGGTCTGGGTCTCGCCGACGGCCTTCACACGCGTCTCGCTGGCCGATGATGATGCCGACGACGAATGCGCGCTGCACCTGCGCCTCTCTGACCGCGCGCTCCCCGTGGCCCAGGCTTTAACCCCACGAGAGCGGCGCGACTTCGCCAAGGCCCTCGATCGCGCGATCTGGCGAGCGCGGAGGTCCCGGTACGAGACCTGACCGGATAGCTTCCCTTACGGAAGGTCTTCGCCGCCCGGACCAGGCTTCACCGTCAGCTTATCCGTGGCCGGGATCACCACCGGCTTTTGACCCCCGGCGGCTAGCGATGCGTTAAGCGCGGCAAGATCGTGATCCCGCAGAGCCGCCCAATCGCTCCAAAGCGCCCCGATCCTGGCCGCCGAGGCCGTGACGGCGTCTCTTTGCGGCTGTGTCGGCGCCAGATCGGCCGATTCGAGGTCGGTTTCGATGCTCGCCAGGATGCTGCTCTCGCGCGCGAAACCCGCCCCGTCATCATCTCCCGCAGTCTTTTCGGCCAGGGCCTGCGCGCCCGCCACGGTCAGAGGCGCAAGTTGCGAATGAACAGCCGCCATCTCGCCCGCGCCCCGCCTGGCGATCTCCAGGCTGGCCGCGATCCTGCGAGACAGGGCGAGACTTGCCTGGAACTCGGCGGCGCCGACGGACGTGCGCGGGTCCTGCACCACCTTCAGTGCAACGGTTCTGCTGACCCCATCGGCGGTTAGGGTTAATGTGTAGTCACCCGGTGGCGCCAAAGGTCCGCCAGGGCTCACCGACGCTCCGGTCCCACCGGCGGCGATCGAATATTCATAAGTGACCGCCGGGGGGCGCTCCAAGCGCAGGTCCCAGACTACCCGGTGCATGCCGGCTCCTTGCGGGAGCCCCGCAACCGGCGCCAGCCATTCCTTGGCGAAATAGAGCTGGGCGTCCGCCGGTGTCGGCGGATCGCTGCTGAGGCGTCGCACGACCAGCCCGGACGAATCGCGGATATCCAGCGACACCCCAGTCCTGGCGGGGCCTGCCAGCCAGTAATCGATGATCGCGCCGCCAGGAGGGTTCGGCGCGGCCGGCTCTTCCGGAGGCGTCGGCGTGTCATGGGAATTGTTCCCGCGCACGCGAAGAGCCGAAGCGGGCGTAAACAGGTGAAGGGGTTCGCGAGCCGGTGCGATCGCCGCCTGGCGCAGTGGCGTCACGCCGTCGAGAACCCAAAGTCCACGGCCCTGGGTCGCCGCGACCAGATCTTCCCCATGCACCAGCAGATCGGTCACCGTTGCGGTTGGCATGTCGCTGCGCAGGGGACGCCAATGGCCCCCATCATCAATGGAGACAAACACGCCCACCTCGGTCCCCGCGTAAAGCAGGCCGGGCTTGGCTGGATCGGCGCGGACGACGCCGACGACCTGATCCCTTGGCAGATCGCCGGTGATGTCTTTCCAGGTTGTCCCGTAATCGCGCGTGGCCAACACGCGGGCGCTATGGTCGCCCTGCCGATGGTTGTCGATAGCGGCATAGGCGACGCCGTCCTCGATTGGCGAGGGATCAAGCGACGAGACCTTGGCCCATTCGGGAATCACCGATGGCGTCACGTTGTTCCAGTGGATACCGCCGTCCCGGGTTAGCTGAATCAGGCCGTCGTCAGTACCCACCCAAAGCTCGCTGGCGTGAAGCGGCGATGGAGTAAGGCTCCAGATGCCGCCATAGCCGCAGGCCTTGGCAGCGGCGACGGCGACGTCGCCGTCACAGCCTTTCGCGCCCGGTGTCTTGCCGGTCAGATCGGGACTGATCACCGACCAGTGATCGCCCTTGTCCTGCGAGGCGAACACCACCTCGCCTCCCAGATAGAGCGTGGTCGGGCCGGTGCGCGACACCGCGAGCGGCGTAACCCAGACGAAATGGTGGGCCGTGGTCGTCTGGCGCTCACCGTAGTTCGGCTCCAGGAATGGAGCGATGTTGGCGACCTGGCCGGTGCGGGTGTCATAGCGGCTGATACGGCCACCGAGCCCTGATCCGTAGACGATGTCGGGATCATCGGGGTCGGGAATGTCATAGTCGCGCTCGTCGCCGCCGACCGGGCGCCAGTCTCGAAGCATCAGCGCGCCGTAGTCGGACCGGCTGAGCGCACCAACCGTGCCGCTGTCCTGCTGGCCCGAGTAGATAGTGTAGGGAAACCGGTTGTCGGTCGCGAGATGATAAAACTGTCCGGTCGGCTGATTGTACCAGCTCGACCAGCTCTTGCCGCCATCGACACTGACCACGACTCCCTGGTCGCTGGCGCTGGCCATGTGGTCGGGATGGGCGGGATTGATCCAGACGAAATGGTAGTCGTCGCCGCCTGGCGCGCCCTTGAAGATCTCGCAGGTCTTGCCGCCCTCGGCGCAGCGGCGGATCGACTGGCCGACCAGCCAGACAACGTCCGGATCGTCCGGCGAGACGGTCACCCGACTGGCGTAATAGCTGGTGAACGCCTGGCCGGAATTGACTCGCGCCCAGGTCGCGCCGCCATCATCGGAGCGGTACAGGCCGCCGACCTTCTCGCCCGAAACTACCGCGTAGACACGAAGGCCGGCCGCTGTGCGAGTGGTCGCCAGACTGATGCGGCCTAGCGAACCCGTCGGCCAGCCGCCGCCGGTGATCCTGGACCACGTCACGCCACCGTCCGACGACTTGTAGATGGCGCTCCCAGGGCCGCCGACAGGCGTGAAATAGCTCTGCCAGGGGTACTGCCGCGCCTGCCAGGCGGCGGCGAACACGGTGTTGGGATCTTTGGGGTCGGCGGCGAGGTCGGCCGCGCCGGTGTCGGAGTCGATCGCCAGAGTATGACGCCAGGTCTTGCCGCCATCGACGGTCAGGAACACCCCGCGTTCGGGATTTGCAGCAAAGAAATCGCCGACCGCCGCCGCCAGTACGCGGTTGGGATCGTTTGGGCTGACCAGCAGGCGGCCGATAGCGCGCGTCTTGTCCAGGCCAAGAGACTGCCAGCTGCGGCCGCCGTCCGTGGTTTTGAATACGCCCGAGCCACTGGCGACATCATATCTCGGCTCTGGCTGGCCGGAGCCGACATAGACCGTATCTGGATCTGATGGCGCGACGTCCAGAGCCCCGATTGGAGCGCTCGGCCCCTGATCGAACAGCGAGCGCCAGGTGCGACCGGCGTTGTCGCTGCGCCAGACTCCGCCGCCCGAAGCGGCAAAGTAGAACGTGTCGGGACGCTGGGTGACGCCCTCGACCATCTCGCCCCAGCCGCCGCGGAACGGACCGATCAACCGCCAGTGAAGTTCAGGAAGCGGGGCCGGCGTAGTCAATGGCTGCAAAGGAACGGCGGTCGCGGCGCCGGCCAGAAACACCGCCGCCGCGCCTGCCGCGAGATATCGAAATCGCTGCATGGAAACCCCTTGCTTCAATCAGGGTTCCTTTGTGGCGATTTCCGTGAACGCCGCAAGGCTGAGGCGTTCGGCTAGTGCGCCATCGGCGCCGGCGCAGCGGTACCGGCGGTGTTTGCGGCCGGCGCGGTCTGTGCTGCCTGCGCATTGCGCGCCGCCCGTTCAGCCTTCGCCGTTTCCATCGCGGCATGGCAGCCGGGCGAGATGTTGGCCTTGTGCGCCTTCATGCATTGCTTCAACGCAGGCCCCTGAGCAACCCCGGGGCAAAGCGCCTGACGGTCGGCCATGCAGGCTTGCCGCACGTTCGACGCGTTCCGGGCGAGCGCGCCGGAGGCCAGCAGCGCCAGCGAGGCCACGGCCGTGATGAGAACGTTTGTTGTCTTCATGGGTATCTCCATACAAGGGTCCGATGGCGTGTTCAGCCATCCGGGATTGCAGCTTATACGGTCAACGGCACCCGATCCGTCGCTTTTCCCGTCGCTAGGGTGATGTTAACGCTCCAGTGATGCCCGAACACTTTTTCAATCTTCGCGCGACGCACAATCCGCACCGCTGGTTTCTGCCACTGACGGAGAACCTTTGTGTCGGTCCACCTGGCCAGCTGTTCATGTTCGGCGGCGTTGGCCTTGCCGCCGCGATCGGCGCCATGGAGGGCACCTGCAAGCGCCCGGTCGTCTGGGCCACCGCGCAGTACCTATCCTACGCCCGTCCCGGTTCGATCGTCGATCTCGATGTCTGGGTGCCCGCCGAGGGACGCCAGACCAGCCAGGCGCGGGTCATCGCCCACGTCGGCGACAAGGAAATCCTCACCGTCAACGCCGCTCTGGGCGAACGCCCCAGCGAACTCTCCCGGCAATGGGTGCAGGCCCCCGCCGCGCCGCCGCCGGAAGAGTGTGTCGAGAGTCACCGCTGGCGGGAGGAGCAGGAGGACCTGCACAGCCAGATCGAGGTCCGCGTCGCCCGCGGCCGCCATGGACCTCGCTCGGAGGTCAGCCCGCCCAGCGAGGATGGGCGACTGATCCTTTGGCTGCGCCCGCGCGGCGACCATCCGGTGGATTCAACCATGTTGGCGATCATGGCCGACCATGTGCCCTCGGGCGTCGGCGCGGCTCTCGGCCGTGACGCCGGCGGCAACAGCCTCGACAACACCATCCGCTATCGCCAGATCGTCCCGACCCGCTGGGTGCTCTGCGATATCAGCATCCAGGCCGTGCATGGCGGTTTCGCCCACGGCGATATGCGCCTGTTTGCCGAAACCGGCGAGCTGATGGCCACCGCCAGCCAGTCAATGATCCTGCGCGTGCGGGACCAGAAACCATAACAAATCAGGGAGAACGGCCATGAAGGACTTCGCGGGAAAGATCGCGGTGATCACCGGAGGCGGCACCGGCATGGGCCGCGAACTCGCCCGCCAACTCACCGCCGAGGGCTGCAGCGTCGCCATGTGCGATGTCTCCGCCACCAACATGGCCGTTACCAGGTCGCTGTGCGAGGCCGACGCGCCGCAAGGGGTTCGCGTCACCACCCACATCGCCGATGTCTCCGATGAGGACCAGGTCAGACGCTTCGCCGAAGAAGCCGCCGCCGCGCTCGACAGCGACCGCATCCATTTGCTGTTCAACAACGCCGGCATCGGCGGCGGCGGCAGCTTCGTCGCCGGCGACCGCGCCAACTGGGAAAAGACCTTCAACGTCTGCTGGGGCGGGGTCTATCACTGCACCCGCGCCTTCCTGCCGCTGCTGATGAACGCCAGCGAGGGCCACATCATCAATACGAGCAGCGTCAACGGCTTCTGGGCCTCGATCGGCCCGGGCATCCCGCACACCGCCTACGCCGCCGCCAAGTTCGCGGTGAAGGGCTTCACCGAGGCGCTGATGACCGACCTCGCGGTCAACGCCCCGCATATTCACTGCTCGGTGGTGATGCCCGGTCATATCGGCACCGAGATCGTCAGCAACTCCCGCAAAATTCTCAGCGGCGATGTATCGGACGCCATCACGCCGGCGGCAATCGCCGCGGCGCGGGGCCGGCTGGTCGCGCACGGCCTCGATCCCGACAAGCTGACCGACGCCGATGTCGAAACCTTCCTCAACCGCCAGGCCCGGCGCTTCCACGACGATGCGCCGATGACCGCCGCCGAGGCCGCAACCGTCATCCTTGATGGCGTCCGCCACAACACCTGGCGCATCCTCGTCGGCGCCGACGCCCATGAGCTCGACCGGATGGTCCGCGCCGATCCGGAGCACGCCTACGAGCGGGAGTTCTTCGAGGCGTACGCGAAGGTGTCGGGGTGGCGGGTCGGTGGGTGACCGAAAAATCCAGGGTAATCGGGTGAACAACGGCCGGGTTGGGAGCCGGCGGCGAACGAAGGGAAATTTGAACCACGAAGGACGATAAGGACACGAAGAAGCTCACCGAGGGTAGATATGACCATTCGCGCGAAGCGCATTCAAGTTTCTTCTTGGTCTCCTTTGCGCCCTTCGTGTGCTTCGTGGTAAAAAATGGTAATTGCTCACCCTCCTTTTCGGGGCTGACCGGGCGCTGAATTTTTCCGGTTGCGGCGCGTGTCTGGATGTGAGTCAAGGTATGGATGACACCGCCGCCTGATTTGGTCGACAAGAGCCTGCCCCCAGCGAAGGCGGG
>JANXTX010000084.1 GCA_025352165.1 Caulobacteraceae bacterium | reverse complement strand
GGTCAGGCGGGGGAAGTTCGGATCGTAGGCGAAGCTGACGTTCGGCGTCGGATTGACCGCGCCGGTGTAGGCGACGCCGGTGACGCGGTCGTCTTCGGCATAGGCGAAGGTCTTGACCTGGCTCAGCGCGTCGGTGACGCTTTGCACGCGGCTGGTCGCCGGGTCATAGGCGGTGACCAGAGTGCTGGCGTCGGCATAGATCTTGCTGGTCAGCCGGCCCTCGACGTCATTCTGCCACTGCGTCGCCTTGCTCCGCGGATCGGTGCGCCTGGTCAGCTGGCCCTGGTGATTGTAGGCGAAGTTGGTGGTCAGCAGCAGCGGGTCGGTCGAGGCCGTCAGGCGACGGTCGGCGTTTTCGTTGGCCGCGCGGAGGAGCACGTGCTGCAGGCACCTGTTATCTATTCACCAGACCCAGTCGCATTCTCGCTCATGAAGTGGTCCAAAGCAAAACCGTCCGCAGCCGTCATAGGAAAAGTTTTCCTCAGTTCTTTTTTTACTAAATCAATTCGTAAATCTTCTGCTCTTATGTTGATTTTCTCAGACAGTCTGAATACTTCTGAATCTTTATAGGCGGATAATCCCGAAAAAATCCACTTACAACGATATCTTAAATAATTTATGTCTTCGTCACTGTATTTTCCAGGTTTAATTTGATCATTCGCATCGAATTGATCAATTGCGGCTTTGCATGCACAAAACGCTTCCCTCTTTCGGCCTAGCCGACTCCATAAATCTGCCAAAAGCAGGTTAAATATCGGTGGTGCGGTGGGCAGCGCCCCATCCGCATCAAGTGCTCCGTATGTGGAAATGATAACATCGGCCGCACCCTCGAATTCTTGCTTTGCCGCTAATGCTCGTGCCCGACTTAGAACCTTTTCATATTTGCGCGCGGCGAACCAAACCGACGGTAGTGGGAACATTTCTTAACCTCTTATGCCAGACAATCCTAATCTGCGCGGAACTCGTACCCCACTAGTGGGGCAAGTATTTAGAAAGCAACTGAACCAAGCTAAGCCACCAGGGGGGATCAGGCTGCGGCGGCGGTGGCGGCGGACGGGCGCCGGTTATCCTCTTTGTACCAGCGAGTGGATCAGCGGGCGGATAGACTGGCGGGGGTGGCGGTCTTGGCTGGTCGCCTTGCATATGGGGGTGAGGGCAAAACGAATCCATTATCCCTTGGGTAAGAGGGGAAGGTTTAGTAATGTCTTGGCCAGGACACCATATGACTGCGCACGGACCAAGGACCGGAATGGCGTCAGCAGGGTTTGCCGGTCGACTGCCCGCCCCCCCCTCCGGATCGATCCCGTTCAATGGATCGCCGCCCACATACACATACAGGTTCCCCGCCGGGTCCCCCGCCTCCCCGATCGGGTCGCGGCTGAGGAACCGCCCCGCCACCGGATCATACGGCCGATGGGTGGTCAGATACAGCCCGCTGCTGCCGTTATAGTCGGCGTTGTAGAACGTGCCCGCGTAGTTGAAATCCGTGACCGGCGCGGTGGTCTGGTTGGGCGCGCCGTAGGGATCGTAGTCGAAGCTCGGCGAGGCGCCCGCGCTGAACACGCGGCGCACCGAGCCGAGGTTGTCGGGGGCGTAGTACAGGCTGGCCGACGGCGATCCGGGAACGAACTCGCCCTCGGCATAATAGCCGCGCGCCTCCGCCCCCGCGGCCGTGCGGGCCTGGCACAGCTGTGAGCCGCACCAGACGTAGTTTGTGGTGGTCGTTCCGCCGCCCTGTGGTGTCCTGGCGATCCGCGCGCGGCGGCCCAGGCCGTCATAGCTGAAGGTCGTCGTCTGGCCTGAGACGCCGATATAGCTGATCGCCACCAGCCGGCTTTCCGCGTCCCAGCTGTAGGTGCGGGTGGCGTCTTTCAGCAGGTTGCCGTCGGCGTCCCAGGTCAGGTGCTGGCCGGTGAGGTTGGTCAGCTGGTTGAGGTTGTTATAGGTTCCGGTCTGCGTCACCACCGAGGGCGGCACGGCGACCGCGGCGTCGCCGGTCTGGGTGGTTCCGGTGATGAAGTTCTCGGCGTTGGTGGTATAGGCGAACCCTGTCGACTGCCCGGCCGTCAGGCCGGTGGTGGCGACGCTGGCCAACCGCCGGTCGCCGCTGTTGGGCAGATAGCCCCAGGTGGTGGCGAGATTGGACGGCGAAGCCAGCGCGCGCGTCGTGATCTGCCCGGTCTGGCCCAGATAGCCGAGGGTGAACGAGCCAAGGTCGCTGGCGTGGGTCGTCAACCGGTCCAGCGCGTCATAGCCGAACGTCTCCGACCCGGCGCCGGTGACCGCGCGGGATTTAACGCGGCCGAGCTTGTCATAGATATAGCCGATCGTGGCGAGCGGCTGGGTTTCGGTCTGCAGCCTCAGCCCACCGACCACGCCCACGGGATAGTAGCCATAGGTGGTCGTTCCCGTCCCGTCGGTCATCGAGGTCAGGCGGGGGAAGTTCGGATCGTAGGCGAAGCTGACGTTCGGCGTCGGATTGACCGCGCCGGTGTAGGCGACGCCGGTGACGCGGTCGTCTTCGGCATAGGCGAAGGTCTTGACCTGATTCAGCGCGTCGGTGACGCTTTGCACGCGGCTGGTCACGGGATCATAGGCGGTGACCAGAGTGCTGGCGTCGGCATAGATCTTGCTGGTGAGCCGGCCCTCGACGTCATACTGCCATTGCGTCGCCTTGCCGCGCGGATCGGTGCGCTTGGTCAGCTGGCCCTGGTGATTGTAGGCGAAGTTGGTGGTCAGCAGCAGCGGGTCGGTCGAAGCCGTCAGGCGGCGGTCGGCGTCATGGGTATAGGTCCACAGTCGACCGAGGCGGTCCTGGTACGAAGCCAAATCGAGCTTGTTATAAGTATAGGTCTGAGAGGTGCCGTCCGGGTAGGATGTACTGGTAACGCGGTCGGCGTTGTCATAAGTGTATTGGACGGTCCAGCCCTCGGAGTCCGTGAAGGTCTTGACCCGGTCGAACCCGTCGTACGTATAGCTAGCGGACGTTACGTTGTTGGGGTTGATGACGTATGAGAGATTGAAGGCCGTGTCATAGAAGTACTGGGTTTTCTCATTTAGGGGTCTGGTGACTGACTGAAGCTGACCGACCGTCGTATAGGTGAATGTCGTGGTCTGACCGGCGGCGTCGATATGCGTCAGCGGCTCATGCTGGCTGTTGTAGTGGTATTGGTCGGTGATCGTTGGCACGCCGCCAATGGTCTGGCTGACCGTCAGCAGGTCGATGTGATTGCCAGGGTCATACCCTAATGAGGTGGTGCGGCCGACCGGATCAGTGATCTGCAAAGGCAGGAAGTAATTTGCCGTATCGTAGCTGGCCAGACTTAGCTGCGTCGTGCCATCCGTGAGCACGCGGCCGATCCCCGTCGGTTGGGAGAACGTTCCCTGAAAGAGCGCGCCGTTGCTCTGGCCCGGGTAGGCATACCAGATGCGGTTAACTTCGAGCGGGTACCTGACGCTCTCGATGGTGGTGGATTTCGTGCCCGGAGGAACATACGGATAGGGCGTGTGCGTGAAGTGGCTAATGCGCGCCATCGTATAGTTACAGGGGCCCGCCGGCGAAATCGTCGGCGGCGCCGTTGTGCAGCCCGCGGCGACATAGGCATCCTTGTTCCAATAGAAGCTATCGCGATAGCTCAGATACTGATTCTCAACGGTCGCCGGCATGCCTTGCGGCACCGTATTTGACGGGTCCGAATCCGCAATCGGCGCGCTACCCGAGGGCCACTCAACCCATTCCTCGCGTTCATTGTAGCCGAGCGGATCGGTGACCTGGAGATACCGTGGCGCGCCGGCGGTCGAGGGTGCGGTATAGGCGAAGGTTGTTGCGCCATAGGGCGTGGTCATCATGTTGACCAACGAGTTCGCGTCGTATTGAAATCTCGACGTCAGGCCGATCACGTCGGTGATCGAGGCCAGGCGAAACTGGGAATCATAGGTCAGGTAGGCGGCGCGGCCGAATGGATCGGTGACCTGTGTCACCAGCAAAGGCGCCTGGATCATTCCGTAGGAGAGCGTGGTTTGACGGCCGGTCGCGTCGGTCAGCGACGTCAGGCGAAGTTGATTGTCGTACGCAAGCGTAAGGGCTTTGCCCTGAGGATCGATTACCTGGCTGAGAAAAATGTTCCTGGGATAGGCGGTCGCATTATTGGACTGAGAGTAGATTTCGATACTGCCGTCACCGAGCTTTCGCTGATAGGTAACGGGACTCTGCGAGACCAGCACGAGGACGGAACCATCGTCTTGTTGCGCCGCGAACTGGCCATTGCCGCTCGTATATCCCGAATAGGCTATAGAGCCGCCGCCCGCGAGATATCGCGTCACATTCAAGCCGGGGTTGTTCGGGTCATCAGTGACGTAGGTCAGCCAGTTGAGCGTCCATTTCGGGCTGAGGTTGTAAAAACTGAAATTCGCCGGTTGGCTGTCCTCCCGCTGGTTGAAGGTGATCTCAATGCTCGGCTTCGGCCCGAGCGGCGGGCTGTAGCCGACTGGTTCGTCCGACAATGTCAGGCCAACCGTGGCCTCCTTGATGTCGTAGCCACACATGCCGCTGTTGCCGCCACCGCCACCGTTGCCACTGCTACCTCCACCAGCGCCCCCACAACCTGGAGGCTCGCCCGGCCTGCCGCCGTGGGCCCGGGGGTCGTGGACGTCGCCGGGCGGGCCGTAGCCGGTCGGCCCACTCCCCCAAACCTTTTCAGCTTCGGACATGGTGACTGTCGGCCATCCGCCGTCTGTCACACCTGACGCGGGAACCAGGAAATGGCCGCTCGACTCGGCGTCGATCGCCGCAAGAGTCATCCACAGGTCCGAAGCGGGAAACGCCGTATCCAGAACATGGTAGCGGCCGTGGGACTGGCCAACGATGACGCCGTAGTGGCCCACCTTCCAGTGAACCACCGCCATAGTCGGGACGGGTTGGCCGGGAGCGCGCCGGACCAGACGATAGGCGAAGCCGGCCTTCTCGGCGAGGCTTCCCAGTTCGGCGAGGCTCGTACCGTTCGGGCCCGCCCTGTAGAAAAGCAGGGCATCGGCTCGCCGGTCATGGGCATCTTTCGCCAGGATCAACCTGCCGAGCGCGGCCGGGCCGCAGTTAAAAAGGTGGCGGGGATCCTTCTTGACAAGAACCAGCAGCTCGCCCGCCTGCTGGATTGCCTCCGTCGCCGATCCGGTGACCGGGCGCGCGCCCATTTCACCGAACAGTTCCTTGAGGTTGTCGAATTGCCCGACCGAGGCATAGAGCCTCGCCAACTCGCCGACGGCGCGGTCGACGAGGGCCCTGGCATGAGGTTCGTTCGCATCTTTGCCGAGAGTCCAGGCCTTGCGCCACTCTTCGATGGCCCGGGAAAAATAGCCCTCATGCAGATCAGACAGGCCGAGGTTGGTGTAAATCGCGGGCGCCCAGCCCGATTGAGGGTACCTGGAGAGGAAGCCGTTGAGGCTGCTGAAATCCTCTGACTGTGAACGCCGTTCATAGGCCGTGATCGCGCTCGCAAGTGCGGCATCCTCCGCCGCCGTTGTCGGTGATGTACGAACCAACGGCTCGGCAATGTGCGCGCCGCGAATTGTCGCTGAGACGGCGTCGATGTTGTTCGTGTCAACCGCCGCTCGCGCGGGCGCTGCAAGACCTGTGACAAGCATCAGCCAGCCGGCCGCCAACGCCAGCCATACGACGGCGGCGCCCCACGACCCATTTGGCCGATGGAGTCGTTGAGAATTCGTGCTCATGATTGCATCCCCCCGGACTCGCATCAGGACTGATGGGGCAGCGGCTTGGTCGAGCGGGTCGGAACTCCGGGGTGGCGAACAAACTGGCCACCCTGGGCGGTCCAATTGAAACACCCCCAGACCCCGGTTCCCCATGTCGGCGTCGCCTGACCGCCAGTCAGCGTGGTCGACTGCGTCAGACGATTGCCGGCTGCATCGTAGGTATACGAAACGCAGGTTGAGGGTACGCCGTTCTGGCCATTGAGATACATCGCCGTGGTGACCCGACCATCAAGGTCATAGGTGTAGAGAACTGTCGGGGTCGTCGCGGCGGTGGCTTGGGTCGCGCCCAGAATTGCAGCGAGTGTGAAGCCGGTGATGCCTCTCGCCGCATAAGCGGCGGGCCTTAGCGAGTTGAAGAAATCACCCATGGCAAATTCCTCGGAGGAAACCGTCTAGTAAGCTGTGTCGATGCCGACAACGCCGCCCGTCGGCGTGCCGTAAAAGGTCACATTGGCGCCCCCTACCTCCATGGCTTGAACAAAATGGAGGCCGATCATGGGTGGGATCATGTAACCAGGAATGCTGACACTCCAGTTTCCATAATTGCACGAATTCTGGACTGCGGATCGATTTGGTGTTGCGGTCGTAGAGTCGACATTAATGCCTCCGGCCGGCGAATTACACTGCCCATTGAAGTCATTTATGTTGAATTGCGCAAATGCTTGCGCTGCTTCGAAGGGCAATCCCTGTACCCACGAAACGCGATTTAAAACGCTATTGTCGGCCGGTCGCCAAGCTGCGGTTGCATACGTCCAGCTTGGCGTGTTGTCGCGAGACGTCGAACCAACGCGCACACGGTTATAGGCGTTCCATAGGCAAAGACAGGGCGCCGTTCCGCCCGCCGCATCGGTGGGGCTCATCTGAAACGACGTCGCGCTTGCCGCGGTCGTGAAAAACGAGCCGAGGTAGGTGGCCTGATTGATGCCGATCGCTCCCTCGTTGGTGGCGCCGTTGTAGCAATTCACCAAGCGCTTGGCGTTCGTCTCATAGCCACGCACATTCTGGACGCTGGAATATCCGGTCCCTCGCGCCATGGTCGAGCCTCCGGTATCGCCGCTCCATCCCGCGCCGGCGCCGTTGGTCGCCACGCAGATATGCACGCCATCGAAAAATACGTCGAAAACGTCGCCGGCGTTGAGCGCGCCCGTCCCTGTCGCCGGGAAGGTGGTGGAGATCTCGCAGCCGCCGATCGAGCCCCAGAGGTCGACAGATCCATTGTAGTAGGGGACGCCCTTGCCGACATAGCAATCATAGTAAACGCTCGTCGACCCGGTCACATCGACGCTCATAACCGGCGTTCCGGTTTTCAGCGTCAGCCGTCCCTCGGGAGCGCCGCTCGCCCCCGATCCCGGCGACGTCGTTGCTGTTACGGTAATGCTGCCTGGCGCATTGGTGATGGTGATGCCAGACCCTGCGGTCAGATAAGCGGGGACCGGCGCTCCACTTGATGCGCCAATGACGAGTTGTCCATCCTGCAGCGGACCGACACCGCTGAAGCCGCCCCCGCCGTTGATCTGAACCGAGTTCGTCGCACCACCCGGCGCCGCTGTCACACAGTTCGCGACCGCATTGAAATTCGCCATCACCTGCGACGCGTCGGCGGTCTGGCCGTTGGTCAACTGGTTGGGCACGGTACAAGCAGCCGACGCCGCGCTCGCGCCAACGAATACCCCGGCAAGCGCGCCCAATAAGATCCGAAAATCACAATGCTTCATAAATCGCCCCCCATCGAATAGGCAAGGGCACGATCGTGCCCTCAGCTACGATGAAAGGTTGCGCTGAGGTCTCCTGTAAGTCCAATCACAGAATCGCGATCAGGTTTCCCCCAATCGGTGTCTCCCTTTGGCACGCAGCTGCAGCGGCCGGCGCGGTGCTGGCCCCCGCCAACATCTCGCGGCTGATCCGCGACCACCGCCCCCACGTCGTCATGAGCTTTCTCAAAGGCATGAGCGTGCTGACCTATTTCGTGGTCAAGGGCATGGGCCGCACCGCGCCGCGCTGGATCGCGCGCGAGGGCAACAACACCGATGCGGTGATCGACGACGAGCTTTCCAACCCGGCCGGCCGCGCGCTGATCAAGAGCCTGACCCGCCGGGTCTATCGCGCCGCCGACTGCTTCCTGGCCAATTCGCATGAGATGGCGCGGGGGTTGACGTCGGCGCTGGCGCTCGACCCCGGCAGGGTGCGGGTGATCCAGAACCCGATCGACGTGGCCAATGTGCAGGCGAAGGCCAACGAGGAAATTCCCTGGTCGCCGCTGCGCCCGTTCATCGTCACCGCCGGTCGTCTCGAATACCAGAAGGGCCACGACGTCCTGCTCAAGGCCTACGCCGCCAGCGAGGAGGCGCGGAAGTTCGATCTGGTGATCCTGGGGCGCGGCAGCCTGGAAGACGAGCT
>JANXTX010000053.1 GCA_025352165.1 Caulobacteraceae bacterium | reverse complement strand
TACAGCCCGGCCGAATGCACGGGCGCGATAAAGACGCCGATCGAAGGCAAGCCCGATGAGAAGCACATCTCGACTTCGTACGTGGAGCGTCAGAACCTCACCATGCGGATGCATATGCGCCGCTTCACTCGCCTGACGAATGGCTTTTCGAAGAAGATCGAAAACCACGCTAACGCGGTCGCGCTCCACTTCGCCTATTATAATTTCGTGAAGGTTCACGCGACTTTGCGGATGAGCCCGGCGATGGCGGCTGGCGTGACGACGCGGCCTTGGGATATGTCGGACTTGGTGGCAATCGTGGAAGCGGCGGAAGCGCCGATCGCAAAACGCGGGACCTATAAAAAGCGGGTGGCTATTTCATAATAGCCCACTACCGGTCAAGACGTTCGATACCGTCCGGATCCGGAAGGATGGCGAGAGGGTTCATGTCTCGGTCTCAGTTTCGCCGATTTCGGATGATCTCGGCAATGTCACCGGCGTCTCGACGATTGCCCGCGACAGACGAGTTGAACTCGAAATTGAGGAGACGCGGCGAACGCTGGCCGACAGCGAGGCCCGTTTTCGAGGGGCCTTCGAAACCGCCGCGCATGGCATGGCTCTGGTATCGATCGAAGGCAGGTTTATCAAGGTCAATCAGTCTCTCTGCAATATGCTCGGATATTCACAAGGCGCATTATTGCAGATCGGGTTTCAGAACATCACTCATCCTGATGATTTGGAAACAGATCTTGGTTTTGTGCAGGACCTGCTTCAGGGACGGTTAAACCACTATGACATGGAGAAGCGATACTTCCACAAAAAAGGCGGCATAATCTGGGTCCTGCTGAGCGTTTCTCTGTTACGCAGTGGTGCAGGCGATCCGATCCATTTCGTTTCGCAGATTCAGGATATCACCGAGCGCAAGAAGCTCGAACAACAGCTTCGCCAATCGCAGAAGATGGAAATGCTCGGGCAACTGACCGGCGGTATAGCCCACGACTTCAATAATTTGCTTGCGGTCATCCAACTAAATCTCGGTATGATTCGGGAGCGCCTGCGAGACGATCCGGAGGCAGATGAAATGGCGGGCGAGTCCCTCGAGGCCATCAAACGAGGCGCCAACCTGACCGATCAATTGTTGGCTTTCGCGCGTCGACAGTCGCTTCAACCCGAAGCCGTCAATATCGGGACGCTCGTATCGGGGATGGCAAGCCTTCTCCGCCGAACGCTTGGCGAGACGATCAATATAACGACGAATATTCCAGCCGGTCTCTGGGCGACGAAAATTGATCCGCATAAACTCGAAAATGCCCTGCTGAACCTTGCATTGAATTCTCTACATGCAATGACTGAGGGCGGCAGCGTGGTCCTTGAGGCATCCAACACGGTGCTTGATGAATTCTACGTGGCGAAGCATCTTGATGTCCTCCCCGGAGATTATGTGATGGTCACGGTGACGGACACCGGCGTCGGCATGTCGCCAGACGTCCTTGAGCGTGCTCTTGAGCCTTTTTTCACGACCAAACCGGTCGGAAAAGGCAGCGGCCTGGGGTTGAGCATGGTTCTCGGGTTCGTCAAACAATCGGGCGGTCACCTCACAATCGACAGCGAGCCCGGGCGGGGTGTCAGGGTGAACCTCTATCTTCCCAGGTCGTCAGGTGAAGCCAGCCACGTGACGGCAACTCACTATCAGGAGATTCCGCCGCCCGCCCCTGGGGAAATGGTCCTTGTCGTCGAAGACGATCAGGTCCTGCGGGGCCTGGCGCTGCGGATTCTGAACGACCTGGGCTACCAGACGATCGGAGCCGAGGATGGACCGACCGCCCTGACGATATTGGATTCCGCCGACCACGTGGACTTGCTCTTGACGGATGTCGTGCTGCCGAAGGGAATGAACGGCCCCGAACTTGCTCGAAGAGTGCGTTCGCGCCGGCCCGCCGCCAAGGTGCTGTTCATGTCCGGATATCCTCGCGACGCCGCTTTCGGCGATGGTGGGCCAGAAGACTCGGCCCAAATTTTGACAAAACCATTCTCGAAAGAAGAACTTGTCTACATGGTGCGCAAGACGATGGTTGAAAGAAATGAATCATGACATCCATGTGAGAGGTCAAGTGAGGAGATCCCGGCTTGCGGCGGCGGGGTCAAAGCATCGACAGAAAATTTTCATTGCACGCACCGACGCATACGAGAAAAATCGTTGTAGGGCCTACAAAAGGAAAACGTTAACGGTGCTATTATTGGGTCCAAGATTGGAAGTGACCTGCTCAAAGCGATTCAAGTAAGTGGGGCTAGAGAAAAGATCTTAATGAGCAGATCGGAACGCACGGAAAAATGGGGGCGAAAATGGATGAAAAGGTACTTATCATTGACGATGATCCGGCGTTCGGCAGGGCGTTGTCATCCCTGTTGCGGGCCAAAGGGTATACCGTATTCGCTGCTATGACTGGACCGGAAGGCGTATCCGAATTCCAGAGGACCGGTTCCCGCGTTGTCCTGATAGATTTGATAATGCCGGGGACCTCCGGCGTTGAAGTGATACAACAAATTCGCGAAATGAGTTCGAACGTCGTAATTATTGCGATGTCCGGCGCCATTCCCCTTGAGCGTAGGGGCGCTGGTCGCCCCGCGGTGCGGGCGGGAGCCGATATCTGCCTCCCTAAACCCTTCGAGGGGAACGAACTAATCAATCTATTGGAAACCTTCTTGAAGCCACCCCCTTGAACAGGCCATGGAAGCCATTGTCAGAGGCAATCAACCCGCGATCCGCACGTCAATTCGCAAGAACAAGGAGCAAGAACCGCGGACCTCAGGGACTTCCCGAGATCATTTCAATTGTTACGCGCCAGGCCTCGTCCACGATCGATGGGGGGGCAGGCAGCCATTCAGCAACATGATCTGAATGGCCACCCCTGACTGATGTAAATCCCTGGCGAGATCGAGACCTGTCGCCACCGCAGACCGCCATTCCCACCGTCCGTTGTGGGCCCCGCCAGCGCTGCCAGCGCGAAAGGCAGGAGTGGACCTGGAGCCCAATGGCAATAAGCCACCTGCTGCGGTCGATCCGAACTTTCGCTTCCTGGAGCTCTCGAAATCGAACCGTCTTGAGCCTCCTATGGAAGCTGGAGTCACTAATCATCTATTGAATTGATCGGCGCCGCGATCACCGCTTCCTCACAAACACTGTCCCCGCCGAGTACCCCGCCCCGAACGAGCAGATCAGCCCCGTTTCCCCCGTCGCGAAATCCGCGTTCGCCCGGTGGAAGGCGATGATCGAGCCGGCGGAGCTGGTGTTGGCGAACTCATCGAGGATGATCACGCTTTCTTCCGGTGTCGGGTCGCGGCCGAGCACCTTTCGGGCGATCAGCTCGTTCATGTTCAGGTTGGCCTGGTGCAGCCACAGGCGCTTCAGCGCGGTCGGATCGATACCCAGATCGGCCGCGTGCTCGACGATCATCTGCGAGACCATCGGCACCACCTCGCGGAACACCTTGCGGCCTTCCTGAACGAACAGCTTGTCGCGCGCGCCGACGCCTTCGGGGGCGCAGCGGTTCAGGAAACCGAAGTTGTTGCGGATGTTGTTGGAGAACTGCGTCTTCAGCCGCGTGCCGAGGATATCCCAGCCGCCCGCCGCGCCGTCCGCCACCTCCACGATCACCGCCGTCGCCACATCGCCGAAGATGAAGTGGCTGTCGCGGTCTCGGAAGTTGAGATGCGCCGACGTGATCTCCGGATTGACCATCAACACCGCGCGAGTGTCGCCACTGCCGATATAGTCCGCCGCCGTCTTGATGCCGAACGTTGCTGACGAACAGGCCACGTTCATGTCGAAACCGAAGCCCTCGATGCCCAGCGCTTGCTGCACCTCGATCGCCATCGCTGGATAGGCGCGCTGCATGTTCGATGCCGCGCAGATCACCGCGCCAATCTTGCTGGCCGGCTTGTCCCAGCGTGACAGCGCGTCCTTCGCCGCCTCGACGGCGATCTCGGCCAGGATCGAGATTTCCTCGTTCCGCCGCTCGGTGATGTGCGGGCGCATCACCTTCGGGTCGATGACGCCTTCCTTGTTGACCACATACCGCGCTTTGATGCCCGAGGCCTTCTCGATGAACGCCTCCGAGGAATGCACCAGCGCATCGACCGCTCCCGCCGCGATGTCGGCGGCGTTCTCCGCATTGAACAGGTCCACATAGGCGTTGAACGATGTGACCAACTCGGCGTTCGATACGCTCTGAGCGGGAACATGCAGCCCCGTGGCGGCAATAACGGCCTGATTCAAACCCGAACTCCCCGTGTCTTATCCTCCCCCCGACTGACACCAGCCGCGCGCGTCACGCAAGTGCGATGTCGGCTCGTCTGCGCCGGCGAGGCCAATGGCGTCGGAAGAAATAGATCGACTGCAAAGACACAAAGAACACCAAGTAGGGCAACAAGGACGAAATTGGCGCTTCGCGCGAAGCGCAATCCCTGACTCATCGTGCCTTCCTTAGTGCCCTTGGTGTCTTGGTGGTAAAAACTGCCTTCCGGCTTACCGGCCGCCAATCATTCCCTCAGCAGAGGTAACGACAACCCCGACGCCGGCCGATCCGCCAGCAGTTCGCGCCGAAACCTGAACAGTTCGGCCGGCCGACCGCCGGTTTCGGCGTCCATGCGGCCCATTCCCTCGACCAGGCCCGTCCCCGCGACAACCCGGCGGAAGTTCTGCTTATGCAGGGCGACGCCGGCCACCGCCTCGACCGCCTTTTGCAGGGCCGAGAGCGTGAACGCATCGCCCATCAGTTCGAACACCACCGGCCGGTATTTCAGCTTGCCGCGCAGCCGGCCCAGCCCCGTCGCCAGGATCCGCCGGTGGTCGCTGATCATCGGCTCGCCCAGCGCCGGGGTCAGCGCCCCCGGCTCGGCCGGCGCGCCGCCCTGCGCGCGGGCCCGGTCGCGGGCCGCCTCGGGCGCCAGGCCCGCCTCGTACAGCAGCTCATAACGGTCGAGCACGCGCTCCTCGTTCCACGGGGTATCCTCAAGCGCAAACAGGTGGCGGGCCCGGCTGCGGCGCACCTCCGACTTGCCCGCCCAGCGCTCCAGCGCCGGCGCTATCACCTGATCGATCAGGTCCGGACGGCCGCCTCGCCAGTCCTCCCACGGAAAGAACCGTGACCACGGCGACCAGGCGGTATCCGGCGCGCGGGTATCCACAGCCGTCGGCGCCAGCGCCAGATAACCCACGGAGATCACCCGCGCCGCGCCCGCCCCGACATCGGCGCGCGGTGCGTCGCGGCCCTTGTCGCCAAAGGTATAAAGCTGCTCGACATACCCAAGTTCGAACCTCGTCTGCAGGGTGACGAACTCACGCAGCGCCAGCTCGAACGTGCGGTGGTCGAGCGGATCGAATGGGCCGAACGGCAGGCCTTCCAGCGTCGAGGCGCGGTCGGTCAGCGTGTCGCGTGGCCGCACCGTCAGCACGCATCCCTCGCCATCGCGCAGCGCGACGATCACCGCCGACAGGCCGATGACGACGGCAGTGGTCATTCTGTATCGACCGCCACGGTCGCGCTCTCATAGCCGGCGGCTTTCGAGAGCAGGTTAAATCTCCGCACATACAGGGCCTGCGCCTCAGCCGGCGCCTGCGGTTCGATCACCAGCCGATAATCGCGTGGCGGGGCGCCGAACAAGGTCAACGCCTCATTGTGCTCGAAGCCGGCCAGCTGCGTCGCCTCGAAGAAGGCGCAGGCGCGGTCGGCGGTCTTGATCAGTGTCTTGATCGGCCCGGGCATGTGCGCCGGCAGGCCGAAGCGGATGTGGATCGCGCGCTCCAGCCGTTCCTCGAAGGTGTGATAGTCGAGGCCGAGCGCCGACTTGAACGGCGAGATCATGTCGCCGATCACATACTCCGGCGCATCGTGCAGCAGCGCCGCCAGCCGCCAGTTGGGACCCAGCCCCGGTGATATGTGCGCGGCGATCTCCTCGACCACCGCCGAATGCTGCGCGACGCTGAAGGCGTGTTCGCCGGTGGTTTGGCCGTTCCATCGCGCGACGCGCGCCAAGCCGTGGGCGATATCCTCGATCTCGATGTCCATCGGCGAGGGATCGAGCAGGTCCAGGCGCCGCCCCGATAGCATCCGCTGCCAGGCGCGCGGCGCGGCTCCTTGATCGCGCCGGTTCTGCAACCCTCTCGCCACCAGGACGTTCCTTGCTCAGCTCGAACTCGGCAGATGACCCATCGCTTGACAAAGATCAATGCGGGGGAACGACTTAAGGCTTGGCTGGTCCATCAGAAGCCGCTTGGGAGACGTAGAACAATGGAATGGGCAAGAATCCTCGCTCCGCTCTCGGGCGGCGAAAGCGACAAGCGGGTCATCGCCGCCGCCGCGGTGATCGCCGAGCCGTTCGGTGCGGAGCTTACCGGCGTGTATGCGCCGGCGGATGTCGCCGATCTGATCCCGTGGATGGGGGATGGTTTCATGGGCGGCGTGCAGGCCACGGCCCTTGAAAGCATCCGTCGCGCCTGTGCCGAGGGAGAGGTCGTCGCCCAGGCCGCGCTCGACGCCTGCGCCTATGGTCGCAAGGCTTTCATGTCGTTGAAATCACCTGTCTGGGCAGCGCTGGCGATGGAGGGCAGGCTCTCGGACGTCGTGGTCTTCGATGACGGCGCGGCGCGCGGTCGCGGCCCTCTTGCCGAGGCCTTCCAGCAGATTGTCGCCGACGAACAGCGTCCGACCATTGTCGCCCGGCCGGGCCTGAAGGTGGACGGGGTGATCGCGGTCGCCTGGGATGGCGGCAAGGAAGCCAGCCGCGCCGTGCGCACCGCGCTGCCGTTGCTGCAGAAAGCCAAAAACGTTCTCCTGCTGTCGGCGCCCGCCGCGTCGTCGCGCAAGTTCGACATTGCGACGCTGCGGGAATTCCTGGCGGTTCGGGGCGTTGCCTCCGAGGTCGATCTGCTCAAGGACACCGGCGATCCCGCGCCAACCCTGATGCGCGCGGCAAAGGCGGCCGGCGCCTCGATCCTGGTGGCCGGAGCCTTTGGCCACCCGCGACTGCAGGAGTTCATCTTCGGCGGCGCCACCCGCGCCTTCCTCCATGCCGACAGCCCGTCGCTGTTTCTCTCCCACTGAACCAACCGAACTCTGGAGTAACCATGCCCCTATCGCGCGTTGTCATGCGGCTTGCCCGCAATCCCGGCACCGAATTCGCCGGCGGCGATGACCATCGCGGCTATGCGCTGACTGTCCCGCTTACCGCCGACGGACACATCGACGCGGCTGCCTATGCGAAGCACAAGGACGCCTGCCACGTTCGCCGCTTCGCCCCCGACGAGGATCCCGTCGACGGCCGCCTCGCCCGCCACGGCCCACGCTGGTACTTCGACTACGACGCCGACCGCGCCGTCGACGACGAGCCTGTCCACCGCCTCGGCGACCACCGCTTCGCTGTCGGTGAATACGTCACCATCACCGACGACAACGGCCGCCCGCTGACCTACAAAGTCGTCGAAGTCGCCAAGGCCTGAAGCAACGCTGATCCTCCGCCATGATCTTCATGGAGATAGGGGAGATAGGAGATAGGGGGACACAATACGTATCTCGCCATTAAATTGCGCCGTCCCAACAATAGTGACCGAGATATGTATTGTGATCCCTTGTACCCCGGAACGAACAGGAATCGTAGGCCAGTAAATCACACTGACCTCATTCTTTCGCCCTGATACCGTTGGATCAGAGACCGCCTGCGCCTGTCTGGTGATGGACAATTGCGGTTGATTTCGATTCATTCTCATTCAAGAGAAAGTGGGAACCTCCCCGTGTTTCGCGCCTTGGATGACCATGCCGAACGACCTGCCCGACGAATATCGCGTCGACCACTATCCTAACCCAGTGGAGCGGGCGGCGGACCATTGGCTCCACGTCGTCGCTATCGCGCTGGCCGCGCTGGGAGCGGCATGGCTGATTGACCGGGCGCTGCACACGCAGCGCATGGGCCTGGTTCTCGCCGCCGGAATCTACGGTGCGGCGTTGACCTGCATGCTGGTGTTCTCGGCGATCTACAATCTCGGTCGGCCGACATCCGCGCGGCCATTTCTCCGCAGGCTGGACGAAGCGGGGATATTCCTGATGATCGCCGGTTCCTACACACCCTTCACGACCCAAAGACTGTCCGGAGCGTGGGCTGTCGGCATGACCGTACTGGTCTGGGTCATCGCCTTGGTCGGCATCGTCGGAAAACTGGCCTTCCCGAAAATCTCGGAACGGCTATGGACGGTTGTCTATATCGCGTTCGGCTGGGTGGCGGTGCTTGCCTTGGGTCCGTTCAGCCGAACCCTTCCTATCGGTGTCCTGACCCTGCTGATCGTCGGCGGCCTGACCTACACCGCCGGGTCCTTCGCATTCCTGAATCCCCGCCTGCCGTTTCGGCGCGCGATCTGGCATGGCTTCGTTTGCGCCGGAGCGGTGCTTCATTTCGGGGCCGTCGCGCGGGGGGTCGTGCTGGCGTCGTGAAAGGGCCTTTGACCGTTGTGGCTTAAACGGCGGGCCGCCCCGCGGAACAAAATCTCAAAAGCCGCATTTATAGGGTTCGTGGTTCGTCGATCCGGCGTCCGCACATTCAAGGTCGCCGACGTTCGGCGGTTGCCGTCATCTAAGCCCAAAGCCCAGGACGAGGCCCATCATGCGATCAATTCTCCTAATATTTCTTGGCGTGCCGCTTCCCATCATCCTTCTCCTTGCGTTCTGCACCCATCATTTTTGACAACGAAGGAGAGCCGGAATGGAAGATGAAATCCTGGTTTCCACTTTTGCCGGCGCCGCGCCGACATCGAGCGAGACGCAATCGGCCATGTCGTGGGGCGCCGTTTTCGCCGGCGCGGTCGCGGCGCTGGCGTTGTCTTTTGTTCTCGTGGCAATTGCAGGGGGCCTTGGGCTGAAACTGGCGTCGCCTTGGCCCGGTGAGCCGGGCGATCTGCCCCGTTTCACGCCGGTCCTGGGAGCATCATTGATCGTGGTGCAGGTGCTTTCCGCCGCCCTCGGCGGCTACCTCGCCGGACGCCTGAGAACCAAATGGACCAACGTGCATGGCCACGAAGTTCATTTCCGTGACACGGTGCATGGCTTCCTCGCCTGGGCGGTCAGCCTTCTCGCCGGCGTTGTTCTCGCGGCAACGGTGTTTGCCCCGTTGACCGGTCGAATGAACGAGCCGACCGCGATTTCCGCCGCGACTTTGGATGATGCGTCGGCTCAGGCGGCCGGCGTGGCGCCGGCGAGCACGCCTGTCGACGCCGCGACAATGAGAGGGCGCATCGAGCGCGATGAGAAGATAGCCGCGCAATTCTCCCTCTTCATGGGTCTTGGGCTGTTGCTTGGCGCCTTCACGGCCTGCGTGGCGGCGGCGATCGGCGGTCTGCGGCGTGAGGAAATGCATACCCTGTTCTGGAAGGAATTCGCACCGGTCACCCGGCCCGGCGAGCGCTAGACAATCCCCAACCGTTGGCGGAGTCCGCTCCGACGTCGTCCCAGGTCACCCCTTCACGAACGCATCCCGCCGCCCTGAATCCTCTCCGTGCTCCTTCATGGGGGAGGGGGACCGCGGAGCGGTGGGTAGTGGTGACAGTGCATTTATCTCGGCCAGGCGCGCCGCGCTGACCCGCACCTTGGAAAGGGCCTCCATCCAGCGTCGGGCGGCATCATTGGGCGCCGTCGCGCCCTCGGTCGGGAGTCTGGAAGTTGCCTGACCTGCGGACCGCCATGCGTCGCGGACGCATTGCCGGCGCCTACGTTGATGCTTCGCTGGTTGATCTCGCAGCGCTCGGCGCCTTCGCTGATGGTAATTGTGCGCCTTGCTTGCGCCAATTCTCGCTATCCGACGGGCTCGGGTTGTAGCGGAGATCGCGCCCGGGCTCTCGCGACGGTCTACTGGCAAGGGCGTTACCCCTTCGGTCATGCCTATTGCGTAGGCTGTGATCCGTACTTCCGCGGCACGAAGTCCCACACTGAGGCGACCTTGCCCGCCTGCGCCCGATTGATCTGCCCGGTCAGCGCTCCGACGGTGGCGACAATGCCTACGATTGCAACGTCGCCCACGCACCAGATTCGATTCAGCCCGGCGCTCTAAAGAGCTTCAGCCGTCTAGCCTTCACTATTCGCCATTCAGGCTATCGAGCTGTTCGATGGCGAGTTGAATGGGACGCACCCCCGTGAGTGGTTCCCGGAGGGTCGCGCTCGTGAAACTAAGCAAGCGAACCCTTTGCGGCAATTCGGAGTCGGGCTTCGCGAAACCTAAGCAAAAAAGATCACCTGAACATGGAACGAAGCGGCGCTTCGGGCCTTTTGCTCGTGCCGCTTCCGGCATTCCGAGGATTCCCCATGTCCATACTCGCTTGGCTTGTTGTCGGCCTGATCGCTGGTTTTCTGGCTAGCAAGGTGATCAACAAAACCGGTGAGGGCGTCATGCTGGACATTGTCCTGGGCGTGGTGGGGGCGGTCGTCGGCGGCTTTATCTTCAACGCCCTGGGCCATTCCGCTCCCAACGGCATCAACATCTACAGCATCTTCGTCGCCTTCATCGGCTCGGTTGTGGTGCTGCTCCTCTACCACATGATCATTCGGCGCCGCGCGATCTGATCGTTCCTCAATAACTTCCATCAACCTTAAATCACGTCAGGACAACAGCATGAGCAACGATGGCATCAAAGGCGCCACTCAAAAAGGCGTCGGCGCAATCAAGGAAACGATCGGCAAGGCGACGGGAAACGAAAAGCTGCAGGCTGAAGGAATCGCCGACAAGGTCGCTGGTTCGGCGAAGGAGGCGGTCGGCAAGGCCAAGGACGCCGTACACAAGGCTACAAAGTAGTCGGCACACAGGTGTCGCGCCGCCGGCCCA
>JANXTX010000040.1 GCA_025352165.1 Caulobacteraceae bacterium | reverse complement strand
CGCTCCGGCGTTCAGGGGGCTGGTCAGGCTGCTGGGCTGACACCTATCGCGGTTATCACTCCGCGCACGGCGACGGCTGGCGCATCCTGTTCCACCAGGGGACGCTGGCTGCTCCAGCCCGACTACAAGCTTCCGATCAGTCTTTCTTGCCGTAACTCGGCCGGCCGTTGGCGTCGATCTCGGTCACCTCCCGCATCCATTCGGCGAAGAAGGGAGACGCAAAGACGCAGCGGGGAGTTCCGTCGAGAACGAATACTGTCGCCTTTTGCCCGATTCCGGGTTCGTAATAGAACAGGCCCTTGCCGGTTTGCACAGCAAGCACGGCCGGACTGGAGAACTGGCAGACCAGTTGGTAGCCGTTGCCGAGAAGGCTCTTCCGGGCAACCGCGCTGCATTCTGTCGCGCCGAATCGCCGGCCGAACCTGACCCCGTCCAGATCGAAGACCCTGGTCGGCCGCAAAGGCTGTCTGAACGCGCCGCCGGCAACGGCCGGGCAGGGTGGCCCGACAATAGTCTCCGCGTGAGTGTCGGCGGTGGCTTCGGCGATCTGCAACGATTGTTGCCTGGCCGACCAGATGGCCACTCCGACAGCGACAGCGAGGACGCAAGCGACGACCACTGACGCATTGAACCGCACACCGTCGCCCCCCTTGCGCGATGCGCCGAAATCCCGCGCGACCTGTGCCATGAGTTGCATCCCCCCGCTTTGCCGGGTCAGTGCGACAACCTTAAGAGCAACCGGAGCCAAACTGTTTCGCGCGGAGAAGATCATGGTCAGCTTTAATTTGGGTGATTTCACCACCAAGTCTCAAGCGCCGGAATAGAACGTGTTCTTGTTATGAGTTGTGGCTCTGGTCTTGTATTGATGTCCGAACAAAAAATGCCGAGATCGAGCAGCCGTGATCAAGATTGATTGTCTCAGGCGATCCCATCGGCACGCCGATATCACCAGCACCGCGAGTGTTATTCCCTCGACGCCGCTTCAGCCAGCGCCGCTGCAAAACCGCAATTCAGGTTCGCGAGCTTTGTCAGGTCGGCTTCGCGCCAGCCCGCAAGCGCTCTCGATAGCAGTCGCAGTCTGGCTGCGGTGATGGCCTCGACGATCTCTTCGCCGGCGGCTGACAGGCGCGCTGTCCTCATCCGCCGGTCGCCGGCGCCATCTTGCCGGGCAATCAGGCCGAGGTCCTGCAGCTTCGCCAACTGGCGGCTGATGGTGGTGTGATCGCGGCCGACCTGAGCGGCGAGGCCGGCGACGCTGATGGGACCGCTTCTGCCGAGCCTGACCAGCAGTGGGAACAGTGCGCGGTCGAGCTTTACACCGGCTTCGCGGAGGAGGACGTCGTCGCGCCTTGGGCTGTTGATGAAGCTCACCAGGTCGAGCAAGGCGGTGGCGATCGCCTCAATATTCCGTGTATCTTGCACGCTTTACGTCGCCCCGGACTGGCTGCATAATAGGTGTATGATACACGCTTATCCCGTTCTTGTCATCGCCGGAAGTGTGCGCGCGCGAAGGCTCTGTCCGCGGATTGCCGGTTGGGTGGCCGAGGTTGGCCGCGCGGTCTCCGGGAGTGTGTTCGAAGTTGTCGATCTGAGGGACTGGCCGTTGCCTATGGACGATGAGCCTGGCGTGCCCGCGGCGGGCCAATACCTGCATGAGCATACTAGGGCCTGGAGCCGGAAGATCGACGCCGCGGAGGCCTTTGTATTCGTAACGCCGCAATACAACCTGGGATATCCGGCAGCTCTAAAGAATGCCCTCGACCACCTCCATCGCGAATGGTCCGGCAAGCCCGCAATGATCGTGACCTATGGCGGGCGTGGCGGCGGTCGATGTGCCGAACAGCTGCGGCAGGTCTGCCAGGGGCTGCATATGATCCCGATCGACATGATGCCGGGGCTGAGCCTTTCACGCGAGCAGATCGAGGGCAATTCCGGCGAGATTGAACCCGGAACTGCGTTCGCCGGACATCTGGGTGAGCTGCGGGAGGCGTTCGAGGCGCTCGCGGCGGTGCGGGGCGCACGCGGGGCCGGTTAGATCGTATCTCGAACACGGTCATCCTGAGCCGGTTCCGCGCGGGTGAGCCAGCTGGCGGCTATGGCTTACCCATCACCCCCAACACAGCAAGTGTCATCGCCTCGACGCCGGTGCGGATCGTCGGTTCGGGGACCGGAGCATAGAGGGGTGAATGATTGACCGGCAGTGGCGGGCCGCCGGCCGCGGCGGCGGCGACGCGGGCTGGGTCATACACGCCGATCTGGAAATACAGCGACTGCGTCAGACCGGCGTTGACGAACTGGGAATAGTCCTCGCTGGCGACGATCGGCCTGGGGTCCTGCACGGCCTTGTCGCCGAACGCCGCCTTGAAGATCGGTGCGATGCGGGCAGTCAGGGCCGGGTCGTTGATGACCGCGTCGGCGCTTTGACCACCTATGGCGATATCCGGGTCCGGGGCGCCGGCCATGGCTGCCTCCGCGCGCGCCACCCGCTCGACCCCGGCCTTGAGTTTGGCCCGCACGCCGGTGTCGAAATCGCGGATGGTGCCGCGCACGACCACCTGGTCGGGGATGATATTGCCGGCCGAACCGCCCTGGATCGCGCCAATGGTGACCACGCCGGCGTCCTGGGGGTCCTTCTCGCGGCTGATCACCGCCTGCACGTCGACCACAAACCGCGCCGCGATCAGCACCGGATCGACGGTCGCCTGGGGCATGGCGCCATGGCCGCCGCGCCCCTTGAAGGTGATCACGATGTCGTCGACGTTGGCGTCCATGACGCCTGGACGATAGTGCACCTCGCCATAGGCCGCCGGACCGGTATGCAGGGCGAAGCCGAAGTCCGGCCTGGGAAACCGGGTGAACAGCCCGTCCTTGAGCATCGCCGAGGCGCCGCCGATGGCCTCTTCGGCCGGCTGGCCGATGAAGACCAGCGTGCCATGCCAGCCCGACTTCAGCGTCGCCAGCGCATGCGCCACGCCGACCCAGATCGCCATGTGCGCATCATGACCGCAGGAATGCGCCACGTAGGTCTGGCGACCGTTCCAGTCCGCCTGTACCTGAGAGGCATACGGCAGGCCGGTCATCTCGCGCATCGGCAGGGCGTCGAGTTCGGTCCGCACCATCACCGTGGGGCCGGGACCATTGCGGAGCACCGCAACCACACCCGTGCCGCCGACGTGTTCGGTCACCTCGAAACCCAGGGCGCGCATCTCTTCCGTCAGCCTTGCCGCGGTGCGTGACTCCGCGAACGCCAGCTCGGGATGGCTGTGGATATCCTTGTAGAGCGCGTCGAGCGCCGGATAGGTCTGATCCAGGAAGCGATCGACGGCGGCCTTCTCGCCGACGACGGTCTGTGCGTGTGCCGTGCCACTGGAAAGCAGGGACACAATGCCCATAATGGCTATGTACCGCATGGCTCTCATCCCCTTGCTATGTCTCAGTGCAATCCGATGGTTAGCAGTGGCTGCAGGAATATGTTTACCGACATGCAGGATATCTCGTTGCTTTGAAAGCCGTGTCGACAATAGACCCAGCTCCAGACAAGACCGGGAATGACATAGCGCAATGCATCATGAAGCAGGTGCATAGGTGTAATGGCTGCAAAGCTGCTGACGTTGATCCAGATATTCACAATCTGTGAAAGTGTGAAACCCGCGAAATAGGCTCCCAAGGCAGGCCCACCGGCCGCATTCTTCCAAGCCTGACCTATGAGATAAGTGAGTATCGATCCAAAAAACAGTCGGTAAATTACGTTCTCGTTGAAGGCTCTCGTGGCGAAAACGAAGATCCGTTCGACAGTTGGCACGGTGCTCATGGTGTGTATGTAAAGTTGCGGTAACTGAGACCTTAGCAACAGGTCGACCAGGAAACAGTATCCCGCCATGCCGACAGCAAGAACCAGCGGTGTCAGGATCGTATGATCCAGGCGTCGTGGCTCGATACCGAGCCCAAGACGGCGCGCCGACCATAGCCCCGCGAGCGCGAGCACCACGATCAATACAGATCGCAAGACTGGCGACCCCAGGGTCGCGGCGGAAAAGGCCGTGTCGAAGGGCGCCAGCCAGGCGATCGCCGCGGCAAGGCAGCAGCCGAACAGGCAACGAACAATATTGGCGCGATCTGAAGAGGATGGTCGTTGCTGTATCATTTGAGCGGCTACCAACGACACTGGACGAGCATGATCCCGACGTTTGGCCAACGGCCGCTGAGGGCAGTGACGCTCTCGCCAACAATACGTCTGTCGGCCCGCGACCTGCCTAGCGCGCCAGACGTGTCGGATTCGTTCGACTTCACAATGAAAATCGGTCCCGGTCGGGATACTTCACGGCTATGTCACCACCCCGAAGGCAACGGAGGTGCTTGAGGCCGACGCGGATTGGCCGCTGGTGTTCGACGCCCAGACGCTGACGCCGGCCGACCATCTGCGTATGCGGGCCGCGAAGCGGGAGCATGTCGACAGCGATCTCCAAAACCATCAACTGTCCCGAACCCATCAGCTTCGGGGACTCCGCCGACATCTATCGCTCCGGCTACCGGATGGGTTGCAAGGGGCGACCTGCAGGATCAAATGGCCGGAAAGCGCACACGCGGTCTACATCCCCATCAATGACATCGGCGAGGGTGCCGACCGGCGACCGTTCGAGATTTTCGTCAACTCCAAGAATATGGACCACTACGCCTGGACCCCCGGACTGACCCGGATGATTTCGGCGGTGTTCCGACGCGACGGCGGCTGGATCAACGAGCGGTATGTGCCTTCTCTACTGGCGGCAATCGGCGGCGTCATAGAGAGGCATCTCGGCAGCCTCGGGCCGGGAGACGGCAATGCACGGCAGCCGACGGCGCGGGCGATGTCGACCACGGCGGCGGTCTGCCCGCGTTGCGGCGCACATGGTCTGTCACGCGAGGGGGGCTGAGACTCCTGCATAGACTACGGCCATTCGAAATGTGGCCGGACAATTTGCGCCGACATCATGGTTGGACAGCGGCTGAAATATCGGCAAAGACGGCGGCACAATAACGCCAGGGTGAGGATGCTCGGATGAAGGCTGCCGTATTTCACGAACCGGGAATTCCGCTGGCAATCGAGACCGCAGCGGACCCCGCGCCGGAAACTGGCGAGGCGGTTATCCGTGTGCATTATTGCGGAGTGTGCGGCACCGACCTGCACTCGACGCAGCATCACACCGACGCCGTCGGCGGGCAGATCATGGGCCACGAGTTCGCGGGCGAGATTGTTGCGCTAGGGTCGGACGCCGAGTCCGGATGGCGAGAGGGCGACCGTCTGACGTCGCCGCCTTTCATCAGCTGCGGGCGGTGCCTGGCCTGTCTCCAGGGCAAGCATTTCCGCTGCACGGGCCTGAAGATCACCGGTTCCGGTGGCGTGCCTGGCGGCTTCGCTCAGTACGTGCGTGTGCACCTGAGCGCGGCAGTGAGAATTCCCGATGAGGTCTCTTGGAGACAGGGCGCGCTGGTCGAACCGCTTGCGGTAGGATTGCACGCTGTGCGAGGGTCACAGAGAGGCCTTTCGGGCAAGAACGTGCTGGTGATCGGGGCCGGCCCGATCGGCTTGGCTGTCAGCCTGTGGTGCCGGCTGTTCGGCGCCCGGCAGGTGGTGGTCAGCGAACTGGAGCCGGGGCGCCGGGAGATGGCGATGAAATATGGCGCGACCGCGACGATCGACGCGCGGCTGAACCTGCCTGAACAGTTCCTGGATCTGGCTGGCGCACCGCCGGATGTGATCTTCGAATGTGTCGGGGTGCCGGGAATGATTGCTCATGCGGTCGACGTCGCGCCGCCGGGCGCGGAGCTGGTGATCGTCGGCTTCTGTATGGATCCCGATACCTTCATGCCGGCCGCGGCGATGGCCAAGGAACTGTCGATGCGGTTCGTCGTCGGTCACGACAAATCCGACTTCCAGCTGGTTGTCGACATGCTGGCCGGCGGACGGCTCGACGTCGACGACATGATCACCGACGTCTACTCGTTCGATCAGTTCTCCGCCGGCTTCGAGGCGCTGCGCAAACCGACCCATCAGTGCAAGATCCTGCTGGATCCGACCCTGATTTGATCGCCGCTCAGCCGTCGATTGTCTGCTGGAGTTTTCGGCGCTCGACCTTGAACATGCCATTGCGCGGGATCGCATCGACGATAACGACCTCCATGTTGCGCAGATCGGGCCAGCGCGTTGACAGGTGAGCTATAAGGCGGGGTGCGTCGAAGTCATTACCGCGGACCACGGCGATCCACGGCTTGTCCACGCCCAGCGCATTGGCAATCGAGAAGGCCGCCGCATCCGTGACGCCGATACAGGTCCGGGCCATTTCGTCGACGGCCGCGGGATCGATCTTCATCCCGCCCAGGTTCATCAGCTCGGCGGTGCGGCCTTCGACCAGCACCAGGCCATCTTCGGTGAGGGCGCCGTAGTCTCCTGGATAGAACCAACCGTCACGCCAGGCCGATCGAGTCGTCTCGTCGTTTTCGAGATAGCCAGCAAAATTCGCCTCGCCCCGCATGCGCAGGATTCCTGTTTGACCGACAGTCAACGGCGTACCGTCAGTGTCGACGACCTGCATTTCCAGGCCCGGCGCCAGATAGCCGACGGCTCGATCGTGATGTTTGAGGATGGAGGCATGGGCGGTCGCCACCGCGCCCTGCTCGCCACATCCGTAGTTGATCCAGAAGTCGTCGCTCAGTCGGCGCATGACCTGACCGGCCAGCGCCGGGGACACCTGGCTGCCACCGGCGCTGACGCGCAGGCCGGCGATGGGGCCGGCGTTGTCCGGCATTTCGCGCAGCAATGCCTCAAGCTGACCGGTCGACATGCAGACGTAGGTCGGCTGGAGACGCACGATCTCCTGATAGGTCCGGCGCGGGTCGAACAGCATGACCATCGCCCCGAGATTCCAGAAGGTGGTGAGAAACGTCAGGCCCAGCGAGGTATCCGGCCCGACCGTGAGCAACAGTCGGGACGATTGGCCAATCCCTTCGGTGATGGCGCGAATGCGGCAACGCCCTTCCAGCGAGGCCCGACTGATCGGGATCCGCTTGGGCAGGCCAGTCGTGCCTGACGAGAGCACCACGCGGACAATATCGTCGGGACGAGAGCGGTGCGCCGGTGGCGGGACGACAGGCCCCTTCAGCGCCTGGATCATCCAATCCGTTGTTATCGCCGTCGCGTTGCGACGCGCACTGATGCTGCTATCCGGGTCGGCCAGAATCGCGTCCGGTTTGACCAGGTTGAGAATGTCGCTCGCCGCGGGCCCCAGCGGCAGCACGACCGATGTCAGGCCCATTCGATCGAGCGCCCGGTCCAGCAAATAGAGGCGGTAGGTCTGGCCTATCTGGACGGCCACAAGGCCTTTTGCAGGCAAGTCGAGCGCGCCAAGCGATCTCGCGACCTTGTTGATCGCTTCATCGAAAGCGCGATACGTCACAGCTCCGGTGTGGCCAGCCATGGCGAGTGAATCAGGACGCAGCCTGGCCCAATACGCGATCATGTCTTCACGCATGGCTGGGTATCCTTTTGCCGCCTGCCATTGAGATCACCGGGCGCCCGCGATCTACTCCGGCCATGGACTAGACGTTTTCGATCGAAACCGGGCGGGGTTCATCCTCCGGCGCCAGCTTTTCCAGATGGGCGAATGGACTTGATCCGAAATAGATGTCCTCTCCGATCAGCTTGCCGTCCGGGTCGGCCGGCCAGACCGTGAGCAGCTGAGCGTTGCCGACATATTTAGCATTGGCGTCGACTGGTTCGCCGTTGACCTCAGTGACGCCGGCGGCGAGCACGACGGCGCCCGCATAGGCGTTACGTAGGCGTCCCTCGGTGACCACCGCATAGTCATTGACGACGATCTTCGCGACATTGAATTCGAACAGGTTGCCGCCCGAGCCTATCAGGGCCTCGTAGAATGCTCGCACGGCCGCACGGCCCTTGGGGCCAGCTTCAGGCCCCTGGCCCCAGATGTGGTATTGAGGTTCGGCGGTCAGGGTCGCCATCAGCGGCTCGATCTCGCCGCAGACCTCGGTCTTCATGTGGTTGCGGACTTCCTTCAGCAACTGCTTGTGACGCGGATCGTTTTCAGCCTCGTAAGCTGCCTCGACGGCGGCCCAGGTCCTGGTGGGGTCGATCTTCATGCGTATGCTCCCTGGCAGTGTTCCACCCATTGTGGGTTTTAGATGTCCGATCCCCAAGAAAACAGTAGGGAGACCCAAACGATTTTGCGCGAAGGGCTTTTTGAAATGACGGACGTCGTAAAGATCGTGGACGTAGGCCATGTCCGCACCATCGTTCTCAACAGGCCGGAAAAGAAGAACGCGCTCAGCGATCAACTGGCCTGGGGCGTGGTGAATGCCATTGACGACGCGGCGCGGGACGACAATGTCTGGGTGGTCGCTATCACTGGATCGGGCGATGCCTTCTGTTCGGGCCTCGATCTGTCGGCGCCAGAACGATTTTCTCCGTTGAGCCGGCAGTCGGCTCAGCTGGATGATATCCACTGGGTCGGACACTTCCTGCTGGCGATCCGCAAGCGGTGTGACAAGCCGGTCGTCGGCGGGATCAACGGAGTTGCCGTAGGCGCGGGCCTCGGCCTGGCGATGGCGACGGATGTGCGGCTCGTTGCGCGTGGCGCGCGGCTGATGGCCGGCTACACCCGCATCGGCGGCTCACCCGACGCCGGGCTGACCATCACGCTCCCCCAGGCGATGGGTTATGAACCGGCGCTACGTTTCATGATGGAGAACCGCACGGCCAACGGTGATGACGCGGTCGCCTGGGGCATGGCCGGCGAAGTGGTGGACGATGATGCATTCGCCGAACGGTTGGCCGCGTATTGCCAGGAACTGTGCCAATGGTCGCCAATCACCCTTCGGTTGCTCAAGCGCGGCATGACCAAGGCTCTGGAGAACCCGGACCTGGAACAGCAGCTGCGCTATGAGCTTTCCAATATCCGCATCGCCTTTCAGAGCGAGGACGCCAAGGAAGCCCGCAAGGCATTCTTCGAGAAGCGCAAGCCGGTGTTCAGTGGGCGATAGAGCCTTCCCCACCGGCATTCTGGACGCGGCTGAGCGCCTGCCTTAAGTCGTCGGATCAACAATTACTCCAGGGAGAGATGGGACATGAGGACACGCATTACGGAAATGTTTGGCGTCGAGACGCCGATCGTCATGGGCGGCATGACCGGCGTCGGCTACGGCGAACTGGTGGCCGCGGTCGCCAACGCCGGCGCGCTGGGCTTTATCACCGCGCATATGTTCAAGTCGGGCAGGGAATTGCTGGATGAGATCGAGAAGACGCAGGCGCTGACCGATAAGCCGTTCGGTGTGAACCTCACGCTGCTGCCCTCGATCAACCCCATCCCCTATGACGAATATCGGGAAGCGATCATCGCCTCGGGCATCAAAATCGTCGAGACGGCCGGACGCGCGCCGACCGACCATCTGCCGCGTTTCAAGGAGTTCGGTGTCAAGGTGATCCACAAATGCACCTCGGTCCGCCACTCGGTGTCGGCGGTGAAGCATGGCTGCGACGTGATCAGCATCGATGGCTTCGAATGCGCCGGTCACCCGGGTGAGGACGATGTCGGCCTGGTGGTGCTGTTGCCGGCGACTGTTGATGCCGTGAGTGTGCCGGTGATCGCCTCGGGCGGAATGGCCGACGGTCGCAGTCTGGTCGCGGCGCTGGCGCTGGGCGCGGACGGCGTGAACATGGGTACGCGCTTCTGCGCCACGGTCGAGGCGAAGATTCACGAAAACGTCAAGAAGCAGATCGTCGAGTTCACCGAGCGCGACACCGTCCTGGTTGGTCGCTCGTTGCGCAATACCGCCCGCGTGGCGCGCAATGCGATATCCGAGCAGGTCGCGGAGATTCAGAAAGATCCGACCAAGACCTTTGCCGACGTCCGCGAGTTGATGGCCGGCGTGCGCGGCCGCGCGAACGTGCTTGAGGGCGGCGATCTGGATGGCGGCATCTGGTCGACCGGTCAGAGTCAGGCGCTGATCCATGACATCCCGACTTGCGCCGAACTGGTGAACAACATCATGGCCCAGGCCGATGAAGTTCTGCACACGCGCCTCAAGCAAATCGGTGGCTAGCCGAACACAAGCCTTCGACATGTTTGCGGGGGCGACTTGAATTCCGTCGCCCTCGTTCTATCGTCAGCCGACGGAACCTCACCATGACCGAACTTCACTTCCAATCCGCCAGCGATCTGGCGCGCTTGATCCGGGGGGGGGAGGTTGGCGCCAGGGAATTGCTTGAGCACTTCCTGGCGCGGGTGGAGAAGTACAATCCAGCGCTGAACGCTGTCATCCAGCAGGACATCGCCGGCGCTCGGTCCAGGGCAGACACAGCGGATGCGGCGCGCAGGAGCGGCGACGATCTGGGCCCGCTGCATGGCGTGCCGATGACCATCAAGGAAAGCTACAACTTCACCGGCCTGAAGACGTCGTGGGGCGTGCCGGAAATGGCCGCCAATCTCGATGCAGGCGATGCGCTTGCCGTGCAGCGGCTGGCGTCGGCCGGCGCCAACGTGTTCGGCAAGACCAACATTCCGATCAATCTGGCTGACTTCCAGAGCTATAACGCCGTGTACGGAACGACCAACAACCCGTGGGGACTGGACCGCACGCCAGGCGGTTCGTCCGGTGGTTCGGCGGCGGCGCTGGCGGCGGGTCTGACCGGGCTGGATATCGGCAGCGATATCGGAGGCTCGATCCGCAATCCGGCGCACTTCTGCGGGGTCTTCGGACACAAGCCTACCTGGATCATCTGTCCGCCGCGCGGACATACGCTGACGGGCGCGCTGACGCCTTCGGACATATCGGTCATCGGGCCGCTGGCGCGCTCGGCCGAGGATCTGGAACTGGCATTGAGCCTGATGGCCGCCCCCGACGATCTCGAGGCGGACGGAGTCATTTTCGATCTGCCGACGCTTGACGGACCGCTGTCGGACCTCAGGGTCGGGGTGTGGACTACCACCCCGATCTGTCCATCATCGAACGCTGTTATCGAACGGGTGGAGGCGGTCGCCGCGGCGCTTGCCGGCTGCGGCGCGCAGGTGGACTATTCGGCGCGCCCGGAATTCGCCGCCGAGCATACCCACTTTGTTTATTCGGCGCTGCTGTTGTCGGCAATGTCCTCGCGCATGCCCGATAGCCAGTTCGCGCACCTGATCGCCAAGGTTGCCTCGCTGTCGCCTGACGATCAGAGCCCGGCGGCAATGGAGTTACGCTGGCGCACAATGCGTCTGCGCGACTGGGCGGGCTGCAATGAGCAGCGCACGCAAATCCGCTGGGCGTGGAACAGGTTCTTTCAGGACTACGACTTCCTGATCACACCGATCATGCCGACGACGGCCTTCCCGCATGATCACAGTCCGGAGAACCAGCGGACAATCATGGTCGATGGCCAGAGCGTCCCCTATTTCAGCCAGACATTCTGGGCAGGTCTGTCAGGTGTCGCCTATCTGCCATCGACGATCATACCAACCGGACCCGCGGCGGATGGACTACCGATCGGTGTGCAGATTATCGGGCCGGCTTACGGCGATCTGCGTACGATTCAACTGGCGCAGCGGCTTGAACAACTCGGCTTCACATTCAAAGCGCCGCCGGGCTACTGACAGCAAACATGGGCGAGGGAGGAACGATGGGCGATCCGGTGGTCCTGGTGGTGGGCGCGGGCGTGGCGACCGGGGCGGCCATTGCCCGCCGGTTCGCCAAGGCGGGCTATGTCGCGTGTGTTGCGCGCCGCAATATCGAACGCCTGTCGCCGCTGGTGGCGCAGATCGAGGCCGAGGGAGGGCGGGCGATCGCCTATGAGCTCGACGCCACCCAGGAGGATCAGATGGTGGCCGTCGTTGAAGCGATCGAGGGCGACGTCGGCCCGATCGAGGTCGCCGTTTACAATGCGGCGATCGGCGCCCGGCACGCGATCACCGAGCATCCGGCAGAGGATTTCGAACGGGTGTGGCGGGTCAATACCTTTGGGGCATTCCTGATGGGACGTGAGGTCGCGAAGGTCATGCAGCCTCGCGAAAAGGGTACGATCATCTTTACCGGGGCGACGGCCGCTCTGCGGGGCCGCTCACATCTGGCCGCGTTCGCCGCGTCCAAGCATGCGCTCAAGGCGCTGGCCCAATCGATGGCGCGCGAGCTTTTTCCAAAGAACATTCACGTGGCGCACGTGGTTATCGACGGTCCGATCGACACACCGTTGATCCGCAGGATGATGCCGCAGGTGTTCGAGGAACGGCCCGCTGACGGTGTGCTCGATCCCGACGATATCGCCGAGGCCTATTTTGCCCTGCACAGCCAGCGGCGAAGCGCCTGGACGCAAGAGACGGAACTTCGGCCCTGGAAGGAGCCCTGGTAATGGCGCGCGAGCTCGAGTTCTTTTTCGATTTCATGAGTCCGCCGACCTATCTGGCTTACACTCAGATGTCTGGACTCAAGGCGCGCACCGGCGCCACCGTGCGCATGCGGCCGATGTTGACCCTGGGGCTTCATCAACTGACGGGAAACCGTCCGCCGGGAGTTGTCGCTAACAAGGGCGCCTGGATGGCTGTCGACATGCAGCGATGGGCTCGACGCTACGGTGTGACGCTCAACAGCAACCCGCACATGAATGAACTGAAGATCGTGCCGCCCCTGCGCGGCGCCCTGGTCGCCGAGGAGATGGGGCGGATGGACGCCTATTGCGATGCGATGTTTCGCGGCATGTGGCTGGAAGGCGTCAACATCGGCGAGCCGGAACACCTCGCGCGGCTGATTGGCGAAGCTGGACTGGACATTTCAGCTGTGCAGGCGGGAATTGAGCGCGTCGACATCAAGGATCAGCTACGCGCCAACACCCAGGAGGCGGCGGATCGCGGCGCATTCGGTGCGCCGAGCTTCTTTGTCGGTAACGAACTCTTCTGGGGGAACGACCGACTGGATTTCGTCGAGGAGGCCCTTCAGGATTAGGGGGGCGGAGCGCTGTCGTCGGCGGTGTGTACCTTGGATTTGCCGCTAATGAGCCCCACGCGCCCGTTGGCGCGGCTGGATTAATGCCCGACGAGAAATCGATGTAGCCACGCTTTGGACTGTAGTTGGAACGATTGAAATTCGGCGAACCAGTTCGCATCGAGAGCCAATTGTCGCGGTCATTGCGTGTCAATTCGTCGCATTTAGCGAGACAACGCTGTGGTTCTTCACTGGCAAGCCCGCCCGTCTATGAGAACCGAAACCCTTTGATTTATTAGCACTTTCCGACGTTTTTCGCAGATTCGTCGGCAACTCCGCCATTACGCGACAGCGGTCCTATTTGAGTTCGCCTATTTTCCGCGACACTTGGACGCGTAGCTAAAATTGCATTCAGATTGTTGTGTCTATCCGTCGGCAGAACGGATGGACCTGTGCAATGAATATCGATCAAATTTGAGGGCCGCGTTGCGCATGGCATGCTCAAATTCCGTTTTTCTTACTCTGTGTCCTTTGCTGCTATGCGAAGGAAAAGATGAGTTAGCGAAACCTGTGAACTACGTCGCTTCTTGCGCCGACCAGGTCTTTGAATTGGGTGAGCTTCTCAACTCAGTCTACTGGGCCAGTATGAGATTTGTTAAGAATTGTGATCATTCGATTGAACGGTTTTCCATTCGACTGACGTGCGGCGAGATTGCTTAGCGAGAGTGTGGGGATTGCAATGACGACGAAGACCATCTCTGGAACCTACAGCGCCGGATATACGCTATCTGCGTCATTCGGCACGTTGAGCATCGCCGCAAGTGGTTTCATTGGCGGTTCTGGCCTGGTCGTGACCACGCTGGCTACGGTGGTCAACTACGGTTTGATCCAGGCGGGCGGCGCGACGGGTGTGGTCGGCGCCACATTTTCCGGTAGCGGAGCGCTGACGAATGGTTCCACCGGACTTGTGCTTGGCGGGCGTGGCAAGAACGGCGGCGGAACGGGCGGCATCGGTGTCAGCGCCTCCGCTATCGAAACAATATCCAATATCGGGGGGATAGCGGGCGGCGTCGGCGGCGCCGGAACGAGCGGCGCCTCGGGCTCATCCGGTGGGGCTGGCGGAGTTGGCCTCTTACTGAATGCCGGCGGTACTATCGCAAATGGCGGCTTTTTCTACGGCGGCCAGGGTGGCGCCGGTGGTGCGGGTTCATCTGGCTCGGGTGGAGTAGGTGGTGGGGGAGGCGCCGCGATTGTGGTTGGCTCGGGAGGTGTGCTGAGCAACGGTTATATGATCACGGGGGGCCAAGGGGGTGTTGGCGGAGCCGGCTCGAGTGGATTTGTGGGCGGAGCGGGTGGCTCGGGTGGCTCGGGCGTATCGGTGGTTTCCGGCGGAGCGGTGAACAACAGCGACACAATCGCCGGTGGCCTCGGCGGCGCGGGCGGCGCAGGCGCCTCGCAGGGCCCGGGTGGCTCGCGCGGCACGGGCGTGACGCTCGGCAATGGCGGCGTGGTGAACAATGGCGATGTGAGTCACCAGGGCGCGCTGATTGCCGGCGGGGTCGGCGTGTCGATGAGCGGCGCGGCGGCGGGCACGGTCGTCAACTTCGGGATGATTGAGGGCTATTCGGGTGTTGCCGTCAGCCTCGCGTCGAATGATGTGCTGGTGGCTGAAGCGGGCTCAACCTTCATCGGCGCGGTGACTGGCGGTGGAACACTGAGCCTGTTGGGCGGCGCCGGCGAGGGTATGATCGACGGTCTGAGCGGATTTGGTTCGGTGAGTTTCGCTTCCGGGGGGGACTGGGAGTTCGATGGGTCGAATACGATCGCCTCCGGCCTGAGCGTGGCCGGTGGAACGGTTGTGGTTGACGGGACGATCAGCAATGGCGGGACCGGCACGAACGCGGTGAGCTTCACGTCCGGGACGGGACGGTTGGTAATGGAGAGCGGGAGCGTCCTGGTGGGGACGGCGTCGGGAAACGGCGCCGGCTCCACGCTGGAACTTGCCGGGGGATCGGGAACGATCAGCGGGCTTGGCGCCGGAGGCGGAACGCTAAGCGGCGGCGCGGCGGGCTCGTTCGCCAATTTCGGGTCCTATCAGGTCGACGCCGGGGGCGTATGGACGCTTTCGGGGATCGGAACGCTGTCGTCGATACAGTCTCTGGCGGACAACGGCGCGCTCAGCCTGGGCGGAAGTCTTGTCAACGGCGGCTTGATAGCTGGCGGGGCGGGAGTGAACAGCAATGGCCAGTACTACGGCGGTGCGGGCGACGTGGCGCTCTATCTGACGGCGGGCGGCAGCCTGACCAACAGCGGGACAATCGCCGGTGGCGCCGGGGGCGCCGGGGGCGGCGCGTCCGGTCTTACGTTAGGCGGTGGTGAAGGGGGCGCTGGCCTGGCGCTGACCAGCGGTGGAGCGGCGACGAACACCGGCGCGATTGTTGGCGGCTCGGGTGGCTCGGGTTTCGGGGGAGCGTCCTATCAGTTTGGTTCGGTGGGCGGCGACGGCGGTGACGGCGTGCAGCTCTCAGCGGGATCGCTGAGCAACAACGGCGTCGTTGCAGGCGGCGCGGCGGCCTCAGGCGGCTTCGGAGCCTACGACGGCGGTGGCGGCGGGATCGGCGGCAATGGAGCGTCCGTTCAGAATGCCACGGTTACAAACGCGGGCCGGATCGTCGGCGGGGCGGGCGGCAACGGTGGAGGCAGCGGGAACTTCTCGGGGTCTGGCGGTTATGGCGGCAGCGGCGTCTACGTGACGGGCGGCAGCCTGAACAACACCGGGACGATCCTGGGCGGTGCAGGCGGATCGGCTGCCGCCGGCGGGAACTATGGCGGCCCCGGCGCCAATGGCGGAGCGGGCTTGTTGTTGTCCGGGACAGCCCGGGCGACCAACAGCGGCCAGATCACCGGCGGGCTTGGCGGCGCGGGCGGTAAGGGCTCCTCTAGCACGGGTGTTTACGGTTCAGGTGGCGTGGGCGCGGAAATTTCCGGTGGCGGCAGCCTGACGAATACCGGCACAATTGCTGGTGGGGCAGGCGGCGCGAGCGCGCAGGGTTATGGTGTGGGCCTGCTGGGCCAGGGTGGGAATCTTACGAACGGCTCGACCACTCAGCACGGGCCGCTGATCACCGGCTCCGTGGGCGTGTGGGCTGCCACGGCGACCTATGCGACCGTTATCAACTACGGGACGATCAACGGAACGGCTGACTCGGTAATTCTGGGTGCGGCGAGTGACACGTTGATGGTTGAGGCTGGTTCGATGTTCATCGGCCAGGTTCTCGGCGGTGGCGGCTTGTTGGTGCTGGCGGGCGGATCGGGCGCATTGGCAAACCTGGGCTCGGTTGCAACCCTGTCCGGATCGTCAAGCGCCACGGTGAGCGGCTTTGGAAGTTATCAGGTAGGCGCGGGAGCGCAGTGGACGCTGACGTCGACAGGCACACTGGTGAACGGCGCGACATTCAGCGACGGCGGCGTGCTGACACTGGCCGGAACCTTGACGAATAGCGGCCTGATCGTCGGCGCGGCAGGTGCGAGCGGTCTTGCGGGGGCAACGGGTCTTACAATCGCGGCGAGCGGTCTGCTGAGCAATGGCGGCAATGGGGTTATCCAGGGCGGCAAGGGCGGCGCAGGGCTCCGCGGAAATCCGATCGGCGGCGTAGGTGGCGCTGGCGGGCAGGGCGTGATGTCGTCAGGAACGCTTACGAATCCTGGTGGCCGGATCGCGGGTGGCGCCGGTGGCGCCGGCGGGAGGGGCAACGTTGGCGGCTCCGGCGGCGTCGGCGGAATAGGACTGCAAACTACCGCGGGCGCCAATGCAACTGACGGAGCGAGTCTGGTCGGCGGGCAAGGCGGCATCGGTGGGCAGGGCCGCAACCAGGGTGGCGGCGGTGGAGCCGGTGGCGCGGCGCTGTATGTGACCACTGGCGGTGGCTCGGGAGCGATTTACGGCGCTGGTCAGGCGATCGGCGGCCAGGGCGGCGTGGGCGGGTACGCGACCAGCCTCGGCGGTCAAGGTGGCGTGGGCGGGACCGGCGGTGCAGGACTGGTGCTGGCGGGACTCTCGACGGTCCAGGCCAAGGCGGCGATCATCACCGGTGGCCAGGGTGGTTTGGGCGGTACGGCTGGCACTTTGGGCCGTGGCGGCGCGGGTGGTGCGGGTGGCGCGGGCGTCTTCATTGCAAACGGTGGCACGCTAATCAACACGACCACTATAAGTGGCGGCCAGGGCGGCGCAGGCGGCGCCGGTTCGGTAACTGGTCCAACCGGAAATCGCGGCGTAGGCGTCATGCTGGCGTCTGGCGGTGCGGTCGTCAACGGATCGGCATCCCAGCCCGGCCTCATCTCCGGTTCGGTCGGCATATATGCAAACGGTCCCGCCGCGGCGACCGTGACCAATTGGGGAACAGTCCAGGGCTCAGTCAATTCCGTCGTCCTCGGAGCTTCGGCGTCCCAGCTCTACGTCGAAACCGGATCCGCATTCATCGGTCAGATCATTGCCGGAGGCGGAACCATCGTATGGGACACCGGCGCAATAGGCGTTTCCGGACTAGGTGGATCCGGGTCTTTCTATGGGAGTGAAAGCGGGTCGTTTGCTGGTTTTGGCAGCTATGATGTCAATACCAACGCGGTAGTCACGCTGGCTGGAAGCAATTCGCTGGCAGCTGGTCAGACATTGATTGACACCGGCTCATTGACTGTAAGCGGCTCACTTACCGAAGCGGCCGGCGCGATAGTTATCGTCGCTAATCCAGACATCATGACCCTGAACGGGACCGAAGTGATTTCCGGCACGCTCGGGGGTGCTGGCCAAGTTTCGGTGGGAGCCGGAGCGTTGACGCTTAGCACCGGATCCGTGGTGACGGTCGCAAATCTTTCGGAGAGCGGCGCATCTACCACGATCACGGCGAATACGAGTTTCAGCCTGACTGGAAACCTCATCCAGACGGGAGGAACCCTCACCGTAGCAGCGGGTCAAACCTTGATCGCGGCGGGCAAGTCGGCCTCTGTGTCCGGAACCGTCGCGGGTCCTGGATCGTTCGTCATCAACAACGGTACTGCGACGATAGCTGGTGGCGCCAGCCTGACTGTCGCCAACTTGTCGTTGGCAAACAAGGCTACCACTGTAACGCTTTCGACCAACCTCAGCTACACAGGCAGCTTTAACCTCGCGCTTGGAGCGTCCCTCGCTATCAGCGCAGGAAACACGCTTAGTTTAAGTGGGCCCACAAGCCTTGCGGGAACAATCGCTGGCTCCGGTAACCTTTTGCTCGGCGGCGCGGTGCTTACTCTGGGAGACGCGCTAGGCAACGGTGTCTCCCTGCTCGCCACGCAAACCACCCTCAACGCAACTTTGGTAAACGCCTCCGGCACGTTGACCAATTCCGGCAACCTCACAGCCACCATCCCTAGTTTCACGATTGGTGCGACTGGATTGACCATCGCCGGGGCCGGGAAGTTTACCCTCAGCAATTCGACGCTAAACCATATCATCGGCGCGAACTCGACGGCTACGCTGACCAACGTCGACAACACGATTTCGGGTGCTGGAAACATCGGCGGCGGCCAGATGATCCTGGCCAACAAGACGGCTGGAACGATCAACGCCTCCGGCTCGGCCGGCATTGTAGTCGACACCGGCGCCAACACGATAGCCAACGCAGGCCTGATAGAGTCGACCGGCGCGGGCGGCCTGATCATCCAGAGCGCGATCAACAATACCGGTACGCTGCTGGCGACGGCGGGAACCCTGGGCCTGAACGGGGCGGTGACGGGCAGCGGGTCGGTGCAGGTGAACGGCGGCGCGCTGGCG
>JANXTX010000026.1 GCA_025352165.1 Caulobacteraceae bacterium | reverse complement strand
CGCAACAAACATCGCTCAGGCCCTCTGGAACGGCGCACTCAGCCTCGACCTCATCCTCAACTACAAAGCAATCTGATCAGCGTTGAACAGCCCTGGGTGTAGGCTGCACCGGCCACACCCAGGATTGCGTCATCCGACGCGCCTGGCACAGTTCCACCCTTCCAGTCCGCGGCCTTGCTGAAGGCGGCGCTGATTGGCCGCTTCCAATGAATTTCTGCCATGGGTGACTCCTTCTAAGAGTAGATCGGCAATTTGCGCAGCCTACACCGGATGGTTACTCCCCTTCGGCGAGACGCGCGACTATGTCATGCGGGTCAGGGAAGCGACCCAGGTCTACCGGGCGCGGCTCAACGGAGGTGTAGCGCCTCCTACGTTGGCCAGTGACCTCAAGCGCGGTTCCTATGGTTACGCCTCGTTCGGCCCGTTGGCCGGGGTCGGTCGGTAGCCGCCCTGCCCTTCACGGGGTGTGCCGATAACTCGGCGGGCGGCGACGACCAGACCCGCGGTCGTTTCGACCAGCTCTCCTTGTAGACCGAACGCCGTACGCAGGATTTCTGGCGATAGCGCTTCACGCGGGGGCCCGTACGCCAACAGTCGGCCGGCACCCAGAACAGCCAGCCTGTCACAATAACGCGCCGCCAGCGTTAGATCATGCAGGGTCAGCAGGACCGCGGTTCCCTGCCCGGCCCGTTCCGCCAGCATTTCGAGGATGCGGAATTGCGCGTCAGGATCCAGGCCGGCGGCGGGTTCATCGGCAACCAGTAGTGGCGCGTGCGTGGCGATCAGGCGAGCTATCAGTACCCTTGCCCGCTCGCCCCCCGACATGTCCAGGACGCCCCGGTCGGCGAGGTGAGAGAGGCCAACCTGCCCGAGCGCCTCGAATGCGCGTCTTCTCGCCAGATCCGGGGCGCAATTCACAGCGCCCAGCGCGGCGACACGCCAGGCGGGCATGTTCCAGCCTACGCGTCGTTCCTGGGGGAGGTAGCCGACCAGTTCCGCGCGTTTGCGTTCGCTGAGGCCCTCCACGGGCGCGCCTTGCAAGCGCACGGAACCTTTCTTCAGAGGCGTCAGCCCCAGGGCCGCCCGTAACAAAGTGGTCTTGCCGGCGCCATTGGCCCCCAGAACTCCGAGCACCTCCCCGGCCTTCGCTTCAAGGGAAATGTCCTGAAGCACCAGCCTGCCCGCGAGCCCGACACTTGCACCGGCAATTTCGAGTGCGGGGCTCACTGGCGCCAGCTCCTCGAGGCCCGCCAGGCGATCAGCGCGAACAACGGAGCGCCGACCAGGGCGGTGACGACGCCCAGTCTCAGTTCCTCGTCGGTCGGCAGCAGCCGGGAAAGCAGATCGGCCGCGACCAGCAGGATGGCGCCGGCTATCGCGGACGGCGCCAGCGTCCGGGCCGGATCGTCCGAAACGGCGCTGCGTGTGAGGTGTGGCGCGGCGAGCCCGACAAAGCCGATGACGCCGGCCAGGGCCACGGCCGAACCCGTCAGCAGAGCGGCGCCAGCGACGGCGCAGGCGCGCAATCGCGCCATCGGCAATCCGGAAAGCGCCGCGGTCTCCTCACCCAGTGACAGCATGCGCAGCCCGCCCGCCGCATAGGCGCACAGTCCAGCTCCCAGGCCGGCGGGAACCAACGCGCCGCCGACATCACGCCAGTCGCGATTGGCCGCGGAGCCCATCAGCCAGTTGAGCACCTCGGACGTGGTGATCAATGAGGGCGAGAGGTTGAACACCAGCGCCGTCATCGCGCCGCCGGCTGCCGACAGCGCCACGCCGAACAGGATCAGCGTCTCGGGCTCTCTGAAGCGCGCCGCGAACACAACAACCAGGGCGCCGGCCGCCAATGCGCCGGTCAGAGCGGCGACTTCAACGGCGCCGGGCGCCCGCCCTAATCCCGTAGCTATCGCTACAGCCGCGGCGAGACCGGATATCGCCGAAACACCCAGCACTCCGGGATCGGCCAACGGATTGCGCAGCAGGCCTTGCATCACCGCGCCCGCCATCCCCAGGGCGGCGCCCACCAGGGCCGCGGTCACCGCGCGGGGCGCACGCACCGTCCAGATAATTTCACCCGGGGGCGATGCCGGGTGGGAAAAGGCCGCAAGGTATTGGCCTGGTGAAAGGAGCGTCTCGCCCAGACCGATCGAGATCGCCAGCACCGCGCACAGCAGCAAACCCAGCAGGATCAGCAGACGCATTGCACTCAGCCGCCGGCGTTCGAGCGGCTATGCGCCGCGGGCCGCGCAGCTGCAATCGCAGCTACGCCGTCACCGGCAAACCAGGCCGGACAACCAAGCAGGGATGCGGGCAATCTAACCAGTCCGTGCTTATCCAGCAGATCACGTACGATCTGATGGCGCCCAATTCCCCAGCTCTGCGACGCGTCGGAATCCGCATCGAAGAATCCCCCGACGACGGCGTCCGGCGGATGCAGCACCAGCTGTTCCAGCGATACCGACCGAAATCCCGAGGCGGTCTCCACATTGGTCAATCCGGCCGCGCGCATCATGCTGTCGACCAGCGTGCCGGTCCCGGCCGTATCGCCCCCTGACGTCAGATAGAAGGCCCGCGCGCCCCGCCAGGCGCCGCGGCTTGCCGTCAATTGCCGATCCATGCCGGCGACCAGCGCTTCCCCAGCCGCTCGTTGCTTCAGCGCCTGGGCAACCCTGCGAATGTTCACGCGAATACCCGGGAAGTCAGTTGCGTCATCGATACGGACGACTGTGACGCCTCGATCGGCGAGACGGGAAAGCAGACGCTCGTCCCCTCCCCAATAGCGGACGACGATGTCAGGACGTGACGCCAGGATACTCTCTTCGCTCGTTCGCCGCAGCGGCAGCCCGTGGGCCAGCCGCCGAAGGTAGGAATCGCCTCTGGTTGCCCGCGTCGAAAGCCCGACGATGTCCGCGCGCCGACTCATTGCCAGCACATACTGATCCGCGCATTGATCGAGCGACAATACGCGACTACCGGCGGAGACCCGCGACGCGATCAGGCTCAACGCGGCGGCCAGCACCGCGCGCCACATCATCAGTCGACGACGAGACCGAACAGCAGCCCGTCGAGCATGACATTCATCATCGTCTCGGCCGGCGCCCAATCGAATGCCGGCTTTGCCATGCGCAGGGCGATCAAGCCATGGCAGGCGGCCCAGAGGGTCTTGTCGATCCT
>JANXTX010000018.1 GCA_025352165.1 Caulobacteraceae bacterium | reverse complement strand
ATGGAAGCGCGGCTTGCCGAAGAAATGAAGGCCCGCCGCCTCGGCGTCGTCGCCTCACGCAACAAGCAACACGCGGAGAAGATCAAGGTCATCGAAGACCTTGTTTACCAGAACATCGACTCCGCCCTGACCAAGGCGATCCGGCGTGAGCGCCTAGATACCGACCGCGCGGCGTCTGAACGCCTGCTGCTCGACATGTTCGAACGCCTCGACGACCCTGAAGAGTTCGAGGACTACCGCGAGCGCCCGCCCGGCGAGACTGTGGCCAAGCTTTGCGCGGCCTTTGGCCTCGATCCGGAGTTCTGCATCCAGGACGACGACGAAACCTGGATGATCCGCCACGGAAATCCTCCTTCCTCCCACTCGTGGGGAGGGACAGACGCTGAAAACGCCAGGGTGGGGCAGGTGACAGAGTCAGACGCCTCCCAGGCAAGCCGCGCCGATCCCCCGCCGCCCCCCAACGACCCTGGTGGCCGAGACGCACGCCACCCTGACGCTTTCAGCGTCTGTCTCCCCCCATAAAAGGCAGAGAAGCCTGCAGAGGCTGTAGCGCCTTGCGGAAAACGGTCGGCGTGGCGGCGAGCGCCTCTTCCAGCGCCAACCAGACGGCGTCCTCGGGCGCGTCGGCTTCGTTCGCCTCGTAGACCGACAGGGTCAGCGAAAAGTGGGTGAAGACATGCGCCACATCGCCGACGTGGCGCCAGGCGGCGGGCGAAGGCGCCGCGGCGAGCGCCTCACTCATACTCCATCGCGCCGTGCGCCATTCGGTTGTCGGCAGCCCGAGCATACCGCCGAGCAACCCCTTCGCCGGTCGCCGGACGAGAGCCACCCGCCCATCCCGGACAGTCAGATAAGCGACGCCGTGCCGGTGCGGCCGCAGCGCCTTGGCGTCCCGTCGCGGATAGCCGTCGGGATCACCGGCGGCGAACGCGGCGCACTGCCGGCTGAGCGGGCAGGTTTCGCACAGCGGCGACGACGGTCGGCATACCGTGGCGCCCAGGTCCATCAGCGCCTGCGCCCAGTCGCCGGGTCGCTCGGCGCGGACCAGGCTTTCAGCGAGGCCCTTCAGCCGCGGCTTGCCGCCGGGCAGCGGGGCTTCAACCGCGAACAGCCGCGCCATCACCCGCTCGACATTGCCATCGACGACATTGGCCGGCTTGCCGAACGCGATCGCCGTGATGGCCGCGGCGGTGTAGGCGCCAACGCCGGGCAACTTCAGCAGAGCCGCCTCGTCATCGGGAAAAACGCCGCCCATGCCGTCGGCTACGACCCGCGCGCAGGCCAGCAGGTTGCGGGCGCGGGCGTAGTAGCCAAGCCCCGCCCAGGCCGCCATCACCTCGCCATCGTCGGCCCGCGCCAGATCGATAACGGTCGGCCACCGCCGGGTGAACGCCAGGAAATAGGGTGTCGCATGCGGCACGGTGGTCTGCTGCAGCATGATCTCCGAGAGCCACACCCGATAGGGATCGGCGGTCTCGCCCGGCAGGGCCCGCCAGGCGAGCGTGCGGGCGTGTCTGTCGTACCAGGCGAGCAGACTCGAACGGATGGAGGCGACGGACGGCATGGAACCGTCTATAAAGCGCATATGGCTCGTCCGCTCCCCTCCGCGCGGGACGTCGCGTATATTCTCGCCACCAAGCGAACCCGACCGGCTGCGCGTCCGCCGCCGGCGGCCGGCCGGGCGTTGATGAAAACCATCAAGGCGCTGGATGCGCGCTTTGGCCAGGGCGTCGATGGCCTGAAGTCGCGGTGGAGCGATATCGTCGGCCAGACTGTCGCAAGGCGCACCGAGCCGAGCAAACTGGTGACGCCGCGCGGCGGCGGTGGCGCGACACTCGAACTTCGCGTCGCCGGAGCGGCGGCGACACTCATCCAGCACCAGGCGCCCGACATCCTCGCCAGGGTCAATCTGTTCCTCGGGCCCGGGGCGGTCACCCGGCTGCGCATAGTTCAGGGCCCCCTGCAGGGCCTGCCTGGCCGCGAGGCCGCCGTGGCTCTCGCCGCTCGGCGCCGCCGCAAAGGCCCGCTTGACGCCGCCGCGGAGCAGCGTCTCGCGGAGGATCTATCGGCTTTTCCCGAAGGACGGCTGAAGGCGGCTCTGGCGCGGCTGGGGCGTGAGGTGCTACGCGACGCCGTGCTGCCCGCCGCGTCCGATACCTAGACGGTTGTCTTGGACGCGAGGGTGGAATCGTTTTCTATTCCCGAACTGACCCGTCAAACGGACCGGAGTCCATGCGCAAACTGATCAGCCTCGTCGCCGGCCTTGCGGTCGTCCTTGCATTGTCGGCCTGCCAGAAAAACTCGTCCGCCGTCACCGCGGACGATATGACGATGGGCAACGCCAAGGCGGCGGTGACCATGATCGAATATGCGTCGGTATCGTGCCCTCACTGCGCGGACTGGAACAACGGCGTGTTCCCGGCATTCAAGGCCAAATACATCGATACCGGCAAGGTGCTCTATGTCGCCCGCGAGGCGCTGACCAGCGACCCCGCCATCGCGGCGGCCGGCTTCCTCACCGCCCGTTGCGCGGGCAAGGACAAGTACTTCCAGGTGACCGAGGCGCTCTATCGCTCACAGGCGCAGATGTTCAACGGCCAGCCCCACGACGTGCTGCTCAACATCGCCCGGTCGGTTGGCATGACCGACGCACAGTTCGAGACCTGCATCAAGGATGAAGCGGCCCAGAACGCGCTGAACGATCGTTGGCAGCGGTACATGCGTGACGATCACATCAATGCCACGCCGACCTTTGTCATCAATGGCAAGTTTTACGACCATGGCGAGATGACCATGGAGCAACTGGACAAGGCCGTGGCGGAGGCGTCGGCGACCGGAAAGGCGAGCTCGTGATGAAGCATTCAACTCCGCGGCGCGGACTGCTGGCCGCGGCGCTCGCCATGACCCTGCTGGCGCCCTTGACCCAGGCCGCCACTACAGCGGCGGCGCCCGACGACATGTCGCTCGGCAACCCCCACGCGCGCGTTACCGTCGTGGAATATGCATCGCTGGGGTGCCCGCACTGCGCGACCTGGGCAAAGGAAGTGTTCCCGGATTTCAAGAAGACCTACATCGATACCGGCAAGGTTCGCTTTGTCTTCCGCGAAATGCTGTTCGGCGACTCGACGCTGGCGGCGGCCGGCTTCATGACAGCGCGCTGCGCCGGCCCCAGGAAGTACTTCCAGGTTGTCGAAGGCGTGTTCGCCAATCAGGCGCAGATCGAGAACGCCGGTGTCAACGAGCTTCTCAAGGTGGCGCAGGCCGCCGGCATGACCGAGGCCCAGTTCAAGTCCTGCCTGCAAAGTCAGGTGGCCTTGCAGGCGCTCGAGGCGCGCGCGGACAAGCGTGTAACGGATGACAAGATCACCGGCACGCCGACCTTCATCGTCGGCGACAAGACCCTGGACGGCGAACAGACACTCGCGCAGCTGAGCGCCGCGATCGCACAAGCCCGTCACCGGTAGCCGGGAGCCGAAACCACGGCTGTGCAATTCTCCAGGCTGCGCCTTTCGGGCTTCAAGTCCTTCGTCGACCCCACCGAGTTCCGCATAGAACCGGGTCTCACGGGGATCGTCGGCCCGAACGGCTGCGGCAAATCCAACCTGCTCGAAGCCCTGCGCTGGGTTATGGGAGCCAGTTCCGCCAAGGCCATGCGCGGCGAAGGCATGGATGATGTCATCTTTGCCGGAACCGGCGCGCGACCGGCGCGCAATCATGCCGAGGTGATGCTGACGATCGATAACGCGGATCGCACGGCGCCGGCGGCGTTCAATGACCAGCCGATCCTCGAAGTGGTTCGCCGGATCGACCGGGGTGACGGATCGTCCTATCGCGTCAATGGCTCGGAAGTCCGCGCGCGTGACGTGCAGTTGCTGTTCGCCGACGCCTCGACGGGCGCGAACTCGCCGGCCCTGGTTCGGCAAGGACAGATTTCGGAGCTGATCGCCGCGCGGCCGCAGAACCGTCGCAGGGTGCTCGAAGAGGCGGCCGGGGTCTCCGGTCTCTATGGTCGGCGCCACGAAGCTGAACTGCGGGTGCGGGCGGCGCAGACCAATCTCCAGCGGCTCGACGACCTGTCGACCGAGCTCGCCGCCAATCTGGCCAGGCTGCGACGCGAGGCGAGACAGGCCGCGCGTTACAAGACTCTTGCAGCCGAGATCCGGACCCTGCGCGGCCGACTGCTGCTCGCGCGCTGGTCAGAGGCGCGGTCAGGCGTCGAACGGCTGGCCAGCGAGGTCGCCCAGGCTCACCATCAGGCCGAACTGTCGGCACGCGTGGCGGCGGCGGCGGCCACGGCGGCGATCGACGCGGCCATGGCGATTGCGCCCCTGCGCGATGAGGCAACGGCGGCCGCGGCCATTCTGCATCGTCTCGACATCGAGGCCGATCGCCTGGAACGCGCCGTGGAAAACGCCCAGCGCGAGGTTTCACGTCTGGAGCAGGACATTCACCGCCTGCGGGCCGATGCGTCTCGCGAGGAGCAGATCGCAGAGGATTCGGTCGCCGCCACCGCTCGCCTGGATCCGGAAATAGCCGAGGTGGAGGCCGAGATCGCCGCGGCGCCGCAAAGAACCCCGCAGCTTCGCGCCGAGGCCCTTGAAGCGGAGGCTGGCCGGGCGCGCGCCGAAGCGCAGGTGGAGGCGCTGGCCTCGCGGAGCGCGGCCGCCGAGGCTGATGCGAGAGCGAGCGCGGCGCGGCTGGCCGATGCACTCGCCCGCCGATCACGAGCCGCCGCCGCCGTGGAGCAGATGCAGCGCGAGCGACAGGGCCTGGCGCCCGCCGACAGCGAAGGCCTGGCGCGAGCGCGCGGAGTGCTGGGCGTCGCCCAGGACGCACTGGTCAAGGCGCGCGACAGGCTTGAGGCTGCCGAGGCCGCCCGCGCCGACGCCGCTCGCGCCGAAAGCGTGGCGCGGCAGAGCGCTCGGGCGCTGGAAGATGAACTTGGCGGGCGGCAGGCGGAGGCCCGTGGCCTTGCACGTATCGCCGCGTCGACGGCGAGGACCGGTTTCGCCCCGGTGCTCGAGGCTGTCTCGCCCAAACGTGGACTGGAGGCCGCGCTGGCTGCCGCGCTTGGCGACGACCTGCAGGCCTCGCTGGATTCTCGCGCGCCGGCGTTCTGGGCCGGAGCGGATCCGGGTGAGCCGGAATGGCCAGAAGTCGCCAGCCCGCTCGGCCCGCTGATCTCGGCGCCGCCGGAGCTCGCGGCCCGCCTCGCCTTGACCGCGCTGGTCGCGCGATCCGACGGGCATCGGCTCCAGGCCATGCTCAAACCCGGCATGCGTCTGGTCTCGCGAGAGGGCGACCTGTGGCGCTGGGATGGCTTCACCGTGACGGCCGAAGCGCCGCGACCCGCGCAGGTCAGGCTGGAGCAGATCACCAGACTGGCGGAACTTGAGAGCCAGATCGCCGAACTGTCGCCTCGCCTCGCCGAGGCGAAGGCTAAACAGCAGGACGCCACCCGCGTACAGCAGGCGGCCGAAGAGGCGGCGCGGGTTGCCCGCTCGGCGCCCCGCACGGCTGAAATCGAAGTGGCCACGGCAAGGGAAGCCGTCGACCGGCTGGAGCGAGAAGCCGCCAGGCTCGACGCCCGCACGCAGTCCCTCGACGAAGCCCTTGAGCGTCTGCGCGGCGATCTTGACGCGGCCAACGCACAATATGCGGCGGCCGAGGAGCAGGCGCGTGGCGCCGCGAGGGACGAGGGTCTGGCTGCCCGTCTGGAAGAAGCACGGACGGCGGCTGCGGCGGCGCGCGAGGCAGCCGCGCGAGCCCAGTCGGCGCTCGACGTTGAACTTCGCGTCGCCGAGGCCCGCACACGACGGATCGAGGGACTCAGGCGTGATCGCACCGACTGGTCGCGACGGGGAACAGCCGCCCAAACCCGAGGCAAGGCGCTGGAGGCGGAATTGCTCAAGGCCCGCGCCGCGCTCGACGCCGCCCGGGACGCGCCCGCCGAGACGCAGGCGAACCGCGAACGCCTGCTCGACGAGCTCACCATCGCCCGGAACCGGCAGTCGGCGGCCAACGACGCGCTTGCAAAGGCAGAGTCCGATCGCGCCGAGGCTGACCGCGCCGCTCGCGCCGCGGATGCTCAGGCGGCCGACGCCAGGGAGGCTCGCGCCGGGGCTGAGGCTCGACTGCAGGCTGCCCGGGAACGACTGGCCGAGCTGGCCGCCGATCTCACCGAGGCGACCGGGCTGGAACCGCGGGACCTGGCGGCGGAGCTGGCCGAAGCCGCCGAAGAGGGCGATGCCTTGATGGAAGCCGCAAGGGTCGAGGCGCGGCTGGCCGCCCTGGAACGCGAACGCGACGCGATCGGCCCCGTGAACCTGATGGCGGAAGACGAGGCGGCTGAGCTCGCCGAGCGGCTGGACACGCTCAATACCGAAAAGGCTGACCTGGATGGCGCACTGTCACGCCTGCGCGCCGCGATCGCCGAGCTAAACGCCGAAGGCCGCGAACGGCTGCTCGCGGCGTTCGAGATCATCGACGGTCATTTCCGCGCCCTGTTCACCAGCCTGTTCCAGGGCGGCCAGGCGGAGCTCAGGCTGGTCGAATCCGACGACCCGCTTGAGGCTGGCCTGGAGATTTTCGCCTGCCCACCCGGCAAGCGCATGGCGGTGATGAGCCTGATGAGCGGCGGCGAACAGGCGCTGACGGCGGTCGCCCTGATCTTCGCGGTGTTCCTGGCCAATCCGGCCCCGATCTGCGTGCTCGATGAGGTCGACGCGCCGTTAGACGACGCCAACGTGGAACGCTTCTGCAACCTCCTCGCCGAAATGCGCACGCGCGCTCCCACGCGCTTCATCACAATTACCCACCACCCGTTGACGATGTCGCGCATGGATCGGCTCTACGGCGTAACCATGCGTGAGCGCGGCGTCTCGCAACTGGTGTCCGTCGACCTGCGCCAGGCTGAGGAACTGGCTGCGAGGTAGCCTGGTCGATCATGAGCGGAACTTCGCGCTAATCGATTTCTTCGCTTGGATCGGGCATTGCTCGCCATGCCCCCTCCCCGCTCAACCCGGCGTTCGGCGGGTCGAGCGGGGAGGGGGGATCGAAGGCCTTCCGGCAGTGTGAATGGCAAAGACCGGTTTCCAAGCCGGGCGGTCATGCCAGACGACGCGCCCATCTCTATTGGGCCGGGGAAAATCTTCGCTAGGCCGCCGCCTCTGTTGCGAGCGCCCGCCGAACGGCCGGGCGGCCAGACACCCGTTCGAGGTGCGCGGCCGTCTTTGGGAAGTCCGCCAACCGGCCAAGGCCGCGGCCCTCCAGCCAGCGCGAGAACACCGACAAATAAGCATCGGCGACGCTGTATTGGTCGCCAAGCACATACGGTCGGCCGTCGGCAAATGTCTCCTCGACCAGCGCGAACGCGGCGGCGAGCGCCTGCGGAGCCTTGGCGCGCATCGCCTGTGCGGCGACGTCGCCATCCGCGTATCGTTCCGGCCGGAAGGCATGGGCGAAGGCGACGTGCACGGTCGACGACAGGAACCCGTTGAATGCCTGCATGCGGGCAAACCCGAACGGATCATCCAGGGGCGCGAGGCCGGCCTGCGGAAAGCTCTGGGCGAGATAGGCCAGGATGGCGGGGTTTTCGGTCAACACGCCCCTGTCGCTCGCCAGGGCCGGGACGCGTCCCTTGGGGTTAACCGCCAGATAGGCGGGCAGGCGTTGCGCGCCTTCCCGAAGGTTAACGCGCTCCAGTTCAAATGGCTCGCCGATCTCCTCGAGGACAATATGGGGCGCCAGCGAACACGCGCCGGGCGCATAGAACAGTTTCAGCAAGGTCGCCTCCTTCGAGTTTAGTAAGTTTGACATTTATATTCAATAGCTTAACTCGTGTTCACGAAATCTTGACGCCCGGGGTCCGCGTCTATAGGTTCCGCGCCGACCAAGCCGACCCTCGGCGGGGGCGTGCGAGATCGGCTAAAGGACCTCTAGAGAAGTCCATGCCAGAACCGGAGGAGTCGAGCCACAGCGCTCTCGAGCGTTTACATCGGCGGCTCGAGGCCTTTGACGCCGCCGGCGCGGACAAGTCGAAGTTTCCAGGACCGCAGGTTCTGGGAATCGGCGGTTCGTCGGCCTCGGATGGCTACCGGGTGTTGGGCGAGATGCTCGGCGGCGTGCTGGGCGGAGTGGGATTTGGCTGGCTGGTCGATCACTTCGTCCATACCAGCCCCTGGGGTGTGGTTGGCGGACTGGTGATCGGGACGGGTCTTTCGATCTACGCCGTTGTGGTGACCGCCTCGCGCAAGAGCGCGAAGGCGGCGAGTGAGTTGAACGGGAGCGCCGCTGTGGTTCCCGAAGTGGATGATGAGGACGATGACTGAGGGGTTGAAGAGCATCTGATGGCCGCGATCGAGCCAATGGAACAGTTCATGATCCAGAAGATCGTGAACATCCCTTCCTTCACGATTCCCGGAGTGGGCGTGGTCGATATGTCGATCACCAATTCCGTGTTCTTCATGCTGCTTACCGCCGGTCTGATCACGGCCTTCTTCCTCGCATGCGCCAAGCGCCAACTGGTGCCTGACCGCATGCAGGCGATGGCCGAAATGATCTATGGCATGGTCGACAACACCCTTACCGGCGGCATTATCGGCGACCGCGGCCGGCCGTACCTGCCGTTCGTATTCTCGTTGTTCATGATGATTGCGATGATGAACATCCTGGGCCTGATGCCCGGCGGCTTCACCGTCACCTCGCAGCTGGCGGTCACCGCGACCCTTGCGGTGATGACCTTCGCGCTGGTCCTGGTCGTCGGCTTCGCCAAGAACGGCCTCGGCTTCTTCAAGCTGTTCTGGCCGTCTGGCATGCACCCGGCGATGAGCGCGTTCCTGATGGTCATCGAGATGATCTCGTTCCTGATCCGGCCGTTCACGCTGGCGCTACGGCTTTTCGGCAACATGCTGGGCGGTCACGTGGTCGTCTACATCTTCGGCAGCTTCGTCGTCGGACTGGGCCTGTTCGGCCTGAGCGGCTTTGGCCTCAATACCCTGGGCCTGCTCGGCTCGGGCCTTTCGTTCGCGATGGTGCTGGCGCTGACAGCGCTGGATTTCATTATCGCCCTCATTCAGGCCTTCGTGTTTTCGGCCCTTACATGTGTCTATCTAAACGAGGTTCTGAACCTCGATCACGGTCACTGATCCAACCTAATCGTAACAAGGACAACACCTACAATGGACGTCAATTCAGCCAAGCTTATCGGCGCGGGTCTCGCGATGACCGGTCTGATCGGGGCCGGCGCCGGCCTCGGCATCCTGTTCGGCAACTATCTGCAAGCCGCCATCCGCAACCCGGCCGCCGCCGCCGGCGAACGCACCTATCTGTTCCTGGGCATGGCCCTGGCCGAAACGATGGGCCTGTTCGGCTTCGTGATGGGCCTGCTCATCCTGTTCAAGTAGCGGCCACTTAAATGGCTGATCCGACGCCCGTCGCCGACGCCGCCGCCAGCCATGGCGGCGGCCTGCCGCAATTCGACCTGAGCCAGTGGCCAGGCCAGATTGTATGGCTGCTGATGACCTTCCTGTTCCTCTACCTGATGTTCTCACGCGTTTTCGTGCCGAACATCGGCGAGACCATCTCTGAGCGCGAGGACAGGATCGCCGGCGATATCGCCAAAGCCCGGCGCCTGAAGGACGAAGCCGAAGCCCAGGCCAAGGCCGCGGCGGAGGAAATGCACGCCGCCCGGGACCGGGCGCAGAAGCTGGCCGCCGACGCCAAGGCCGAGGCCAAGTCGAACGCCGCCAAGCAGCGAGCCGAGGAAGCCGGCCGGCTCGCCAAGGGCTTCGCCGACGCCGAGGCGCGTATCGCCGCGGCCCGCGACAGCGCCATGCAGCACGTCCATTCGATCGCCGTGGAAACCGCGGGAGCCATGATCTCGAAGCTCACCGGCGCCCCGGCGTCGGCCGCCGAGATCGATGCGGCGCTCAGCCGCGCGGCTCCGGCCGGACAAGCTTAAGGAGACCCGACTCGTGTCCGCGCTGACCAATCTCCTCCAGGACGCCCACTTCTGGATTGCGATCGCCCTGGCGGTGTTCGTCGTCATTCTCTGGCGCGCCAAGATTCCGAGCATGGCGGCCAAGGCGCTCGACGACGCCGGCGCCAAGGTTCAGGCGCGTCTCGATGAGGCAACCCAGCTGAGCGACGAGGCCAAGGCCCTGCTCGAGCAGATCAAGGAGCAGCGCGCCGAAACCGAGCGCGCCGCCGCCGCGATGCTCGAAGCGGCGGCCGCGGACGCTGAACGCATCCGCGCCGAGGCGGCCAAGGATCTCGAGGACGATATCCGCCGTATGCGCGAACTGGCGACACGCAAGATCGCCGTCGCCGAAGCTCTGGCGACCGCCGAGGTAAAGGCCGCCGCCGCCGACCTGGCGAGCCACGCCGCGGAAACCATTCTCGCCGCCCGCATCGCCGGGGCGACGGCCGACCCGTTGATCGACAGCGGCCTGGCCGATCTTTCCACCGGATTCCGCTAGTCCCGAAAACTGGTCTGGCTCCGCCGGAGCCATGTAGCCGCCTATTAATGAGGCATCCAGTCGATTCGACGTTCGATTCATTGATTCGGACGCTTGCGATCTGACGCCGGTCGTGGACATCTATCGTCCAGTACAAGAACGACATGGGCGGACCTGAGTGGCCGAGGCAAGACCCGTCGACAATGAAAACCCGTCGCTTTCGGCCGACCCCGCTTACCCGCTGGGCGAAGCCTATGATGAGATGTTCAGTCGTGACGGACTGACACGCGAAAACTATCGTCTCCTGCATCGCCGCATGCGCTCGCTCAGCGTCGAAGCGCTCGGCGACCGCCAGCGCACGCTCGAGCGTTCGTTTCTGCTGCAGGGCATCACCTTCACCGTCTATGGCGCGGAGAGCGCCACGGAACGGATCATTCCCACCGACCTGTTCCCTCGCATCATCCCGGCCTCGGAGTGGGCGAAGATCGAGTCGGGCCTGACCCAGCGCCTCCGCGCGCTCAACCTGTTTCTTGGCGACATCTATGGCCCCCAGCGCATCCTGGCCGCCGGCGTTCTGCCGCGGGACCTCGTTCTGGGCGCACCCTCGTATCGCCGGGAAATGCAGCACCTGTTTGTACCCAACGGCGCCTATGTGAACGTCTGCGGCAGCGACCTTATCCGCGGCGTGGAAGGGACCTTCTATGTGCTTGAGGACAATCTGCGAGTGCCCTCGGGCGTCTCCTACATGCTCGCCAACCGCGACGCCTCGCGCCGGACCTTCCCCAGCACCTTCCGCGAGGCCGGTGTCCGCGCGGTCGAGCGCTATCCCGACCTGCTGCTGTCGACCCTCAAGAGCATGGCCGGCGACCGGCGCGCCAACCCGCAGGTCGTGGTTCTCACGCCGGGCGTCTACAACTCGGCCTATTACGAACACGCCTATCTCGCCCGGCTGATGGGCGTGCCGCTGGTCGAGGGACGCGACCTCGTCGTGCATGACAACCAAGTCTATATGCGCACCACCACTGGCCTTGGCCGAATCGATGTAATCTACCGGCGCGTCGACGACGACTTCATCGACCCTCTCACCTTTCGGCGTGACTCGTCCCTCGGCGCCGCCGGGCTGTTCAACGCCTATCGGGCCGGAAACGTGGCCATCTGCAACGCACCCGGCACCGGCGTCGCCGACGACAAAGCGGTCTATGCCTACGTCCCGGCGATCATCAAATACTACCTCGGCGAGGAGGCGATCCTGCCGAATGTCGAGACCTATCTTTGCCGCGAGCGCTCTCAGCTGTCCCACGTGCTGGCCAATCTGGACAAGGTGGTGGTCAAGGCGGTCGGCGCGTCCGGCGGCTATGGCATGCTGGTTGGTCCGCACGCCAGCGAGGCGGAACGGGCGAGCTTCGCCGAGGCGCTCAAGGCCGACCCCACCAACTACATCGCCCAGCCGACCATCCAGCTTTCCACCGCGCCCTGCCTCGTTGATGGTCAGATCGAGCCTCGTCACGTCGACCTTCGCCCCTTTATCCTGTCCGGGGACACGACGGTGGTCACACCTGGCGCCCTGACCCGCGTGGCGCTGAAGCGCGGCTCCCTGGTGGTCAATTCCAGCCAGGGCGGCGGCTCGAAGGACACCTGGGTGCTGGCTGACGACGCGGCGGCGCGTTCGGTCGCCGACCGGTCCTATCCGGAGGACGCCGCATGATGCTCGCGCGCGTCGCCGACAGTCTCTACTGGATCGGCCGTTATATCGAGCGGGCGGAGCATCTCTCGCGCCTGGCCGTCGTGATGCTGAACGCCGCTCTCGACCGCAACGATGCGGCGGCGAGGGCCACGCGGATCGCGTTGGCCGCCGTCGGCGACCCCGGCATGGGACGCCCCGGCCGGGCGGTGGACTCCGCTCACAATCTGGTGTTCGACCGCGAACGCGGAGACTCGGTGATCGCCTCGGTGTCCCACGCGCGTGAAAACGCCCGTCAAGTCCGCGACCAGATCACCACCGAGACCTGGGAGCGTCTCAATCTCCTCTATCTGCGCTTCAACGAAGGCGCCGTCGAGCGCGCTTTCGAAGCCGATGCCCCGTCCGCGCTGCAGGACGTCATCGCCGATCTGCACATGTTCATGGGCGCCGCCGACGCCACCATGAGCCACGGCGAAGGCTGGCGCTTCATGCGGGCCGGCGTGCACAGCGAGCGGGCGCAACTGATCGCCCGTCTGCTCCGGGTCTGCTTCGGCGAAGGCGCCGTGGCCGCCGTCGACCACATCACCCTGATGAATCTATTGCGCATGGCCTGCGCGCTCGAACCGTATCTGCGCGTCTACACGGCTGACATCTCGGCGCGGTACATCCTGGAGTTCCTGATGTTCGACCAGGAGTTTCCGCGCTCGATCAGGTTCTCCACCGCACAGTTGGAAGAACACCTTTCACGGCTGCCGCACGGCCAGGGCGCGGGTCGTTCGGAGGCCCTGCGCCTGGCCGGTCGCCTGAACGCCAGGCTGCAGTACGCCGATGTCGAGGAAGTGTCGGCGAATGGCGCCGGCGCGCTTCTGGCGGCGGTCGGCGAGGAATGCGCCGCCATCCATTCGGCGATCCACGAGACCTTTGTCGCCTATCCGCTCGAAATGAGTCTTCCAGCCTGATGCTGAATCCCTGATGCTGTTTGAAATTCGCCACGTCACCGACTACGAATACGACGAGCCCGTGCGCGAGAGCATCATGGAGCTGTGGATGCGGCCGCGCCCTTCCGCCACCCAGCGTGTCGTCAATTTCGAACTCGAGATTGATCCGCGGGCGCAGACGTTTTCCTACGGCGACAACTTCGGCAACACGGTGCACCATTTCGACGTGCCGCAGCCGCACAAGCGCCTCGTCATCATTGCCAATTCGGTGGTCGAGACCCAGGCGCCGCTGGAACCCGGCCCGTTGTCCGCCGCCGAGTGGGACCGGCTCGACACAGACGCCACGCGCGGCGAGTTTTTCGACTTCCTGCGTCCGCACGGTTTCGCCACGCAGACGCCGGAGCTCGGCGCCTTTGTCGCCAAGCGCGAAATCTCCGCGCTGCGCCGCCACGATCCGCTGACCGCCCTGCGTGCATTGAACAAGACTCTTTACCAGAGCTTCGACTATGAGACGGGCGTCACCGGCGCCGACAGCCCGATCGATCACGCGCTGATCGAGGGCCGCGGCGTCTGCCAGGACTTCGCTCACATCATGATCGCCATCTGCCGCGACTGGGGCATCCCCGCCCGCTATGTCTCCGGCTATCTGCATACCAATCGCGCCGGCGGCGATCGCTCCGACCCCGACCACACCCATGCCTGGATCGAAACCTTCCTGCCTTCGCTGCAGTGGGTTGGCTTTGACCCCACCAACAACGCCATGGCGGGAGAGCGTCATATCGCCGTCGCCGTGGGTCGCGACTATGCCGACGTCCCTCCCTCGCGCGGCGTCTTCAAAGGCGAGGCCGAGAGCAAACTATCAGTCGGCGTGCAGGTCCGCGAAGCCCAAACCACCAGCGGCGTCTCAGAGTACCTGCGCATGAGCGCCCCCGCCGTCGCCGCCGCCCGCCGCCGCGCCACCAGCGCCGCCCTGATGGTCCAGCAGCAGCAGCAACAGCAGGCGTAAGCCCGGTCAACGATCAAATCACCTCCACGTGCCTCTGGTTCGGGGCGAAGAAAGTAAGAAAAATTAACCACGAAGACACGAAGGACACGAAGAGATCAGGCAAGGATAGTTCTGGCGCTTCGCGCGAAGCGCATTCAAACCTGCTTACCCTACCCTTTCTCCTTCGTGTCCTTCGTGTCTTTGTGGTGAATTTACTTTCTTTCTCCCCACTACACCACCCCGTCAGTCCTTACCCTCGATCCACACCGCAAAAGCTTCCATGAATTTTTGCAGGAACGCCTTGGTTCCTTCATTGGTCATCGCGCCAGTCTCATCGAACAGGCCCCAGGCCCCGCCGATGTAGGCTTCCGGCTGTTGCATGGCCGGCACGTTGAGGAATACCAGCGACTGGCGCAGGTGGTGATTGGCGCCAAAGCCACCTACCGCCCCCGGCGAGAGACTGACGATCGCGCCCGGCTTGGCGTTCCAGACGCTCTGACCATAGGGCCGTGATCCGACATCGAGTGCGTTCTTCAGCGCCGCCGGCACCGAACGATTGTACTCCGGCGTCACGAACAACACGGCGTCCGCCGCCGCGATCCGCTCGCGGAACTCCCGCCATGGCGCGGGCGGTCCGTCCGCCTCGATATCCTCGTTGTAAAGCGCGAGCTCACCGATCTCGACGATCTGGAGGTCGAGCCCCTTCGGCGCCACTTCGGCGAGGACGTGGGCCATCTTGCGGCTGACGGAAGCCTTGCGAAGGCTCCCAATGATAACGGCGACGCGCTTGGTATCGGACATCATTTCCTCTTGAATTGCTGCTGCTAGACCAGCTCAGGGCGGGACGCCCACGGTTCGAGCCGGGACAAAACTTTAATGAAATCCACGGCATTTATCTCTTCTCCCTCTGGGAGAAGGAGCCCCGAAGGGACGGAGGAGGGTATCGCCGCTACAAAGGCGCCCAGCACGTACAAGGCACAGCTGTAGTGGCTAAACCCTCATCCCGGCCTTCGGCCGTACTTCTCCCAGAGGGAGAAGAGAGGGATAATCACGTTCTATTCAGGCTGCCTGGCTCTACTGCTTTTCGAACGGCGCGCTGATCATCAGGTCGACGTCGTCGCCAATCACCGGGACATAGGTCTTCACGCCGAAATCGCTGCGTTTGAGCGAGGCCTTGACCTCGAAGCCGACGGTGTAGGCCTTGTTCATCGGGTTGGCGCCCGCCGCCTTGAATCTGGCCTCCAGGGTCATCGGCCGCGTAACGCCATGAAAGGTGAGATCGCCGGTGACCTGCGCCGAACCCGGGCCGGTCTGCGTCACCTTGGTCGACTTGAAGGTGATCGTCGGGAACTGCGTCGCATCGAACCATTGCGCGCTCTTCAGTTCATCATCGAGTGTGCTGTTGGTCGTGCTGACGCTGGCGACCGGGATGGAGATCTGCAGCGAACTGGCCGCGGGGGACTTCGGATCCAGGGTCAGCGAGCCCGTCGCACCCGAGAAATCACCGTACCAGGTCGAGAAGCCCATGTGCGAGGTTGCGAAGACGATGCGCGCGTGGCGTGTCTCCAGCTTGTAGGAACCGCCCTGCACCACCGACGGATCGGGATTGGCCATGCCCTGGGCGTTGGCGCCCGGGCCGGCGAGGATCGCCGCGGCGACAATGGCCGTGGCGCCGGCCTTCAGATTGATTTGCATGGTGTGCGTCCTTGGGTTGGGTTGAAGGGGATTGCGCAGTCAGCCGAATTGATAGCCCGAAATCGGCTTGCCGCGAATGTGGTCGGCATAGGTTCGCGCTCCTGCCTCGCCACTCGCCGCGCCGGCGGCGACCATCAGCGGCAGCAGGTGCTCCTCGCGGGGATGGCAGGCCCGCGCGCCCGGCGCCTGCGCCCAGTCGCGCAAGGCGACGTCCCGGCGACCGGGATCGGCGAGGCTTTCGGTCAGCCAGGCGTCGAACGCCTCGGCCGCCTGGTCGCGTTGCGACACGAAGAAGCCCTGCATGTTGTGATAGCTCATGCCGCTGCCGATGATCAGCACGCCCTCGTCGCGCAGCGGCGCCAGCGCGCGGCCGATCGCCAGATGCCGCTCGGGGTCGAGGCCTTCCTGCAGCGACAGTTGCAGCACCGGTACGTCCGCATCGGGCGCGATCAGCAACAGCGGAATGAAGACGCCGTGATCCCAGCCCCGTGATGTCTCATCGGCGACCGGCAGACCCGCCGTTTTCAGCAACTCGCCGACGCGGTGGGCGAGCCCGGGCGCGCCCGGCGCGGCATAGGTCAGCCGGTAGGTGTGCTCCGGAAATCCGTAATAGTCGAACAGCAGCGGCGGGCGGGTCGCGACATTGACCGTCGGAACCGACGTTTCCCAATGGGCCGAAACCACCAGGACCGCCTTCGGCCGGCGCGGCAGGCTCGCCAGGATGCCCCGCAGATAAACTTCCATTTTGTCCCATAGCCGCGGATCGTCGGCCGGCGGATCCACGAAGAAGCAGGGTCCGCCGCCATGCGGAATGAACAGGGTCGGCATACGTTCGGTAGCGGTCATGGCGAACATCTTCCCACGGTCGGGCTCCCGTGCTTGGGCTTTGACAGGTCTGCATATAGGGGAATATTCAATCGAAAAAACCGCGATAGTGCAGATTGTTTCGATCGGAAAATTCGATGATCCTCGACGAGCTATCGATCGAACACCTGCGCGTCTTCATCGCCGTGGTCGAGCATGGCAGCTTCTCGGCGGCGGCGCGCGCGCTCGAACGCGCCCAGTCGGCCATGACCTACGCGGTGCAGCGCCTGGAAAGCCAGACCGGCCTGATGTTGTTCGACCGCTCCGCCTATCGCCCTTCGCTGACCGAGGCGGGCCGCGCCCTGTTGCCCCGCGCGCGAAGCATCCTCGAAGCGGCCGGCGCCTTTCGAGCCCAGGCCGAGAGCCTCGGCAGCGGGCTCGAGGGAGAGCTGTCGCTGGTGGTCGAGGCCATGTTCCCGATGTCGCGGCTGGTCGCGGCCCTGCGGGAATTCCAGCGGCGCTTCCCCACCGTGCAGACTCACCTGTACGTGGAGTCGCTGGGCGCGGCGCGGGACGCCGTTCTGGAATCCCGCGCCGACATCGGCCTGATCATCCACACCGAAGGCGACGCGGACCGGCTGCACATGGCGCCGGCCGCCGAGATCGAACTCGTCGCCGTCGCCTCGCCCGATCACCCGCTGGCCGGCCACGCCGGCGCGCTCACCGCCGAGGACCTGCGCCCCCATCTGCAACTGGTGTTCAGCGATCGCACCACGCGCGGCCGCTGGCCCGACCGCGGCGTCATGGCCACGCAGACCTGGCGGCTGGGCGACCTCGGCGCCAAGCACGCCATGCTTTTGGCCGGCCTCGGCTGGGGCAGCATGCCGCTGCACATCGTCGCGGACGACCTCGCCGCCGGCCGCCTTGTCCGCCTCGTCCCCGCCAGCTGGGACGGCTCAGGCCGCCTCCCGCGCCTGCCAATCGTCGCGGTGCATCGACGGGATCGGGTGCTGGGAACGGCCGGGCGCTGGCTCTACGAGAAGGTCGCCCGGACGGATGAGGCATAGAACTCACCGCCAAGTGGATCATTTCGGTCCTGACCGTCCAGAATGCGGACGTTCCCAAGTTCGGCAGTGGGTGGATTATTGCCATTGCTCCCCCCTTCGCTTTTCCCCGCGAAACAGGCCGTGTGAAAACTCGAACAAACGATTTTCTCACGCAACAATGCTCCTTAAAACATCGGTTCGACAGAACGAATGTGCACATATGGAGCCCGAACATCACCTAGGCGGAATATTGTTGCGCAGAAAATTGAGACCCAGGACTTTTCACACGGCATGGAAAGCGGGGACCCAGGCTTTTTTCGTTCGTTAAAATCCTCAATCAGATCCCGCCATATTGGGTTGAAGCGCTCGATCAATTCCAGCTTCCAGGCACGGTGCAACACAAAGAAGAACACAAACAAAAAACCTGGGCCCCGCCTTTCGGCGGGGGGAGCGGGGGTGGGAATTAAGCTCGTACAGGTGAGCTCCGACGTGTGCCCCGAAACGGACATTGCGAGATTCCGCTCAGGGTCGAAGTTCACCATTGGGTTTCGGCCATAGTACGGACATTCACGGCGCGCGCCACCTTGCGGATATTCTCAATCGCCGCCGGGGTGGCGAGCGGTCGTCGCAACGACGCCGGAAACGCGTGAGTAATACCTTTCGCCTTGTCGGCGCTGAGTGTTCACGCCAATCTTGCCCACGTCGCGAAAGGAACCCGGTTTGGCAGTGACAGCACGACAGGCCCGTGAACTCGCCCTTGCGTTCGACAACGCGAGCGAGGCGCCGCATTTCGACCGGGCGTCGTTTCGCACTCCCCGACGCGTCTTCGCCACGCTCGCCGGCGACGGGGCGGACATCAACTTCATGTTCGACCACGATCTGCAGGAATTCTACTGCGAGCAAGCCCCGGACGCCTTCGCTCCCGTGCCGGGCGGGTGGGGGCGGATGGGCGCGACGCGCTGTCTCCTGGCCACCGTCGATCCCGACACCTTTCGCGGCGCGCTGGCGGCCGCCCACGCCCGTGCCAGCCTGTCCCCACCAAAAAGGGCGCGAAAGCCGAAGTAGGCCGAGGCGGTCAGCGGATACGCAGGCGTGCCCAATTGCCGTTGTGGGTCGTTCATTACCTATAGGATTCGGCCAGAGTTGGAGAAACTTTCCGCCGTGAGGCTCTCGGAGTCTGTTGCCGAGGCTGTCCGGGCAGAACGCGACAGCCGTTGATCGTCATCGACGCCTCGGCGTTGCTGGACGTTTTGCTCCGCACGCAAAGGGCGCAGGCGATGGAAGCCCGGATATTCGCTCCAGGCGAGACGCCGCACGCACCGTACCTGCTCGACATCGAGATTGCGCAGGCCATCCACCATTTTGCGGGACGGGGCGAGATCACGGATGGTCGTGGACGTGGAGCGCTGACCGATCTGGCGGACCTGTCAATTCGCCGATACCGGCACCAAGTGTTGCTGCCGCGCATCTGGGACCAGCGCGTGAACTTCACAATCTATGACGGCGCCTATGTGGCGCTGGCCGGAGCGCTCGATGCCTCGCTGCTTACCTGCGACCAGCGCCTCACCACCGCGGCGTCGCGGTATGCGCGGGTGGGGTTGGTGTAAGCGATCCAGGTTGAGCACAGCACAATCCGTCTGTTGAAATAGTTCCGGGTCTACGGCGAACGTGAATCAATTCGCGGATCGGTGCTTCACTCGGGCGCCGAATGCAGTGGTCAAATGAAACCTTACCGCTACCTAGGCTTGCTTGCCCCATCAACGATCGCCTTCAGCTGGCCAATCGAGATCCTCTCGCCGTCCGGCGTTTGAATGTACGAAATGGATTGGCCACCGCGCTGAATTCCAATGGCAATCTGCAGCGCCTCGGAGGCCGTGTCGAAATCCTCGGTGCTGACCGGACTGCCCCTGCGTGGTTGGTATCCGATGACGTATGGCATGCCTGACCCTGACAAAGACGAATCTGATCGTGGAAACTAGCACAGCCGGCGAGTCGCGGCAGCACTTGACTCCCTTACATACGTCAGTTATTTATTACATATGAAAGGCGACCAACCCTATCCCGGAGACGAGCTGCTGGCGATGCTGGCGGCCCTGGCCAATCCGCACCGTTTGCGGATCGTCGCGGCGCTGAGCAGCGGCGGGCGCAACTACATCAGCCGAATGGCGCGGGAGATCGGCATCAGCCGGCCGCTGATGCACCTGCACCTGCAGAAGCTCGAGGATGCCGGACTGGTCACCAGCCGGCTGGAACTCTCCGCCGACGGCAAGGCGCTCAACTATTTCGAGGTCGCCGAATTTGCCTTTCACCTCACGCCGGCGGCCGTCGCCGACGCGGCCAAGACACTCACCCCAAAACCCGAGACCTAGGAGGATCCCAATGACCGCAATCTTCTACCTGTTGACCCTGATACTGCCATTGGCGACGATCCTGCTCGTCTTCGGAATGCGCTCCTACGCGGCCATTCAGCAGGCCAAGGCGCGCCTGGCCAACGATGACGAATATCGCCGGATCGCGGAGAAGGCGGCCGGTGCGCAGGCCGAAACGGCGAGCGCGCTGACGGCGATCCAGGCATCGATGTCCGAAGTCCAGGCCCGCCTGTCGGCCGTCGAAAAGATCCTCAAGGAAGTCGGCTAGAACCATGACCACGAATGCCGACATTGCCCTGTGGCGGCTCTACGCGCTCCGGTCCGGTTATCTGCTGCTGGTGGTTGGGCTGGGACTGACCGTCTGGCCAGGGATCATCCATCACGACCGGCCGTGGACGCTGGCGGGGGGCGTGGCGCACTGCATGCTGGCGGCGATGGGGGCGCTTGCGGTGCTGGGGTTGCGCTATCCACTGGCGATGCTTCCGCTGCTGTTCTTCGAGGTGGCGTGGAAGGTGATCTGGCTGCTGGTCGTCGCCCTGCCGCTGTTGTCGGCGCATATCATGGATGCCGACACCGCGGAGACGATGAACGAGTGCCTGCTGGTGGTGGTGATCGCCGCCGTCATCCCCTGGGATCACGTGGCGCGGAACTTCATGCTTGCGACCGGAGACCGCTGGCGATGAATTGTGTGCTATATTGAATATACAAGCCGGCGCTTGACCGGGAGGGGCGATGCGGATTCTGGCTGCGGCCATAGTCTCACTGATTTCGACCGGCGCTTTGGCTGAGGCGCCTCCGACAAGCATGGTCGCAACAGTGGGTGAGGTCATCGTCACCGCGGAAAAGCGACCAGAGAGGCTTGAACGCACCCCTGTTGCCGTGTCGGCGTTCAGCCACAACGAGCGCGACTCGCTGGGGATCGAGTCGATCCAGGACATCGCCAGCCACACGCCCGGATTCGAATATTCCGCATCACTCGACCGCGCGTTCATTCGCGGGATCGGGCGGCAGAGCGACGATGTCGCCATCGACCCTGGTGTCGCGACCTATAGCGATGGCGTCTACGATTCCAGCATCGTCGCCGCATCCGGCGACTCCTTGTTTGTGGATCATGTGGAGATCCTGCGCGGGCCACAGGGCACGCTCTATGGTCGCAACGCGATCGGGGGCACGATCAATTCGATCTCGCGGCGACCATCCGATCACCCCTACGCGGAAATGAGGCTGACCGAGGCCAACTATGGAACGACGAATATCGAAGGCGCGATATCGGGGCCGATCAGCGAGCGATTTCGCATTCGTCTGGCCGGTTACTACGATGACCAGGAGCACGGCTATTTCACCAACCTCGCCGGCGGACCGAGCGAGGGAGGGCGCGGGAAGGTCTATTACCTCGAAACTCAGGCCGCGCTGGATATCGCCCCGAATCTCAATCTTTGGGTAAAGGCCGGTCGCTATGGCTTCGACCGCTCTCCCCGCACTGGCAACGACGTGGGATCGTACGACTATGCGTCCTATTTCGCGGGGATTCCCACGCCGGGCGCGGCCTACGGTTTCACTCTGCCAGGATACACCGAGCTGGGACAGCAGACCACAAATCCCGGCGCGTTGAATGTTCGTGATTTCAGCACCAACACGCCCTCCCGCCAGCGACTACCCCCCGACTATCTGACGGCCGCCCAACTCACCTGGCGCACGCCCTGGGGCGCCACCGTCAAATACATAGGCGGCTACACCACCTATCACGTTGTTGGAGAAGGCGACGCCGACAACACCAGCATAACGTCCTATCAATTCCCGACGGTCGATGGCGGGATCTGTGGCGGCCCCTGCCCGCCTCTGACGATGTATCCGACCGTCGTTTTCTCCATCGGGGAGAACAAGGGTTACTTTAGCAACGAGATCGACGTTTCGTCCGATACTAACGCCCGTCTTCAGTGGATCGTCGGGCTGTACCAGTATCATGAGCAATTCGACCAGCCGTCGAATCTCCGGTTTCCCGAACAACCACAACTGGCCGCGCCCATCCCCGGCCCCGCCAATCCCGGGCGCTCGATCTACATGACCGATGTTAATATGCACGAGGATTCCTATGCGGGATTCGGGGAGGCGGACTGGAGGGTGGCCGATACCTTCAAGCTCACGGGCGGGATGCGCTGGAGCCGCGATACGAAGAGCGGCGTGGAGGGCATTCGGCAGTTCTGCTTTGGCCTGCCTGATTGCGGATACTCGGCCGACCTCTATGGCGTCAATACGCCGCCGCTGGATGTCACCGCGTTCGTCATCTCCAAAGACCCCTCGCCGGGCGTGGCCGGACTGCCCACGCTCGATCCGGCGACAGGCGTCTGGTCGCGGCGCCTGAGCGCTTCATGGTCCGCGCTGACCGGGACCGCGGGGGCCGAATGGATGCCGACCGGCGACATCATGGCCTACGCGAAGTACAGCCGCGGCTACAAGTCCGGCGGCTTCAACGCCGGCCCCATACTGCCGCTGCCGGAAACAGGTCCGGAATTCCTCGACGCCTGGGAAGTCGGCGCCAAATCAGTGGTCACGCGAAAGCTGCAGATCAATACGGCGCTCTTTTACTACGTCTACCACGGCATGCAGATCCCGCTTGCCGTGCAACCGCCGTTCGGGCCGCCGCAATCACACATCGTCAACCTCGGCAAGGCGATCTCCTACGGCGCTGAACTGGAGACGACGTGGCAGGTCACCGGCGATCTGCGATTGATCTTTAACTACGCCTATCTGCACGCCACGGTCGCCAAAGGCGGCGCGTTTGTCGACGATGTGCAGCCGCAACTCGGTAACCAAATCGTTGACGGCGCCACGATCCCGGAGGCGCCGCGCAACAAGCTATCCCTCGACGCCGCCTACACCCGGCACTTCGCGGCCGGCGCCCTGACCTTTTCGGCCAGCTATGTGTGGAAGGATCGCACCTGGTACGCAATCTTCAACCGGCCCTGGTATCGGGCTCAGGCCTATGGACAGACGGACCTGCGTCTGCTGTGGAACGACTCCAAAGACCGCTACACAGTCATCGCCTATGTGAAGAACCTGACAAATGCGCAAGCCTACGACAACGTCGGGGCGGCATTGCTGATACGGCCGGCGGCCGGATCCCTGCCCTACGACACCCAGATCGGACTCTTGCCACCGCGACTCTACGGACTGGAAGTGCAGTACCGGTTTTAGTGAGCATCTATGCTTTGAAAGAAAAGAACCGGCAGGCTCCCCGGAAACCGGAGAGCCTGCCGGACGCCCGCGTGGCCCAATCGTCTCAGGGGGCCAGTCGGACCGCGCTGGACGTACCGGTCACTTCGACGAGAAGGTTGCCGTTCAGGTCGTAGATTTTCTGGTCGTTGGTGCCGCTGTAAGAGTCCGCCGTATCGAGATGGTCAGACTCCGTTTCCGTGAAATAGCCCGCGAGATTGCCGGCGTTGTACAGCCAGCCGATATGATTGCGGGATACGTCCTTGCGGTCGACGGAAACCCAGGAACCGACGCAGAGATTGCCGCCGCTCAAGGGGAGATTGACATTCTCCCATTCCGTGCCGTCGTCGTGCCACTGAATGAAGGCCTGCGCGAACGGCTGTCCTTCGACCGTGTAGGTCACAACCCATGTCCCGACGATCTTATGTGACGCGTAGCTGGGCGGCTGCGCGCGCGTCTCGGCCTGAGGCTTGGGAAGCAGGAAGGTGGGAATGGTGTGAACCATCCCTGGCTTCACCGATCTGAAATCGGCGCAACCGGCATTCGCGGAAACCGCCCCTGCCGCGACCGCGAGGGCCGCTGCGGCGAGCACGATGGTGTGTTTCATAGTTGTATCCTCCTGAGATGCAGGCGCGGCAGTCGCCACCCGCTGACGACCTTCAGCCTTGCCCGAAGACGAGAAAGAGTCGCATTGTGGGCGGCCCGGAAGGGCGGGGAGCCGATCATTTGACGATCAATTTCCGATCAGAGGCGCCATCTCGGCGATGAACGACGCGCTCGCGGCCATTGCGCTTGGGCGCCGGATCGATCTGACCCGCGAGGCCGACTTCATGGTTGGCGGCATGCAGGTTCATCCCACGGCATGCGAGGTGGTGCTTGGCGGCCAGCGGATCAGGCTGCAGCCGAGGGTCATGCAGGTTCTCATCGCCCTGGCGCGGGCGGGAGGCGAGGCGGTCTCGCGCGAGTCACTGAGTGACGTCTGCTGGGGTCAGGTCACGGTCACCGACGATGCTCTCAACCGCTGCATTCAAAGGCTGCGGAGGCTTTCCGAAGAGGCGAGGGGGGCCTTCGTCATCGAAACCATTCCGCGTCTCGGGTACCGGCTTGGAGTGGTCAATCCGACCGCATCGGAAGCAAAAGTCCCGGACGCCGCAGCCACCGGATTTCGGCGATTTTGGCCGATTGTCGCGGGCGGCGCCATGGCCATTGCCGCGCTGACGACCGCTGGATTGTGGATGTGGAACACCAGGCCGGCACATTGGTCGATCGAGAGGTCCGAGACCCTTGTCTCCACACCTTTGCTTGAGGGTCAACCGGCTCTGTCACCCGATGGTACGATGCTCGCATATGCGGCTGGTCCATCGTTCTTGAGCGGACACCTCTATCTGAAACGTCTGTCGAGCGTGGAGTCTATTCCACTCAGTAACGGCGGTGCTGACGGGTCACCAACCTGGTCGCCGGATGGTGCCCATGTCGCCTTTGTCTCATGGAGCGCGGGCGAACCATGCAGGATCAAAATCACGGAGGTTCCGGCCGGCCTTGCGCGCGAAATCGGCCGCTGCCAGACGGCGGAATTCACCGGCCTCGCCTGGTCTGCCACCGGAGACGCGCTGTTCATCGCGGATTCGCCCAACCCGGGCGGCGCGAGCCAGATTACCCGTGTCGACCTGGCGAACGGCAGCCGGTCGGCGATAACCCATCCTCCCGGTGGCTTCGACGACATTGAGCCGAAGATCTCGCCGGACGGCCGGTGGCTGCTTTACTCCAGAGTTTCCACCCTTCCAGACCGCACGATCATTCACAATCTAGCGACAGGGGAAGAGCGGATTCTGGCCCAACTGCCGCAGGAGTACCTTGGCAAAGCCTGGGCCGATGACTCGAAATCCGTCTTTTATGTTGGTGAGACAGCGCAGGGGATAAGCCTCTGGTCCTATCCCATCGACGGAGGAGCCCGAGGCACCCTGATCAGCAAAGGCCTGCCCCTGAATCTGCGAAAGATCGCGACGGCGCGAGGTGGTCTCCTGGCGGCCGAGTACCTCACCGGTCGTTGGAACGCGGTCAGACCGCCCGGGCCCGGTGACAACGGACCTGTCGTCGTCGATCCCGCGAACAACGCCACTTCCTGGCCGGGTTTTGCACCGGATGGCGCCCTGGCAATGGGTTCAACGCGATCCGGCGAGGGCGCGATCTGGTTGATGCGACCGGGCGAGCGGGCAAGGATGCTGCTGAGCTACGCGACGGAGATTCCGGTGTTCGCGTCATGGTCACCCGACGGGGCAGAACTGGCGTTTGTTACGCTGGGTCCCGAGATGGATGTGCGTGTCGTCACCAGCTCAGGGCTTGAGGTGGCGAAGATCAAGGCGCCTGGCACGGAGGTCGGTGAGCCAGCCTGGAGCGGCGATGGCCACGCTCTGCTGTTTCCGGCCAGGGACAGTGGTGGATGGAGGATCTGGCGAACTGACCTTGCGCGCACAAAACCTCCCTATCCAATTACCGGTTATGGCTGGGCCGTCGTCAGGACAGTTGGCGACACCATCTATGCCGCCAGACCCGGCCAACCGGGAATCTGGCGGCTCGACCCCATGCCGAAGGAGATCATCACGAGCTTCTCGGGCAGAATCCCCTGGGCGTGGCGGATATTCAAGGACCGGATCGTTTATGCCGACGAAAGCCCGTCGCACGGACCCCGCCTGCTTTCGGCGCCCCTCGCCGGAGGAGCGGCCCGCCGGTTCGCCGATGTTCCAGGCATCGAACAGTGGCAATTCACCATCGATCCGCGGTCAGGAACGCCGGTCTATGTCGCCGCCATGAACGTCGATCTGGACATTGAACTGTTTCACCTTCAACGGAACTGACGCCGCGCATGCCAACCTCGCCCGCCGCAACGTTCCGCGCCATGGCCTACAACAACGCCTGGGCCAACCATCGCCTGTTGGATACATGTACAAGGCTCAGCCAGGTCGAGTTTGAAGGTCCCCAGACCGGATTTTTTGGTTCGATCCAGGCCACGCTCAACCACATCCTGATCGTTGATTGGTTTTACGTCGACGCGCTCGAGGGAGGCGAGCTGGGACCGCGGGCGTGGGCGAACGAGGTTCCCTGCCCCACGGTTGCGGCCTTGTTCGTCGCGCAATCGGCCGTGGACCGCCGGCTGGTCGCCTGGTGCGACGCCCTGACGGACGCCGGGCTGGATGGCGTCGTGAACGTTCACCGCCAGGATAGCATCCAGCGCGAACGCGCCGACCGGCTGCTGCTGCATCTCTTCGAACACCAGATCCACCACCGCGGCCAGGCGCACGCAATGCTGAGCGGGACCTCTGTCAAGCCGCCGCAACTGGACGAGTTCTTCTGCGAGGGGGAAGCTCATTTGCGGGCGGCCGAATTCGCCGAGCTAGGCTGGACGGAAGGGGCGATCTGGACGGATTAGACGCCTTCCCAGCGACGGCTAACCTGGAGATCTCACATGCCGGAATTCATACGCACCCCCGACAGCGCCTTCGAAGGCCTGCCGGACTTCCATTTCCAGCCACACTATCTGGAGTGGGATGGATTGCGGACGCATTACCTGGACGAAGGCCCGCGAGACGGTCCGGTGGCGCTGCTGCTCCACGGTGAACCCACCTGGAGCTATCTCTATCGCCGGATGATCCCGCCCCTGGTCGCTGTCGGTTTCCGCTGCATCGCGCCCGATCACATCGGCTTCGGACGCTCGGACAAGGTGATCGACGACCAGTGGTATGTCATCGACCGGCATGTCGGCCGGCTGGCCGGGCTGATCGAGCGGCTGGACTTGAAAGGCATCACCGTATTCGTGCAGGACTGGGGCGGACCGATCGGTCTGATCAATGCGGCCGAAACGCCGGAACGGTTCGGCCGGCTGGTGATTCTCAATACCTGGCTGCACCACGAGGGCTTTGAATACCCGCCGGCCATCCAGCTTTGGCGCGGCAGCATCACCAATCCGCTGTGGCTGGCCTGGCTGGAAGGCAACATCCCCGTCGGCGCGATCGTGCGCCGCGCGCTGGCGGTCACTCCCGCCGATCCGGAGGCAATCAAGGCGGCCTATGAGGCCCCCTTCCCCGAGGGCGCGCGGGCAAAGGCGGGAACACGCCGGTTCCCCTGGTGCATTCCAATGGCCGAACCCGAGGCGGGCGCGGCGAAACGCCAGGCGGCGGCGTTCGAGGTGCTCAAGAAATGGGACAAACCGGCTCATGTCATCTTCGGCAACCAGGACCCTATCTTCACCGCGCAATGGGGTGAGCGCTGGGCCGCGATGATCCCGGGAGCGACCTTCGAAACCGTGCATGGCGGCCATTTCGTTCAGGAAGACGCCGGTGAGGAGATTGTCGCCCGGGCGCTTGGACACATCCGGGCCGCGGGCTAGAACTAGCCAAACCAAACAGGGAGAACGACGATGAAGCTTGAGGGCGGATGCTATTGCAAAGCGGTGCGCTATGTCGCCGAGGGCGAGCCTGTAATGAAGGCGCAGTGCCATTGCCGTGAATGCCAGTACATCACCGGCGGCGATCCGAACGTGTTCGTCGCCATGCCCGCGGACGGGTTCCGCTATACGCTGGGCGAGCCGAAGGGCTTCACCCGTACCGACCTGGCCCGCGCGGTCACCCGCGAGTTCTGTCCGGAATGCGGCACGCATCTGGCGACCAGGCCTCCAGGTTTTCCGGCCGTGGTGGTCAAGGTCGGCACCCTGGACGATCCGAGCCTGTATGGCGGCCCGAACATGGCCATCTTCACCTGCGACAAGCAAAGCTGGCACCAGGTTCCAGACGGAATCCCGAGCTTCGAGCGATTCCCGGGATAGCCTGATATCTGAGTAATTGTGGCTCACGCGCCCCCTCCAGCGCGTCGAGGAAGGGGACCGATTAATCCTCCTCCATGCCCTTGCATGGGGGAGGGGGACCGCGAAGCGGTGGAGGGGGCAAGAGCCGCGCACCGGCCTCCGCCTCTATCGCGACCAGAATATCCGCAAGTGACAGCTCGTCCAGAACGTCCGCGGCCGCAAACCGCAACGTATGGATTCCGTTGTCCAGCAACCAGGCACCGCGAGCATCGTCGTGGCTCACCTGAATAGGATGGCCGTGGCCGGCTCCGTCCACTTCGATCGCCAGACGGGCGGCGGTGCAATAAAAGTCCAGTATGTAGGCCCCAACGGGATGTTGTCGACGAAACCGAAGCGTACCAAGCGTGCTTCCTCGCAAATGATGCCAAAGCACGACCTCGGGCAGTGTCATACGACGCCGCATACCGCGAGCGCGTTTGAAGGTAATGGTTTTTGCTCGCACTTGCCCCCTCCACCGCTTCGCGGTCCCCCTCCCCCATGCAAGGGCATGGAGGAGGATTTTCTAATATCCAAATCCTACTCTGTTCCCCGGCTAATCGAACTTAATTCCCACCATCACCGCGTTGGGCGTTCCGCATTTGGCGGGGCGTCCGTCGACGCTGCTGCGGCAGACCATGGTTCCGGCCTTCGCAGGCGGCGGCGCGGGCGTTGCGGCGACCAGCTTCGGCGGTGGTGGAGCGGGCCGCGGCGCGGGTGAACAGGCGCTCGTCGCGGCCAACATTGCGAGGGCGACCAGGGTTGCGCGGCGATTCATCGAACTGTCTCGTCCTGTGGAATTGGCAGCCTATTCGGGCGGCGACTGGTTAGGCAAGCCGCCGTCGGCCGGTTAGAGTGGGGCCCATGAAAACGTTTCGCCTGATCTCGCGCCTGGCGCTGGCCGCCGGCATCCTGACGGCCGGTCCCGGCCTCGCCGCGATCGAAGGCGCCGGTGTCGAGCGTACCGCGCCGGAGCAGATTTCCGTTCACTGGACGAGCCCCGATCCAGTGGATGTGTTCCTGGCCGCGCGGCCGGACGCATCGATCGCCAAGGCGCGGCTGGCGGTGCGTGGCGACAAGGACGGAACCTTTCAGGTTAACTGGAGCGATCCGGCGCGGCCCTATCTGATCCTCCGTGACGAGACCGATGGACAGGTGGTGCGGGTCGCCGAGCGGCTGCTGACGCTGGACCGGGGCTCGAACGTCCGCGATGTCGGCGGCTATCCGGCGGCCGACGGCAGACATGTGCGCTGGGGTCTGATCTACCGGACGGCGGCCATGCCGATGCTCGACGACGCCGACTACCGGCATCTGAACCATCTCAATCTCAAGGAAGACATCGACCTGCGTTCGGTCGAGGAGCGCCAGTTGGCGCCCGATCATGTCGCCGAGCGCACCAGTGCGCGGTATTTCGCGGTGGACTATCCAGGCAGCAGCATCTTCGGGCGGCTGGCTTCGCCAGCTACGGCGAGGACCACGACCATGGATATCTATCGCGAATGGCCGACCTCGCTGGCTGAACAATACCGCGAGATCTTTCGCGCACTGCTGCGCCACAACGGCGCGGTCGCCTATCATTGCTCGGCCGGCCAGGACCGCACCGGAGTGGCCACGGCGCTGGTGCTGATCGCGCTGGGGGTCCCGCGCGACGTGATCCTGCGGGACTACCATCTGTCGACCGCGGCCAGGCGGCCGGAGAACGAGATCCCGCCGCTCAAGCCGGGGGAATATCCGGGCAATGTGGTCGCCGACTTCTATCTGAAACTGCGGGCCGCCGGGATTCCGATGAAGGCGCGGCCGCTCTATGACAGTCAGGGCCGTCCCTTTCTCGACTATGCTCTGGACGAGATCGAAACGAAATGGGGCTCGGTTGAGAACTACCTCGACAAGGTGCTCGGCGTGGACAAGGCAAAGATCGCCCGCCTGCGCGTGCTTTATCTCGAATGAGAGCGCCGTCGGCCCGCGCAAAATCAACATGCGTTACAAGTTTTGTTGACACCGCGCGGCGCTGCGGCATTAGCTTATCAGGCCTCAGAGGTGAGGCGGGCGAGGACCGGCGGCAATCAAGGCACGACCGGCCGATGATCACTGGGAGTGATGGCGATGGATGGATCCGCTTTTCCAGGCCGACCGGACCGGCATCCGGGCGACACCTACGAGGACATTCTCAACCGGGACAGCCGCCCGGTTCCCGACTATCTGCGCGAGGGCCGGCTGCCCGATGTCGGGACCGATCCGGTAGCGGCGTCGCGCTACACCGATCAGGACTTCTTCGACAAGGAGGTCAAGCACGTCTGGAGCAAGGTGTGGCAACTGGCTTGCCGGGAAGAGGACATTCCCAATGTCGGCGACTATCACATCTATGAGAACGTCGGGAAAAGCCTGATCGTCACGCGTACCGCGCCGGGCGAGATCAAGGCGCACTACAACACCTGCCTTCACCGCGGGCGCAAACTGGTCACCCTGAACGGCTGCAAGGCTGAGTTCCGCTGCCCCTATCATGGCATTGCCTGGAACCCCGACGGCAGCTTCAAGGATAACCCGATCGGTTGGGATTTTCCGCAATGGGAAGGGCAGGACATGAGCCTGCCGCAGGCCAGGGTCGATACCTGGGGCGGTTTCGTTTTCGTGAACTTCGACCCGTCCGCCAAGCCGTTGATGCACTACATGAAGCCGCTGGCCGACGACTTCGAGAAATTCGACTGGGAGAACCGCTATCGCTCTCACTGGTTCCAGCGGAAGATTCCGGCCAACTGGAAGGTGCTCACCGAGGCTTTCATGGAAAGCCATCACAGCATCACAACCCATCCTCAGATCCTGCCGAACCTGGCCGACGTCAACAGCCAGTACGACATGCCCAGCGACTGGATTACGCGGCAGTTCTCCGCCGGCGGCGTGCCGAGCCCGTTCGTCCAGCCGATGACCGAGCAGGAAATTCTCGACTACATGATGTCGCCAAGCGGGCGGCGCCGAGGTCCGGTGGCGAATGCCGATCAGAAGCACGTGCTTGGCGAAGGCGAATCCGCCCGCAGCTATGCTGCGGAACTCACCCGTCAGGGGCTGAGCTCAGTTGACGGGTACGACTACAGCGCCGCCTCCGACGCCGAGATGATGGACGCTCTGCTCTACAACCTGTTCCCGAACATCAGCCTCTGGGCGGGCGAGGGCCAGAAGCTGACCTATCGCTGGCGGCCGAACGGCCTCGACCCCGACAGCGGCATCATGGACATCATGATGCATGCCCGAGTCCCCAAGGGCCAGCCGCGGCCGAAGCCCGCACCGCCGATCGAAATGGGTTTCGACGACATGATGTGTGATGCCGCTCCTCCGGAACTGGCCGGGCTGGCGGCGGTTTTCGATCAGGACTTCAGCAATCTGCCGCATGTACAGACCGGTCTGAAGGCCTCCGGCAACGGACTGGTGCATTTCGGAAAGTACACCGAGATGCGCATCCGACACATGCATCACATGATCGACCGCTTCATCGCCGCCGGCGAAGCGGGAGGCGTTGCGCCGGAATAGGTGAAACCCGACTGGGATGAACGGCGCACGGCTCACGCCCCCTTCACGTCGGCGTCGGGGTCCCCCTCCCCCGCTTCGCGGAGGAGGATTGCTAACCGGATAAATCCTCCCCCGTTCTCTTTACGGGGGAGGGGGGCCCCGAAGGGGTGGAGGGGGCCCGTGAGCGACGCAATGCTCACGACAAACCACCCGCCAAGGGAGTGATCGCATGGCTCGGTACGGAAATCTGTTCGAGCCGATCAAGGTCGGCCGTGTCACCATCCCCAATCGCATCGTGCGCTCGGCGCACGGCACGCTGCTGACCGGCGAGTCGCTGATCGCCTATCACGAGGCGCGGGCGCGCGGCGGTGTCGGCATGTCGACGATGGAGGCGACCAGCGTGCATCCGCGCGCTCCCTCCATCCTGCCGCTCTATTCCGACGCCTGCCTACCCTTCTATAAGGAGATCAGCAGTCGCGTGCACGCGCACGGCATGAAGCTGTTCCAGCAGCTCTATCACCCGGGTGCCTCACACCCCGGCGTCGGCCCACAGCCTGAAACCTGGTCATGCAGCGCCATCCCCAACGTGATGACCGGCATCGTGCCGATTGCCATGACCAAGGCGATGATCGACGACGTCGTGCATTGCTTTGCCACGGCTGCCGTGCGCTGCCGCGACGCCGGACTGGATGGCGTCGATATCCATGCCTCCAGCGGCTATCTGATCCACGAATTCCTGTCCCCCGCCCTTAATAATCGCACCGACGACTACGGCGGCTCGCCGGAAAACCGCATGCGCTTCCTGGTCGAGGTGATCAACGCGGTGCGCGCGGCGGTCGGCGACGCCGAGTTCGCGGTGGGCGTGCGGCTGCCGAACGAGGACCATGTGCCCGGCGGGCTGGCGGCTGCCGAGAATGCGCGGATCGCCCAGGCGGTCGAGCCGCTGGTCGACTATGTCTCGCTGCACATGGGCGCCTACTGGCGTTTCCACACGCTGATCGCGCCGTCTGACGCGCCGTTGGGTGCGGAGATGGACGCCAACCGGGTGATCACACGGGCAGTCTCCAAGCCGACCATCGTCGTCGGCAGGATCATGACCCTCGACCACGCCAGCGCCATCGTCGCCAGCGGCGAGGGCGACATGATCTCCATGGTGCGGGCGCTGATCGCCGACCCGGGCCTGGTCAACAAGGCGCGCGACGGCCAGGAGCATCGCATCCGCCCCTGCATCGGCACCAACATGGGCTGCGTCGGTCAGCTGATGTCCAGCGGCGTACTCGGCTGCGTCGTCAACATCGCCGCGGCGCGTGAGGACAGGATCAGCTTCGAGCCGGACGGCAAGGCCTCTTTCGTCAAGAAGGTGCTGATTGTTGGTGGCGGCCCAGCCGGACTTGAAGCCGCGCGGACGGCCGCCCTGCGCGGCCACGCCGTTGAACTTCACGAGGCGACCTCGCGGCTGGGCGGCCAGGTGAGACTGGCGGCGCAGGCCCCCCACCGCGCCGACGTCGGCGCGATTACTTCGTGGCTCACCGAGGAGATCGAGAGCCTGGGTGTCGTGGTGCATCTCAACTCGATGGTCGATGCCGAGAAGGTCGCGCAGATCGCGGCTGACGAGGTGATCATTGCCACTGGAACCACCCCGCGCACGGACGGTTTCCAGGTCTCCACCCCGGCCCGCCCGATTCCGGGCCACGACCTGCCGCATGTGCTCGACAGCTGGCGGCTGTTCGGCGTCGGCGCGAAGCCGGACTTCAAGGGCCCCGCGGCGATCTTCGACGACACCGGCACGTTTGAGGCGATCTCGGCTGCCGACATGCTACTCAAAGCTGGACTGAGCGTTACCCTGGTCTCGCGCATGCAGCAGCTGGGCGAGAACGTCCCCTTCCCTCCCTCCACGGTCGAAGCGGCGCGCGAGCGGCTGATGTCGGGCGACTTCGAGTTCATCGGCGGCCACTACCTACGCGGGATCACCGGCAACGACATCGAGATCGGCGTCCTCTTCACCGACCGCTCGCGCCGCATCGGCGCCAACACCGTGGTGCTGGTCGGCTTCAACGAACCCAACCGCGACCTCGCCGAGGAGCTGACCGAAGCGGGCGTCTCCCACCACCTGATCGGCGACGCCCGCGGCCGCAACTCCATCATGACCGCCATCCACGACGGCGCGAACCTGGGTCGGACGCTCTAGCTTTCAGGCGCGGTCACTGTCGCGCCTTCCGTCCTCAGCCGCGCCAACGCGCCCCCGTCGCGCAACAGATCGTCGAGGCTGAAGACGGCGACGCTCTTGCCGGGATGGGCGAGGGCGGCGTCGATCGCCTTGACGGTGTCGTCGACGTTCTGGTTGGCCAGCGCGACGAACGACGGCGATTGCTCGAGGCAGAGCAGGAAGGCCGGTTCGGCGAAGTGAGCACGGACGGTCTTCAGGTCGCCGTGAGCCCAGGCCTCGGCGGCGGGCGCGGCGTTGGCGCTGGCGAACTCGACGTCCCGCACCACGTCGGCGAGGCATGATCGCGACTGTGCGTCGGTGAGATTGGCGAGGTTCTTGACCACCGGTTTGCCGCGATAGGTGGCGATCGGATGGACAACCACATGGTGACGGTGGGCGAGCCGGATAACCGTCGCCTCCGGTTCGTCGCGGGTCATCTTCGCGGCGGCATTGTAATCCAGATAGAGGCGCAGGCCCGCCCAGACCGGCTTTAGATGGGCGTAGCGGGCGGCATTCTGGCCAACCAGCGCCCGGACGCGGGCGAAACGCGCCGCCAGTTCCGCCGACAGTTCCTGATCGAGGGTCCGGTCATGCGGCAGGTTAAGGTGAGTGAGGATGCCGATGACAGTAAAGAAGTCGAGCGTCGCGCGAGGGCGGATCAGCACGACATTGGCGCCGTCGATCACCCGTTCCAGCCGCGCGCTGTTCCAGGCCTGCCCCTTGGGCATCACCGGCAACGTGCCGATGATCCAGACAACGGACGCGCCGCGGGACACCTTCCAGAGCACCGGCCCGGGCCTTGGCGTGACAGTCAGTTCCCCGACCGTCCAGGAAGGCTCCGCCGCGGTGGGCGCCGAGCCAAGCACCAGGGCGGTCAGCAATGCCAAGGCGGTGGTTCGTCGGCGGAGATTCCGATGCGGTTTCAACTTCCATGACTCCATGCCCGCCAGCCGCTAGGTTCATAGCTCAAAAGAGTCTCCGGGAGGACCGCTGATGTCCAGTTTGAACGCCAAGGTTGCCGATGAACTTGTCGAGATGCGCGGCCTGCGCTTCCACTATCGCGACTGGCCATCCACGCGAGAAGGGGCGCCGACCCTTGTCCTGTTGCATGGCTACACCGGGCATGCGCGTTCCTGGGACGCTTTCGCCGAGGAGATGACCGACCGTTATCGGGTGATCGCGTTGGATCAACGCGGTCATGGCGAGAGCGGCTGGGCGCCGGCGGACGCCTACGGCATCGAGGACATGGCGGACGACCTGACGGCGTTCGTCAAGGCGCTGGGATTGAACGACTTCACCCTGCTCGGACTATCCATGGGCGGGATGGTGACGATCGAATACTCCGGGCGTCGACCGCCGGAACTGGCGGCGGCGGTGATCGTGGACATCGGTCCTGAACTGATCCGCACCGGCTCACAGCGGATCGCGGCAAGTTCGCAGGCCAGCGACATATTTCCCAGCAAGGAGGCCGCGTTCGCCGCCGCCCGAGCGATCAATTCCCTGCCGCCGGTAGATCATCATCGCCATCGCAGCGACTACAGCCTTATGCGCCTTGAAGACGGGACCTGGACCTATCGCTTTGATCGGGCATTGCGCTCTGTCAGCACGCTTCGGCCGCGCGACGCGGCAACCGGCTGGAAGTCCTGCGCCAATATCACCGTCCCGACCCTGCTGATCCGTGGCGCGCTATCGGATCTGCTGTCACCGGAGGTTGCCGCGCGGATGATCGAGACCATTCCGAACGCGATGTTCGCGGAGGTCGTGGGCGCCGGCCATCCGGTACCCCTCGACGCGCCGGACGAATTCCTCGCGGCTGCCCGGGCGTTTCTGAAGGGCTGAGCATTAGTCCCCCAAGGACTGCGCGCGGCGCGTGCCCCCTCCACCCCTTCGGGGTCCCCCTCCCCCGCTTCGCGGAGGAGGATTGCTAACCCGATAAATCCTCCCCCGTTTCTTTACGGGGGAGAGGGACCCCGAAGGGGGGAGGGGGCACGTGAGCAAGGTCAGACCATCGACCAGCCGCCGTCCAGGCGCATGACCTGGCCGGTCGTGTAGCCGCCGCGCATCAGATAGATGTACGCCTCGGCGACTTCCGAGGGCAG